>JAGBTZ010000046.1 GCA_017631055.1 Alistipes sp.
AACAGGAGGGCTATGCCGAGGTGCAGAACTCTGCCGAGAAGTTGCTCGAGTTGGTGCAGGCCAATAGCGGTCTTCTGCCTCTGAACGACAACAGTTCGCCCGAGGCGGTGATGGCGGCAACACAGATGAGCAAGAAGGTCTTTAAGCGTTCGCTCGGAGTGCTGCTCAAGCGAGGCGATGTTGAGGTTACTGACGAGGGTATAAAGGTTAAGTAGAGATATGGCAAAGGTGACCACTGCCGAGCGAGTATCGCGCGAGCAATCCGATAATTACGTCTTCCAGCGTTCGTTGCTGGCCTATCACAAGGCAGCTGAGTTGATTGAGGGCAATGTGCTCGAAATCGGCACAGGCGATGGCTATGGGGCCGAGGTGTTGGCTCCGCACGCTATGCGATTTATAACTATCGACAAGACCATGCCCGAGAGACTCTATCAGGCGGCGAATGTCGAGTTTGTGGAGGCTGCCGTGCCACCTATCCCGGCCGAGAATAATTCGTTCGACTATGTTGTGTCGTTTCAGGTTATCGAGCACATCAAGCACGACTTTGACTTTGTGCGCGAGGTGCATCGTGTGCTGAAGCCGGGGGGTAAGTTTATCGTCACAACGCCCAATGCTCCGATGTCGCTCACACGCAACCCCTGGCATGTCCGCGAGTATCGCCCCGAGGAGTTGACCAATATGCTCGAGTGCCACTTTTCGCAGGTCGAGCCGATGGGTGTCTTCGGCAACGAGAAGGTTATGGAGTACTACGAGAAGAATCGCCGCAGTGTGCAACGCATTACTCGTTTTGATGTTTTGCGCTTGCAGTATATTCTGCCACGATTTATGTTGCAGCTGCCCTACGATATTCTCAACCGCATCAATCGCCGCCGTCTGCTCAAGAAGAATCGCGAACTGACAACTTCTATTGCGATGGATGATTACTATATTGCACCTGTTGGGTCGGATTGTTTTGATTTATTCTACATAGCAACAAAATAAAACCGTTTCTGCGGGTGATTTCTGCGTTATGCAGGCCGGATTGCAGAGGTCACATACGCTGAGTATGCTCCCTCCGCACTCCACCCTACAAGCCTAAAAATCCCCTCGCATAAACGATTTTATTGTCTAAGGTCTGCGGGTGATTTCTGCGTTATGCAGGCCGGATTGCAGAGGGGTGTGTAAAAACTCTCGTCATCTCGAGTATTTGCATCTTGCGAGGGTCGTTAACACCGGTTGCACCCAAGCAAATACGAGGAGATATACCTTTTTTCCATTGGCCATCCAACCCATCCAAGACCAAAAAAATGTTCGGGCAGGAGCCCGAACTTTTTTTGGTAATCCATCATCGCTACTTTATTCTTTCGCGCGGGATGGGTGTTAAGCGATAGTGGTGCTCGAGAGGTGTGCGCAGAGCCGTGAGCTTGTTGTGCAGAGCGGAAATCTTCACTCCTTTTGCCACTGGCGACAACGCCTTGGGCTTGGCACCCGGGGTCATTGCCGAGATAAAGGTCGGGATTTCGCTCTCATCGGTCAGCGAGTAGTAATCCTCGCCAATTTTGGCCATATAGAACATCTGCGTAAACTTCGGATAGTTGGGCATATTGACTCCATAGCGAACAATAGCCCTCACTCCATCGTCGAGTATGCCGGCAATGGCAATCTCGTAGTCACCCTCATCGTTCGAGTAGTAGTAGCCCTCCTTGTCGCCGCCGAGGAAGTAGATGTCGCCCCTCTGGGTGGAGGTCACTTGAACATCCTGGGCTACGAGCTGCGAGGAGAAGAACATCGAGTTGAGCGAAGACTCATAATCGACCCTCACGGGCCACTGCTCGAAGCCCTCCCAGCCGGTCATAAGGCAACTCTTGTTGGTCTTGTCGGTCTTGAGCGAGATGATGCTCTCGACACTATTGGCACCGATAACGGTCCACGTTCCGAGCCACGACTTGTATGCCTCGGAAGCCAAGGGCATCTTCGCCTCGAACGGCTCCGAAATGGCATACAGACCACTTATCTCGCCCGTGTAGGTGTAGCCCAACACCACAGCACGATACGCTCCCGCATCGAGTTCGAAAGCATCTGCAGCATTACCCGTATAGAGCAGGTCCGCAAAGCGGTAGGCTGTGCCGTTTGCCGAGTTGTAGTAGTCGATATACTCAACCATTGCATCGCGCAGTTCGGTGGCGAGTTGCATCAAACCCTCGGGATTGTACTTGTCGGCCTCGACAATCGTTATGGCATAGGGATTCTGGTCGTTGCTCAATACCGATACGATGTGGTCGAATGGTTGCTCGTAGAGCGTGCCGGCACCGGTGTACTGCACCAGCCACGAGTCGTTGTATTGCATCAGCTCGGTGTCGATCTCGCCATAGTCGGGTGTCGAGAATGAGGTCGAGGCGATTGAGCCATAGGTTGCACCCCTCTCGGACATTCCGAATGCAATGTAGCGATATTCGGTGCCGGGGGTGAGCCCCTCGAGTAGCTCAATGTAGCGATTGCTCGAGTGCAAGCCCTCCTTGCCCTCGCCCATCAGATACTCTTTGACTACGCTCTTGACCAAAGCCGACTCTTCGGTCGTCATATCGGTCGTGAGCAGACCATACCACGAGTCGCTCTTCTGGCCATTGTGGGTCACCTTGACCTTAGCCGAGGTCTCGGAGATATCCTCGATAGCGATTTCGAGCGAAAAGTTGCCATTCAACTCCACCTCCCCATTATTACAACTAATGCCGAAGGCTATGGCGGCAAATGCCACCATAACCTTCGTTGCAATATGTTTCAGGAAGTTCATAGTTTACTCGTTGTAGTATTTGTAGATATAGATTGCACCCTTGCCGGTTGTACCCGGAGCATAGAGGCTAAATGTTTGATTACTTTCGGTCCAGTTAAGTGCAATAGTATCCTTGCTACTATACGCTTTCGAACACTTCAAAGTGGCTGCACCATTGTTTGCAGCATCGATAGTAACACTCCAAGAAGAGTACTCGTTAAGTGTAGAGTTGCCTCTTAAATTACCACTTGAATTGTAGAGGTGTTTATCGGTACTGAATACAAATGCGAAGGTGCCGGGATAAGCCTCAGCTCCGCTTGCAAGAGTGAACTGCTGAATACCGGTTGCATCAGGAATGTAGTTACCTACAACATCGATTGGCATAGAGGTCGGATTAGAATTTGTGCTAGTCCAAGTCTTAATTGAATAATCAAGAGTGCCATCCGGATTCTTACCTGCGATAATTACCTTATCGCCAATCTGCAAATCGTTTACATCTTCAACCAGATACCAACCAACCTTAACGTCCGGATGGTTTTCCTGGCCAATAGCGACAGAAGCCTGTGCCATGCCGTATTTGAAGTTGAATGCGGCATTGCGAGGAGCACCTGCGTTTGCAGCAAATGTTGCGGTAGCAGTTGTCGCATTGGTTGTGTGGTTGAAGGTTACAAAGTCGTAAGTCTTAGCCGGAGCACCCTCGATAACAGCATCCTCGGGTTTCAAGTTACCCTCTGTTGCGAGAGTGATAGTTACCTGACCGCCCGCATAACCTACAAGTGATGTCGATGCGCTTGCTGTTAAGCGATAGTGTCCCTTATAAATGGTAGGATATGTGGAACTACCACCCTTGCCCTTACTGTTTGTGACTACGGTAGTAACAGTAATAACATCTCCTACTTTTAGACCGATTTCATTGTTGCCGGGTACTTTTACACCATCCTCGGTCTTTACATATCTAACCTCTGCGGTATTGTCATTGCCATCGGAAATGGTATAATAACCCGACTCTGAAGTCGCAGCCACGGTTATAACACCCGTAAGTTTGTAGGTAATATTGGTGTTTACTTCTTTATTCTTAAAGTCGGCAATCGAGATCTCTACTGGTGCGCCCTTCTGGAGAACGTTGAATGTCCAACTCTTCGACTCCTGTCCCTCCATCGAGGCGGTGATAGTAACGGCAATCTCGCGCACTGTACCCTTATTTTCAAGAGCGGTATAGGTCAACTTGTTATTAGCCTTGTCGAATGCAAACGAAATCCACTCTGCCTCCGAAGTAGCCGAGATTTCCCAATCGCCAACATAGTTGAACTTAACATCGGCAATTGCAGTTGCTGTCGCTGCACCCTCCTCCGGAACAACCACGCTATTGGTTGGAACGGTAACATCGGCAGGAGCTACAGGAATGCTACCCTTAACGCCTTCAAGACGATAGAGACAAACTGTCTCCTGTGAGGTAGAAGTTCCGCTAAAGAAATATTTGTAAGAGCTTGCTCGATATCCAAACTTGCAACTACTATATGTACCCTGCTTATTGCCAATGGTTGCTACTCCGTCTGCAATAGAGATTACAAACGAGGTGTTTTCATTGATAAAAGTTTGGGTTTTGAGCTTGTATGTCGAAGACGAAGTACTGCTCGAAACAAGGTAGCCCTCATTTACGCTGTCATAGAAAGCGAATGTGCCATCAACAGAGCCCTTGCCCAATACCAGAGTTTGAGTAGTCTCAGTGGGGGTAAGGTAATAGTTTCCAAGTTTAGCAATCTCAACCGCTGGACGATTCTCACTGCTTGAAATGGTTGTGCTCATAGCCACATCGTAATTTGCAGCCGCTACAATCACCTGATCGCCAACAGCAAGAGTCGAAGCATCGGTAACAAGCTTCCAAGTGTTACCCTTTGCCTGGTCGGCACCCTGTACAATGGCAACCGAAGCCGAAGCATAGCCATCAGTGAAGGTTACAACCACCTGGCGAGGTGCGCCATCGTTTGCCGGCAAAGTAACGGTAGCCTCATTAGCGTTTGTGGTGTATGCAACCTCTGCAAAGTCTGCATTCGCTTTGCAGGTGATATCGCCCACAGGATTCAATGTTCCATTCTTGGTGAGAGTGAGTTTCACGCTACCGCCGGTGTAGTCGATATGGTCGTTCGCTGCTGTTGCCGAGAAGTTGTAGTAGCCCTTGCAGATAGCGTGAGCGCTGCTCGAACCTCCGGTAGCCTCAGCTGATACCGCAGCGACGATAGTAACTACATCGCCAACCTTGACATTTGTGTTACTTGCAAGAGTGGTACCATTAGTCATATCAACATATTTGAAATAAGCCTTGTTGTCTGCATCATCTACAAGGTAGGCGGTGCCACCTGCGCTCGATGGCTTCTGAGAAAGAATACCCGTAACCTCGTACTCGACATTAGGATTTACATTCTCTTCGGTTGCCACAGCCAAGAACTCAGCAACAGTAACCTTAACCGGAGCACCCTTCTGAACAACGTCAAACTCGAATGTCTGTGCATCCTTGCCATCGTGGGTAGCGGTGATAGTAACCTTTGCAGTACGCACGCCGCTTGGGTTGGCTACTGCCGAGTATTTGAGAACGCCATCAGCATAACTGAGAGTAAGCCAATCAGCCTCGGTAGTCACCTCGATTGCCCAGTCGCCAACGTAGGTGAATTTAACATCCTCGAAAGCAGTCAGCTCGGCAACACCCTCTACCGGAACTACAACCTGCTCAGGAACGGAGATAACTGCATCTGCGACAGGGACATCGTTCTTCTTGCCTGCTACCTTGTAAATAGCGATATTGTGGTGCTCAGATGTCACCGAGCTTGTGCAACCAAATCGGCGATTGTTTGTGGTGGCGCCTCCGTTATATGCGCGATATACCAATGTTTTATAGGCGTGGTCGCTATCGGATGCAACAACCGAAGCCACGCCACTCTCGCTATCGATGTCGATATCGAAAAGTGATCTGTCGGTAGGATATGCCTGAGTTTTGAGATAGTTGTTTGAACTATAAGTGCATAGATATCCGACATAACTACTTTCGCTCGAATAATCAAGTTTGTTATAGAAATGGAATGCATTAGCTTTATCGCTACCTGCAAGTGTGAGCTCTTGAATCATATTATCACCGCTGGTTGTGCCTGCGGGGAATACGGGGTGATAGAGATAATCTCTTACCTTAACAGCCTCGGTGTATGAAGCGTTGGCGTACTGGCTACCCATCTTACCCATAACATAGTTGAGGTCAGCAGCTGCAATAGTTACGATATCGCCAGCCTCAAGTGTCGAAGCATCGCGAACAAGTACCCACTTCTCGCTCGGCTCAATACCCGCCATATTTACACCAATGCGTGTAACCATACCCGACTCAAATGCGAGCGACTTCTCTGCCGGAATAGAGCCGGTCTTGATGTAGAGGTGCTTGTTGGTGAGGATTACAACGCTGTAAGCATCGCCAGCCTCGAGGGTTGTGGGCAATACGGTGAAATAGACATCGCTTTTCGAAGAGGTCGCAACCTTTACGGTGCTGACACCCTCCTTCACGCTAAATGCGAAAGTATCCTCGACAGGATTTTCGAGGTTGGCAGTAATACTACCAGCCAGAGTCTTGCCATCAGCAGTGAACTCTACGCTCTCGACAACCTCATCGGCTGCGAGTTCGAGGTTCTTGATAGCCAACTTCGCAACGGCTGCTACACGAGTGAAGCGCAAAGGCTGTGCCTCGGTGGGCTGTGCCTCAGTGGTCACAGGCAACGATACCATAAGGTCGGCATTCGCATCGTAGCTCTCCTCTGCCATTGTCTGCTCTGCGGGCAATGCGAGAGTTACAGCGTCGATGCTCTCGGCCGAAACAAAGCCACTTGCAGGGTGGATAGCGATATACTTATAGGCACCCTTGCCTGCGTTTGCTGCGAACTCGGCATCGATATATGCCTTGCCATCAGCCATGGTGTAGTTTACAGAAGTAGCCTTTGCCAAAGCATCGGTCTGCTCCAAAACTTCGAATGTGTCGCTCTCGCTCCACGAGAAAATAGGGGCATCACCCGAAGT
The DNA here is from genome assembly GCA_017631055.1 of Alistipes sp. Classification (GTDB taxonomy): domain Bacteria; phylum Bacteroidota; class Bacteroidia; order Bacteroidales; family Rikenellaceae; genus Alistipes. The sequence continues at coordinate 6,800 of JAGBTZ010000046.1, forward strand.
ATCTACCGAAGTACGAGCCTCCTCAGAGATAAACTTAACAACAACACTATTTGAGGGTGAATTTGTTGCCGACTCCTCAAAATTGTTCTGACATGCCGTAAAACCCATTGCAGCTACTGCAACTAAGGTCCAAAGTTTCATCATTCGTTTCATAGTCCAATCAATTTTAGAGGTCGTAATCGTTGTCAATGTAGCTCGAGGCTTGACCCGGAGCACCTTCGTCTCCATAATTGTTACTCAAGGAGAATCCCTGCTCCACTACCAGCTCCTCGACTTCCAGTGTAGGAACTGTGTAGATTTTCTCTGCATTTTTCATAACTAACTAAGTTTGTTTTTTATGTTTATAGATATTTAAGTTTGAGTCTTTTATTGTCTGTTCGAGATTTTCACGCAGCGCACCGAAGCTCCGTAGCAACGTGCTCCGTAGGAGTACCACGCAGCAGCCTCGGCTCCATCCAGAATGGGGTAGACTCCGTAGTAGACCTCATCGAAGGCCACGAAGAGCGTTCCCGCCTTACCAAAGCCGTTGGTGCCACTGCCGTAACTCTTGGCTGTCCAATAGAGCAGGCGCTCCGATGTCTCGCCAATGAGGCCCGAGACGTCAAAGTTACCCGTGCTGGGGAAGTAGTCGCCATTGCCGCCACTCCAGGTCCAACCGTAATCCTGCATAGTCCACTCCTTATTGACATCGGTGCATGCGTAACCATCGGGCACCTCGCCAAATGCCCCCTGTGGCGGAACGGTATAGCCCGCAGGGCAGGGGTCGAAGAGTGTCTTATAGGTCTTGTTCTGGTCGCTGCTGCCCCACAGGTACGATGAGGCCTGCATCATCTCGCCATTGGCGTTCATCAAGTCTTGTTGCAGATACCAATCGAAAACATACTCGCCGATGGGGATGTCGGTGCGACAGCCGAGGAATGTGGTCGGGTGGCGCAGTGCGTAGTCGATATTGCCCGGGGCGTTGAGTGCTACGGGGGTGGCAAATCCTGCGTAGTGCCACTCGGCCGAGCCCTCGCCCGTCTGAGTGTTGTTGATGTTGACCTGCTCGCGTGCCGCAACAATAGCCTCCTGCACGCGGTTGTACTCCTCCTCGCTCTCGTCTATCTCGTAATTATCGTTATAGCGGTGCTTGGGTATCTCGATATATGGCGCCGGCGAGGGTAGGAACGGCTCCTTGCGGCCCCACTGGTAGAGCAGACCTCGGTTGCTGATTTCACCCGGGGTGTTGCAGCCCGCTCCGAGGTTGCGGTCCTGCCATACAAGACCATTGGCAGTTGAGGTTGAAATCTCCTCATCGGTGACCCATATATGCCAACTCCAGAGTATCTTTCCGCCCTTGTCGCAGACCGAAATCAGAGCATTGCCCTCGATTGCACCCGTGGTGAAGTAGATTGCCTTCTGCTCGGGTGAGTAGATGGGCGAGCCGGAGATTATGTCGCAGCTGCGGGTCTTGTCGCCATCGAAGGTCGCCTCCCAAACCAAATCGGCATACGCTGCATCGTTGATAGCCACGCCAAAGGTGCGCAGATACTCCGTATTGCCATCGCCACCGTTGCCATTACCCTTGACCGAGGCATCGAAGCGGTAGGTGGTCGAGGTGCGGGCTATGTAGCAGTTGGCTCTCTCTTTGGCCGAGAGGTCAACAGCCTTCTCGCCCTCCTGCATCAACTTAAATCGCGCCTTGGCTGTGTCGTTGCCCGAGCCGGCAACTACCTCCACGATAGCCAAACGGCTCTCGCTGCCGGGGTTTTGGTCTACAAAGAATGTGAGCGAACTCTCCTCGATGCTGATATCGAGCCACTCCGCCTCGCAAACCACATCCCACGCCTCGCGGTTGGTGGCAACAAAAATTTTCTTCATACCGCCCTCCCTTGCAATCACTGCCGAGGAGGTCGACAACTCGACCGATGCGAAGATGGGCTCCACGCCATCCAGTGCCGAGGTGTTGTCCGAGCAGCTGGCAATGAGGAGCATTGCCACTGCCATAAAACTATATATCTTGTTATGTATCTTCATATTCATCATTTGCTTTATCTCCAAGTTGAGGGTATCGTTCCATAATCCGACAATCCTGTGCAGCCCAAGAAGCAATCGGCATGAGCCGAACTGTTGACGGGAGCATTCGGGAAGTCATCTCCGCGCTCACGCTCGTAGAGGTGGACACGCTTTTGGGTGCCGTCTGCTGCGGTGATTACCGTGTAGGGCGACTCTCCGGTCAGTGATGAGCATCCCGCGAAGCAGGAGTCGATATAATTGATGCGGCGCACCGTGTCGAAGAGCGATGCGGGCAGGCTCTTCAGTGCCGAGCAACCCATAAAGCACTTCGTATACTTGACACTCGAGGTCTTGGTGCCGATTGCCGAGAAGAGCCCTGCGGGCAGACTATCCAACGAACTACAACCCGAGAATGTGCGCTCGAAGTCGGTGATTGCGGGCATATCGGCAAACAGAGCCTCGGGGATAGCCTTCAGCGACTTGCAGCCCTCGAAGAGCGAGCGAACGGTCGTTACGTTGGCGCAGTTATCAAACATATCCTCGGGAATCGACTCGAGAGCCGAGCAGTTGACAAATGTGCCCGTGAATTGTGTGACCTTGACATTCGCGGCAAAGAGTGCATCGGGCAGCTCCTTGAGCGAAGAACAACCGCCAAAGGTGCTCGTGAACTTGAGTTTTGCATCGGCAAGAGGCGCAAACAAATCGGCCGGAATGCTCTCCAACTGCGGGCAGTTGTAGAAGGCATAAGCCATAGTCGTCACAGTTGAGGTGGTCGGGAATATCGAGCCCTCGATTCTCTTGAGCGAGGTACAGTTCTCGAACACACTCTCGAAACCGGTGCTGACCTTCACATTCTTCGAGAATAACCCTGCCGGAATGCTCTCCAATCCCGAGTACTCGAACAGATAGCGGAAGCCCGGAGAGGTGACCGTAGTAAATCTGTCGAAGAGGGTTGCCGGAATGCTCTTCAGGTTGGGACACTCGGCAAACATATACGAGAAGTCGGCTGAAGAGTAATCTCTACACTCGGCAAATAGTTCTGCCGGAACCGACTCCAGTGCCGTATTTTCGAATGTGTAGGTAAACTCGTAAGCGTTGCTCATACCTTGGAAGAGCGTAGCGGGCAACTGGCGCAGAGCAGTACAATCCGAGAAGCAGTACTTGAACGACTTGGCTGCCGTCAATCCACGGAAAGCGTTGGGCTCAATCGAGGTGAGCGACTGGCAACCCTGGAATACGGCTCCTATGGTCTTGACTCCCGAGAGGCCATCGAATGTGCCCGCCTTGAGGGTGGTAATTCCGGTCTTGTAGAAGATGTACTCAAGGTTGGTGACGGTCGCATTCTTGGTGAACAAACCTGTCGGAATCTCGGTGAGAGAGCAACATCCCGCAAACATATATTTAATATCGGTAGCGGCGGTTGCACCCTCCATCAACTTCGTAGGGATGCTCTTCAGTCGGGTACAAGCCGAGAAGGCTCCTGTGAGAATGGTGGCGTTGCTGCTCTTGGCAAACAATCCCTCGGGTATGCTCTCGATAGCGGTTGCTCCGAAGACGTAGTCGAGTTGCTTGATTTTGCTGCAGTTGCTGAACAATCCTTCGGGCAACGAGCGCAACTTGCCGGCATCGACCATTGTGCGCACCTGGTCAAAGTTGCTCAGAGTGCTGTTGGTGTCGACTACGCCCGTACCTGTTGCGTAGAATGTGTAGGTGAAATCCTCAGCAGCAGGGCAGTTTGCAAAGAGGTTCTCCGGAATTGCGGTAATCGAAGCGGTGTGCGAGAAGCAATCCTCGAAATTCTTTGCCAAGGTGGCGTGCTTGAACAATCCCGCCGGAATCTCCTTGAGCGAAGTGCAGCACGAGAAGGCTCCAAGGAACGACTTTACGTTGGCAAACGAGCCTGCAACGTCATTGGGAATAGACTCCAATCGCGAACAACCCAGACACATATCGGCAGCCGTGGTGTAGCCCATCTTACCCCACGAGATAATGTTGCGCAACTCGGTCGAGAATTCGCCATCGGTGCCAAATTCCAACGATTTCGCCTGGCCACTAATCGAGATGGTGTAGAGTCCCGGGTTGCGATAGGTGTGAGTACCTCGCTTGCTCTCGAAAGTCTCGGGCTCGGAACCATCGCCCCAATCGACCATAATCGACCCGCCGGTTGATGTGGTTAGCACGGGCGCAGCAGTTATGGGGTAATCCTTCTCGGGAACCTCAATTTCGTAGATAAGTTCCTCGGTGTCGGTGCCGATTTGGTGGATAGTAACCTTGGCCTCGGCGTGGTTGTCGGGGTCGCCCACCTGAATCAGGAACGAATCTTTACGCTCGTTGCCACCCTCGTTGGGTGCAATGGTGATGGTTAAGGTGTTGCCCTCGTGCGAAAGGTTGTACCATGTACCTGCATCGGGGGTGGTATAGTACCACTCCAATTCGGGATTGCACTCGACTGTAACCCTCTTGGCTCCACCCTTGTCGTCGGATGCGACATTGTGGGTGTTGAGGCGAATGAAAGCCGAGCCATCCTGGCTGACGATGATTTTGTCGGAGTCGGCACTCTCGCCCACGCCCGCCAAAACGGTAATCTCGGCCACACGCTGTGCGGTCGAGGCGTTGTCGTCAATGGTCAGCAGAAGACCCTCGGGGCACTTCTCGACCAAAATCCAACTACAAGTGCAGTCGAACGACCACTCTTCTTGGTTGGTGTCGACCGATATGACTTTTTGAAGTGAGGTGTGAGCCTTGATGCGCAGAGTATTCTCGGCAAGGCTTATCTCGGGTGTGCCACTGTGGTTTTGGGTAACATTAAGCGTTACGGAGGATGAAATTCCCCCCCCCTTGCCCGAGGCGGTTAAAGTGATGGTTGCAGCATTGGAACTGCTTGAGTTGTTGTGTGTTGCAGCGATGTGCAGAAAGTGCTTGTCAGCTTCAATATCGAGCCATTCGGCATTGGTTGCCGTGTAGTTCCACTCCTCTTGGTTGGTGATGACGTCAACCAAAACCTCGCCACCGCGAGTCTTGAAGTTGATTGAGCCCTCGGTGCCCTCTTCGTTCACAACTAAAAGAGGATTTTCGGAGCTGACCTTGAGCGAAATCTGACCTGCCGACTCCTGCTCTGCAACAAGTTCATCGAGCGAGGTCGAGTTGCACGAAATGGCGCATACGAGCAGCGCCAATGTCAATATATGGTAAAATCTCTTCATCTTGCTGGCGGGTTAGTCTTGGTACTTTCTGAATACGATGTTATCCATGGGGAACATCGTGGGGCGTGCGCTTGAGCCTACGGCAACCTTGCCTCCATTGTCGTTGTAGGTCCACAATCCGAAACCGATGTGGTTAAATCCGCTCACCGAAGGCATCTGCGGAGTGAGTGCCGTGCAGTCGGCCGAGGGGATTACCTCCACCTCCAACATCGCATACGAGAATTGCGTGCTGCTGACCATCGTTATATAGAGGAACATATTGTAGGTGTGCACCATCCAACCAAAGGGGATGATAAATCCTTCGCTCTGCTTGTCGTAACGTACCTCGAGTGCCGTGCCAGGGTAGAGGAAGTTGCGCATAACGAGCGATTCGCCATAAACACCCTCCTCGATATCGAAGATGAGATAGTACTGCGAAGGGCTGGGGGCGTAATCAAGACTATTGAGCGAGCCGTTAGGGGAGTAGTACCACTTGTTGGCTGTAATCTCCCACTTGCCACACAACTTATAGTAAGGATTCTCGGCACGAGTGCCCTGCGATACCGCAATTTCGATGGTCTGAGCCTGCTCGCCCTCCCCGATGGTTACGTTGACAACTCCCTGTAAACTCTGCTCGGAGGTGTTGGGCTCGGTTGAGATGGTTGCCTTGCCCGCAACCGTATCCTTCGCAAGCGAAATCCACGCAGCCTCGGTGCTAATCTCCCAACTACCATTAGTGAAGACACTGAACGAGTACTCTCCACCCTCCGAATCGAAGTCGTATCGCTCGGCAGCGTTGGTTGCGAGGTTTAACTCCTCGGCAGCCTCTTGCATCACGGTCAGCGTGCGAGTTGTGAAGTGACTCTTCGGGCTTGAGATATGCAATTCGCCCTGGCGCTCCTCGGCGGAGGTGTTGGGCTCGACTGTGACTAAAATGGAGTTGTCTTGCTCCTGAATTGTAAACCAATCCTGCTCGTTGCTTGCAGATGCACTCCACTCCTCGCCCTTGGGATAGGTTGCTATGGTGATAGTGCGGCTTCCGCCCTCGGCTCCGATGGCTACGTTATTGGCCGAAAGACGTATCAGAGCCGAGCCTTCATCGCTCGTTGCACATCCTGCCAATACTCCCATCAGCGGAATCAGGATAAGGCAATGCCACGCCTTGCTGATCGTTTGAATTGTAAACTTCATACTTGGGTCTTTGTAGTTTGGTTGTTCTCTCATTCGTAATATAATGAAAATAGACACCCCCACCAGCACTTGCGATGTGGTTGAAAGTAGAATCCCAATATATTCAAAATGAGCGATTAAACTACAAAATTAAATTAAATGTATGTATGATGCAAATTTTAGCTTAGTAAAACGTAGTGGTGGTGCTATTTTTTTGATTTGAGGCTATTTTGTAGCCATTAGCTGTTGACTGAAAATTGGGGAAACTGTGGAGACTGGGGAGGCCGGGGTTACTGGGGTTACTGGGGCTACTGGGGCTACTGGGGCACTCTCCCCATAATCCCCATCTAACCCACCCCTCCCGACAAAAAAAGACAAGGGACAGACAAATGTCTATCCCTTATCTTTGGTAGCGGGAGGAGGACTCGAACCTCCGACCTTCGGGTTATGAGCCCGACGAGCTGCCAACTGCTCCATCCCGCGATATATCGTCAATTCTGAATGAATTATCGCTTATTTGCGGTTGCAAAGGTAAACAAAATTTTCGGTTATCCAAAATTTTACACCTCAAACATTGCTTTTTTGTGCAATTATTGCGCCAAGGGCGTGAAACAGAGGTGCCGAATGATGTGAATTATTTGCAACACATCCCTCTGACAGAAGAACAAAGGGTGGCTAATTTTATTTTAGCCACCCTCATATATTACTCTACTCTCGGACTATTTCACACGGAACCAATCCATAGTTCTGCCGAGAAGACCTCGCTTGTCGAGTGAGCCACGCACCTTCAAAACATCGCCATCAACCTCCATTGAGCAATAGTAGGTCTTGCCGTTTCCCGGATCGTAGATTACGCCACCCGAGTACTCGCCATCCTTAGCCTTCAGGTTGCTCAACATATTCAAGCCAATCAATTGACGGCTGCGGAGTTTTGCATCGGGGTTATTATTGTCGACTGCAGGGCCGCCATTCGGCTCGGTGGGATTCTTCAGCCATACAATTTTGCCATTGTAAACATCGCAATCCTGATAAACCTCAACGATAGCTGTGCCATCACTCAACTTCCACTTGCCCACAACATCCTGTGCAAAGGTCGCAACGAAGGGTGCGAGCGTAAAAATCATTGCAATAAAAAACTTTCTCATAGTAAAAAACTTTTTGGTTATAAATGTATTCTAATTCTCAACGGCTGCCTCGAAAGCGTATGCTAAATGGCAACCTACATTGGCAAAGGTATAATTTTTTTTGTAAAAACAGGCACGAAAGAGCCTGAAAAAGTGACTTTGTTTTCGCTTAGTCGCTCGTTATTATTGAGTTACGTCTGCTAAAAGAGATACTTCTCGGTTTCGACTTTGTGTGCCAAACGGCGGAGGTCTGCCCAACGCTCCTCATCGAATGTTGTGCCCACAACCTCGATAACCTTACCGGCTGCAATGGCTCCGATAGTTCCGCACTGGCGCAGAGATAATCCTCGACACATACCGGCAAGAAATCCTGCTGCATAGAAGTCGCCGGCACCCGTAGTGTCGACACGCTTGGCAGCTGCCATAATGCCGACATGGACAACCTCGCCACCCTGCTTGATAAGGGCGCCTCGCATGCCAATCTTGACAACGACCAACTCGCACATCTCCGAGATTGTCTGCAGTGCATTTATCGGCTCATCTTCGCCCGTGAAGGTCTTGGCTTCGTCCTCGTTTGCAAAGAGAATATCGACATACTCGGCAACGATTTCGCGCAGGAAATCGAGATTTTCGGCTACCACGTTGAAACTTGCCAGGTCGATGGCAATCTTCAATCCGCACTGCTTGGCTGTGGCGATGGTGTGGCGCAGAAGAGTGTGGTCCTGAACGAGATAGCCCTCGATGTAGAGGCAGTCGTAACCCTCGAAAATCGAGGCGTCAATCTCTGCTGCATTCAGCTCGAGAGCTGCTCCGAGGTGGGTGACCATCGTGCGCTCGCCATCGGGCGAGATAAGCGACACGCACTTGCCCGAGCGCTCCTTGCCGTGGAAAATTACGGGCGCAATGCCGAGGTTTTCGAGAGCCTGAACAAAGAACTCGCCCGTGGTGTCGGGGCCCACCTTGCCGATAAAGCCAGTCGAACAACCCATACACGCCATTGCACGAATGGTGTTGCCGGCCGAGCCACCTAACGAGAGTGAGTAGGGGAGTCCTGCCACCGACTTCGAGATTGCGGTCTGCAGAGCCGAATCCACCAGGCTCATCGAGCCGCGAGCAAGGCCATATTGGTCGAGAATATCGTTATTGCGCAGATTTACGAGCATATCGGTCAGCGCATTGCCTATTCCTATTATCTTCTTCATTTAAGTTTATGGTTTTGGTGGGTTATTGAGGTTTACATCGACAAAATTTTGACCAACTCGCCATTTTCGCGATCGATGCTCTTGGTACGGCTCACCGCCTTGGCGAAAGGAACGTAGACCATCTCACGGTCGCGGATTCCGATCATCACGTTGCGCTGACCCTCCATGAGCGCCTTGATTGCTGCTGCACCCATGCGTGAGGCGAGGATGCGGTCGGTGGCGGTGGGAGAGCCTCCGCGTTGGATGTGGCCGAGGATGGTCACGCGTGCATCATATTGAGGATACTCGCGCTTGATACGCTCGGCAAGCCCCATAGCTCCGCCCGTAGCCTTATTCTCGGCAACCAAAACGATAGCCGAACTCTTGCTCTTGCGAAAGCCTTGGTCGATAAGTTCGCTCAATTGGTCGGCCTCGGTCTCCCACTCGGGGATGATTGCAGCCTCTGCGCCCGAAGCGATAGCGCCATTGAGAGCGAGGTAGCCGGCGGTGTTGCCCATGACCTCCACGAAGAAGAGTCGCTCGTGGCTGGTGGCCGTGTCGCGCAACTTGTCGACTGCATCCATAATGGTATTGAGTGCCGTGTCGTATCCGATGGTCGAGTCGGTGCCCGAGAGGTCGTTGTCAATTGTGCCCGGAAGTCCAACAATGGGCACATCAAACTCGCGGGCGAAGGTTGCTGCACCTGTAAGCGAGCCGTCACCTCCGATGACAACGAGAGCATCGATGCCTGCCGCCTTCATATTCTCGTAAGCCGTCTTGCGACCCTCCTCGGTACGGAACTCAACACTGCGAGCCGTCTTGAGAATAGTACCGCCCTTCTGAATGATATTGCTGACGCTGGAGGAGGTGAAATCTATAATCTCGCCCGATACCAGGCCGTGGTATCCGCGCATAATACCCTTAACCTTAAGCCCGTTATACATTGCCGTGCGGGTCACGGCACGAATTGCAGCATTCATTCCCGGGGCATCACCGCCCGAGGTGAGAATGCCTATACATTTAACTATTGCCATATTCTGCGTATAAATCAAAAATCGTTCAAAGTTAGTAACTTTTTTTCTAAAACGGTATTATCTGCTCTTTTTTGGTCTTACAAAGTAGATATTATCCTATTTGCAAATATATTTGTATCTTTGTAACAGCAATTGTGTTATAAGATTTCGTTTGAAGTGGTTTAGTAAATATTTGGTAGTTCCATTTGTATCCTGTGTGTTATTGGTAGCGTGCGGAAAAGACCCCATTACTGGCGGAGACTCTAACAACACTACCGATGATACACCTGCCGACACTGAAGATATCGCAATAGTAAATGGCAAAGTCCGTTTCTTCCTATCGGAATGCACGGAGTCTGCCCGCGTCATAAGCAATCTTGACAAACGCAATTGGGCTACATCGAAGGTGGTGGTCAATGGCAAGAGTTATGATGTGGCATTTACCGAGGAGCAGACTCCTCGCCCGTATATTGAAGTAACCGCATCGCCAACCGAAAACTATAATGCTACATTAGTAACCGCTTCATCCAAACGCTGGTACAACACATCAACCTATACGGGTGTAATGTTACCACACTCACTATTTGAGGATAGTATATGTACGGACATTACCTCATTGCCAATGTATGCATCATATAGTCCAGAAACCGGAAATAAACTTATCTTTAACGATGGTTTTTCATTATTGCGATTTAGGCTAAAGGGCGATGCGAAAATATCATCCGTCAGAGTCACAAGTCGATGTGGGAAGCCGCTGACGGGAGTTGCTGATTGCATACCCTCAAAAGGTGTATTTAAGATAGCCAGAGGGGTGGATTATGTTCAGCTCAACACTACTAACCGAGGAGAGTTTGTTGAACTCTCCGAGACAAAGCATTACGATTTTTATGTTGCAATAGCTCCAGGTAAGTACTCAGATGGACTGGATGTTACGATATGTGATACTCAACATATGGCAATGTTCTGCCAAATCCCCTCAATAGACCTTAATGCCGGCAAATTATACAGTTTCGAGTGGGAGTATGCTCCAGACAATGATTTGGTATTTTATGAGGGTTTCGATAATTGCGTTTGGGGCGGAGATGTAATAAAGGGTGTTAAAGGTTTCGGTTTTTCACCGAGTAGCGAAGAGGTAGGAATAAACTCCGGAACAGAGCTTGCAGGATATGAGTATGCACTTTCAGAAGTGGCTTACAATATACCCGGAACGGGATTCGTGCAATCAAACACCTGGAGCGATATTGACGGTAAGAGTGTAGGCACATCGCATCAACTCTCTGCAAGTTACGTCTGCAGCCGCAATTTTGGAGATACACGTTATATGTTCCGAGTGCAGGAACATCCAGGCTACATCGCTATAGGTGCAGGCTCTCCGTTCAGAGGCGTATACTGTTCACCTGTAACATCCGAAATGAGACATATCGGCAAGATGAAAATCAAACTACGCTTCTCAATGCAAGCTGCATTTAATGGTGTGTTACACGTCGAGGTCGTAGATGGAGGCATCATCGAAAATGCGATACTGAATGGCAAGGAGGTTGAGCTAACCACAAATAACTTCAAGTATCAGGGTTCTTCGGCAATCTTGACTATCAAGCCGGAGCAGCTTGATATTCCTCAATCTGACGATGCCAACAAAGGGTGGTCGGAGCTGGAACTGATTGTGGCAAATGCAGGCGAAACCACGCGACTATATCTCAACGATGAGAATATGGAGTCGGGGCATCACGGAATATATGTGGACAGCATCGAGTGTCGCTGCATTGATAGTTGGGAGCGCAATGCCAACACGTTGCGTGTTATGGTATGGAATATCCAGGCAGGAATGTGGTGTGACCAGCACAACAATTATGACAATTTTGTGGCGTGGATTAAACGCTACGACCCCGATGTTTGTATCTGGCTTGAATCTGAGAGTTCAGCACCAAGCAACTCCGCAAGCGGCACACTACCTGAGAATGAGAAATTCTTACCCAATGGTTGGAGTTCACTTGCAGCTCGCTATGGGCATAGTTTTGTAGGGCGAGGAGGTGATAGAGATAATGCCTCGCAAACCATCACATCTCGCTACCCTATCACGACTCTGCAACAACTGACAAATACCAGTACGGAGGGTAAACCACTCTTTCACGGTTCCGGACACTTTACCGTCGAGTTCAAAGGCCTAAAAATAAATCTGGTATCGTTACATTTGTGGTATCAAGATTATGAATATGGCGTAAGTGCACCCAATCAGGATGAAAGTGCCACTCAAAGTGGCGGCGATTATTATCGTCTGCACGAAACAAAGTATATCATAAACCAGACTATCAATAATCCCAATTATGCCACTGAAAAACTGTGGTTACTATGTGGCGATATGAACTCCCGTTCACGGCGAGATAATTGGCTCTATAAATATCCGGAGCAGAGTACACACTTCCTTTCACACGACTTTATTGCATCAAATACCGATCTGCGGGACCTGATGGCTGAAATATATGCAGGAAATTGCTCAATGGCAACCACGAGCGGTCTTGCACGTTTGGACTTTATGTACCTCTCGCCACAAATGCTCGAATATGCAGAGCGCGCTGCTGTTATCATTGACAGTTGGTGTCAGCCCATCAAAAATGGCAATGCGAGAGATTGGCTATCGCCATCCGATCACAGACCTCTGTTAGTAGATTTTCGTTTTTAAGAAGTTTGCATTGTAATATATATTTTGTATCTTTGTTATGCGTAAAAGGCTTTTCGTATTGCTGAAAAACCAATCGGGAAGTTAATGCATTAACAATTAAACAAAAAGCTATGTTTTTTACAAAAATCACCAACTATTGCAGGGCAAGCTTGTTTATTATTTTCATCATTACACTTCTTGTTGCTTGTGGGCAAGATCCTGTAGACAACGGAGATGATGGTACCGGTACAGATACCCCAGAAAACAGCGATGGCTACGAAGATATCAAGGTTATAGATGGCAAGGTCAGATTCTATATTTCGGAGAAAGAGAATTCGACCCGCACGGCCAGTGGCCTGAGTGCTCGCAATTGGGCTACATCGAAGGTGGTGGTCAATGGCAAGAGTTATGATGTGGCATTTACCGAGGAGCAGAGCCCTCGCCCCTATGTTGAGGTGGCAGAGGCGGGTAGTTACAATGCCACCCTGCAGACTCCATCCTCAGGTATGTGGTTCGGCTCGTCGGCCTACTCGAATGTGAATTTGCCCCACTCGCAAATCTACCACATGGAGTCGGCCCATATTCGCCCATTCCCGATGTATGCATCCTATTCGAAAGAGAGTGGCAATAAACTCATCTTCAATGACGGCTTTGCGATGATTGTGGTTAAGTTGAAGGGCTCGGCAAAAATCTCGTCGATTAAGGTCGAAGACCCTGCGGGCAGGAAGATTGCCGGCACCTCGCAAGTGACCCCCTCGAAACCCTACTTTTCGGTGGGTAAGGGTGTGAATTTTGCGGTGCTGAATACCACCAATAAGGGCGAATTTGTGCAACTTGACCCCTCGGCAGAGAGGGTTTTCCGCCTGATTATCGCCCCGGGCAACTATCCCGAGGGTCTTAAGGTGTCGATTTGTGACTCGGCTCACGGTGCGATGTTCCTGACAACGCCGGCATTGGAACTTGCAGCCGGTGATATTCATACCATCGAGAAGGAGTACGCCAATGAGGTAATCTTCTACGAGGGTTTCGATAACTTCGTGTGGGGAGGCGATGTGTTGAAGGGTGAGTCGGGGTATGGTCGCTCGCCTATGGCCGAAAATATGCCTATTGACTCGGGATCGGCATTAAATCTGAGCGGTTACGAGATTGCCAACTATGAAGTGCCTTATAACTTCCCCGGCTCGGCGTTTATCCAATCCAATAACTGGAATTCGGTGTCGGGTCAAACGGTGGGCACCTCTCACCAAATGAGCGAGGGTTATGTGGCCAGCCGTAATATCGCCGATATGGGCTATATGTTCCGAGTGCAGGAGCATCCGGGCTATATCGCTGTCGGTGCCGCAACTCAAGATAGAGGAATCGTGCAGACACCGCTTTTTGAGGAGGTCAAGACCATCTCGAAGGCCAAAGTTACAATCGACTTCGCTATGCAGTCGGGCTTTAATGGCGAGTTCCTGTTGCAGTTAATCAACGGAGGCGTCTTCGAGAGCGCAACCCTCAATGGCAAGCCTCTGGAGTTGACTCCGGATAACCTCTACTACCGATACGAGACCGCTTCGTGCAAACTCTTCAAGGAGGCTCTGGCAATCCCCGCAAGCCAAACCGAGCCGCAGGAGTGGAATCGCCTCGAGTTGATTGTCAATGGTATTACGGATTCTACCAAGATGTATATCTCCGATAATATCTCTTCTAAGGGCGTTCACGGCTTCTATCTCGACCGTATCGAGGTGCGCGAGATTGAGGAGTGGGGCAAAAAGGAGGGCACGGTGCGTGTGCTGTTGTGGAATATCCTGGCAGGAATGTGGTGCGACCAGCACAACAACTATGACAACTTTGTGGAGTGGGTCAAGAAATACGATCCGGATATCTGCATCTGGACAGAGTCAGAGACAATATATACCGACGATCCCAATCCTGAAACCATATCCGATAATTCAAAGAAGTTCCTGCCCAACGGATGGGCCGAGCTGGGCGCACGCTTCGGACAACCATATATGGCCGTAAGCGGTAACCGCGATAACTATCCTCAGACAGTGACCTCGAAGTTCCCGATTACCACCTTGCAGAGGATTACCGATACCGATGATGAGGGTCTGTATGGCAAAAAGTTCGTGCTACACGGCGCGGGACACTATCAGATTAACCTCTCGGGCAAGACGTTAAATATCGTGACGTGTCATATGCACCCGATGACATATGCTCCGTCAACACCTTCGGCGGGTCAGGCCGCAAGTACTGCTGCCCACGAGGGCGACTACTTCCGTGAGTACGAGATGAAGTATATTGTTAAGCAGACCGTCAATAACCCGACATATGCCGGTGAAGAGAATTGGCTTTTGGCGGGTGACACCAATGCACACTCACCTCTTGATGCGTGGTACTACAAATACGCAGATGATGCGCCAGAATTACTCACCCATAACGTGGTGCGCAAGCAGACCAATCTGAAGGATGTTATCGGCGACCGCTATCCGGCCAACCACTTTATGGAGACCTATCCTACGCACAATCGTATTGACTTTGTGTATCTATCACCATCAATGTTCAATCAGGTAGACAATGCGATTGTACTGATTGACGAGTGGTGTCGTCCAAGAAAGAATGGCAATTCGAAAAACTGGTATGCTCCGGCCGATCACCGACCGGTGTTGGTGGACTTTGTTGTGAAATAGATTGATACAAATACTAAATAACTTACACTATGAACTTGACAAAAAGACTTATTGCATTGTTGGCCATTGTGCCGATGTTTGTGTTGTTTGTGGCTTGCGGTGATGACCCGACAAACAACAATCCGAATGGAGATGATCCGACCGATCAGCCCGGGGATAACCCCGGTGGTGGTACCGGTGAGGAGGAAGAGAAGTACGAGGATATTAAGGTCGTTGACGGCAAGGTGCGTTTCTACCTTAAGGAGAAGCCTAATTCGACTCGTACTGCAACAGGTTTGACTGCTCGTGATTGGGCAAAGTCGAGCGTGATTATGAACAGCAAGAGCTACGAAATCTCGCTCACCGATGAGTCGACACCTCGCCCCTATATCGAGGTGCCTGAGTCTGGTAACTACAACGCAACGCTGATTACCCCGGATTCGAAGAAGTGGTATGGCACATCGACCTACTCCGATATCAAACTGCCCTATTCGCAATTCCGTCATACGGCAGCCAATGTCATCAAATCGTTCCCGATGTATGGCTCTTACTCGAAGGAGAGTGGCAATAAACTTATCTTCAATGATGGTTTTGCAATGGTGCTCGTGAAGCTGAAGGGCTCGGCAAAGGTTTCGTCTGTAAAGGTCGAAAACCCCTCGGGCAGTGCCGTTGCCGGATTGTCTAATTTTATGCCTTCGAAGGGAAGCTTTACAGTTAAGAAGGGTTACGATTTCGCGGTGCTGAACTCTACAAATAAGGGTGACTATACCAAACTGTCGACCTCGAAAGTGACCAACTTCTGGGTTATGGTTGCAGCCGGTAACTATCCGCAGGGATTGAAGGTTACGATTTGCGATTCGGAGCATCTGGCGATGTTCTGCCAGACGGAGGCGCTCAATCTCGCTGCGGGCGATGTGCACGTCATCGAGAAGGATTACGCTCCCGATGCAGATTTGGTCTACTACGAGGGATTCGACAACTTCGTGTGGGGTGGCGATATTATGAAGGGCGAGGATGGCTTCGGCTACGCTCCGACAGCGGATGCCGTGACTATCGATTCGAGTGCCGACCTGACCGGTTATGAGGATGCCTTCGCAGAGGTTGCATACGATAGCCCGGGTACCGGTTTTATCCAGTCCAACACTTGGGCTGATGTGAACGGCAAGTCGGTTGCCGAGTCGCATCGAATGAGCGATAGTTATGTTGCCAGCCGTGGTATTGCCGATGTGAACTGTATGTTCCGTACATACGAGCATCCGGGATATGTCGCAGTCGGAGCAGCAACTACGGTTCGCGGTATCTACACATCGCCTCACTCGGCAGGCAATAAGACAATCGGCCGTGTGAAATATACCGTGCAAATCGCTGTTCAGAATGGCTTTAATGGCAACTTGCAATTTGAAGTCATCAATGGCGGTGTGATTGAGTCGGTAACGGTGGATGGTAAGGCTATAGACGCTTCGAATATCACCTATTCGGGCGTGTCGGCCATCGCAAATCACCTTGAGAAACTTCTCCCCATCCCGGCAAAAGCATCCGACAAGAAGTCGTGGAGTACGGTTGAGGTTGTGGTTAATGGCGCTACAGACGGATCTCGAGTATATCTGGCAGATGAGAACTCGAATTCAGGTGTTCATGGTGTATACATCAACTCTATCGAGGGTCGACAAATAGAGGAGTGGGGCAAAAAGGATGGCACGGTGCGTGTGCTGTTGTGGAACATCCTCTGTGGTATGTGGTGTGACCAGCACAATAACTACGACAACTTTGTGAAGTGGGTCAAGAAGTACGATCCCGATATCTGCATCTGGTGTGAGTCGGAGACCACTCTCAAGGATAACTCTACATCTTCGGCTTCAAGCAAGTTCTTGCCTGATGGTTGGGCTCAGTTGTGTACCCGCTATGGCCACGTCTACGCAGCAGTGGGCGGTAACCGCGACAACTTCCCCCAGACCGTGACCTCGAAGTACCCGATTAAGACCGTGAAGAAGATTACCGATACCAACGTGAGCGGTAAGCCCGTATCGCACGGAGCCGGGCACTTTACAATCGAGATTGAAGGCAAGAAACTCAACATCGTGACGTTGCACATGTGGCCACAGGCGTATAACTTCGGAGTCTCGGGTACCGCAAATCAGGAGGCGAGCGCTGCACGCAACGAGGGCCACATCTATCGCGAGCACGAGATGCAGTATATCGTTGACCAGACAGTCAATAACCCTACGCACGCAAGCGAGGAGTATTGGATTTTCGGTGGCGATACCAACTCTCGTTCGCGCCTGGATGCTTGGTACCACAAATACGCAGATGATTATATCGGTCTGACAACTCACGATGTGGTGCGCAACCAGACCAATCTGAAGGATGTTATCGGTGATTACTATCCGAAAGGATACTTCTTTACATCGACTTATGGCACTGCGCGTATCGACTTCCTCTACGCATCGCCCAAGATGTTCGAGCGTATCGACAACTCGATTATGCTTGTCGATGAGTGGTGCCGTCCTCGCAAGAATGGAAATGTTCAGGATTGGCAAGCACCCTCTGACCACCGCCCGGTGATTGTTGATTTCAATCTGAAATAGGTCGTAACCACCCGTTGAACAAGAGCGTTCAACAATCTTCACTCCCCGAAAGTCTTTATAGGCTCTCGGGGAGTGTTGGTTTTGGTTGTTGGCTAAAGAGTGGGGCGGTTGAGGGGGTAGCAAATGGCTCATCCAACTCATCTAACCCATCTAACCCAGCCTGTGTCCAAAGCCCTCCTCTTTGGAAGAGGGATTGGCTACTACGCAGACTAAAGTCTGCTTCGCTACGCCTTTAAGTTCCTTTTCTTCCTTCGCGCCTCGGCAAAGTGTGCAAGCTCCCTTTGCTCTCGGCTTGGCGTCAGTTCCCCTCACCTCGCCGGTGGGGAACTTCCGAATATTATCGCAAGGAGTTGTTACACAACTTCTTTTTTTTGTTGGAGGGCATTCGGGTGCTTGCACACGCAACGCACTCAAACAAAAAAGCGACTGATAAAAATCAGTCGCCAGTCAAAATCAAATAAGGGTGGAAGATGGGATTCGAACCCACGACCTTCGGAACCACAATCCGTCACTCTAACCGACTGAGCTACATCCACCATTTAGACCCCTAAATCGGAATCGGGTGCAAAGATAATACACTTTTTGGCAAAGTCCAAATTTTTGCCAAGAAAAAGTGTCTGCTATTTGCCTATTTTGTGAAATCTGCACCGATTTGCATCGCAAAAACAGCCCCTCGCTACAGCAGGGTAACCAGCAACACTATGGCTGCAATGATAGCCACCACAGCCGCTATGATGCGATAGACCAACATCCTGCAACCGCGCGGCATACGGATTCCACAGTAGGGGCAACGCTCCATGCTTGCCGGCACAGGCACGCCACACTCGGGGCAGATTACCATCGGCTCATTTTTGGTGTTGATGTCATTCGGTGTAGCTGCTTTCTCGCTCATAATCTCTGTTCTTTGGGGTTTGTTTCACAAAGGTATAAAATTTATTTCACTCTCACAAAAAACGGGTCGCCCGACTCTCCGCCGAGCGACCCGAGATATTCACATTACCCTCTCGCGATGGAGAGAGCATTGTGTTTTAGTTTGCAGGGTCGATATAAGTGCCGACCTGCTGATAGATATAATTTGCCATAACCTCAAATCCTGCCTCATTGGGGTGACAACCCGACTCCTTCGGAATTTTGTCGTAGGTTTGGAATCCCGAGATGTCCAGCAAGTTCACACAACGATAACCCCACTTGCTTGCGTAGTGGTTTGCGATGCGCTGAATAACCCAGGCAGTACCCGAGGGAATCCAGTCGCCAATAACCATCACAACCTTTGCATTGGGGTAGCGGTTGTGCATCATACAGATAAGCTTAACGTATGCCTCAGCAAATGAAGTGTCTGTGAGAGCCTCAACCTGTGCGCGAGTGGTTGCAGCCTCGGCTGTAGTGTATATTGTATTCATCTGAGCATCTGTTGGGTGTGCCGAGGCACTATAATTCGTATCGTGATAGATGGGCAGCGAGGGGTGCAGACGAATGCTTGCATTAGATTTGTTGCCACGACTCGATACGTCATTAGTACCACCATGCAAGATAATTACATCTGGATCTCCCATACCCTTATCGATAAAACGCTCTACAAAGCTGTTTCCGTACCAGTGCTGACTCGACATAGCCGTATTGGTACTACGAGTCACAAGCGTACCGCTCCATGCGATATTCTTCTCGAGCGTAGCGTTGCTCATATAGTTATATATAAGTTTGTACCAATATGTCTGTGTTGCAGAGATAACAGTAGGATTTTCTGCGATAGGGTAGAAGTGAGCATAACCCGCCGGCATCCAACCCTTGAAGGTCGAAATCGAGTCGCCGATAATGCTGACACGGGTCAGTTTTTTAGTTATTCCCCTATTCGGATCGGCCTGAATGGTCGAGGGTACTGGATAACCATCCGGACCTGCCACCCAAGTCGAAGCCTTCAACTCCGCGGGAGCTGTGCTGTTGTACTTTGTTGCAGCGGTGTTGAGTGCGGCGAGGAACGCTGCGCTCTTCATATCCGAATTGGCATAAGCCGTCAGAGTCGAGCCACTTGCAACCGAATTGGCACCGGCCTTACCCGTTACATAGAAGCAGTCGGTCATCAGGTTGTTGCCGTTGCCGTTGGCGTAGAGATTACCATACATCGACACTTGATCGCCGTAGGTGCCAATCTTTTTGCCCTCGGTCGAAACCATTGTAGCCGAATCAAACGGGGTGTAGCAAGCAATCCAGTTAGCCTTCTTTGCATAACTGTAGAGACCTCCGTAACCACCTGTTGTTGCGATGGGGTTGAATATGAAGCTGTCGATAAATGCAGCGCAGTTTGCAATCGTAACCTTTCCGACCGGGTCATTCGTATTATTGACAATACCCGCAATACCGGCACTGTGCGCATAAGGATATTTGTCGCTATACTTATAAAGCGATGAGAGCGAGCCCTTGTAGATGCAGTTTACGATATCCAACGGCAGCGAGGTATTGGCTAATGTAGTAGCCTCTCCGACAAGACCTCCCATCACGCAGTTGGCTTGAATGTCGGCATATACTGCACAATCCTTAATAGTAAGTTTTGTTCCGCGAGATGCGTGGTTAGCGATATATCCGACAAGGCCTCCGGTATGGTATTGACCGAAGTAATCGGCATGATTTGCATGGCTGATGATATTCGTGCCGCTTGTTACCAAACAGCCCGAGATAACACCACTCTCCATACGACCTACGATACCGCCATGATAAGCCTCGGAGGTCTCGATGGTGGTTGCATCCACCGTACAACTCAAAATCTCGGCATCATTGGTCATGCGAGATACAATGCCGGCGATATGGTTTGCTGTGTTTTTGATGCGTGAGCCATTTTTAACTTTACAATTCGAGATTTTACCACCCTCCATGTGAGCAGCAATACCTCCCACAAATTGACCCTTGGCGGTGATGTTACCTGAGAACTCACAGCCCTCGATAGTGGTATTGACGATGTAGCCTGCGATACCTGCTGCAAAGCTCGTAGCACCATTTGAACCAAATGTGGAGGTAACAAGTGCCGAGGCCTCGGTGTCGATAGTACCGCTGTAACTGCAATTCTGGATTGTCGATTCGAATGCCTTGCCTGCGATACCGCCATCGAAACAGCTTGCTGCGTTGTTGACGTCAATTTTACCATTCGTAATCTTCACGTTCTTGATGGTTGCACCTGTGATATCGCCAAACATACCCACCGGCTTGCCGACAACCTCTTTCACCGTCAAGTTCGAGATTGTGTAGGTCTTGCCATCGAACGAGCCCGAGAAGTTGGTAATCGGGGTGAAAGCCTTACCCGACATATTGATATTTGCAGCCAATGCGTAGTATGCGCTCTTGAAGTCAGCTGTGCCTGCGACTATAGCCGAGCCGTTGCACAGATTAGAGAGCTTTACCAAATCATCAGCCGTCTTGATAAGGTAAGGCGAAGCCGATGTACCCTGACCCTCGAAAGTGGTAACCGTAGTAGCGCCCTGCAAGCCCGAGCGATCGATTACACGACAACGAACATTGAAACCAAAGGCGGTTGTGTTGTATCCCGCAATTTGAGGTTTCATCGTTGTATCCGTTGATGATTTTGGGTGTAATCGAATGGTGTAGAGTGCTGCTGTGTTGGTGTTGTCTGGAACAGCCCACCAGTTAAAGTTATTACCTACATACGAGTATTGACCTTCTTGATTGCGGAAGCCTGTTGCCGGAATCCAAACCAATTTGCCAGTCTTGGTGCATTTGTGGTAATAACCATAAAGATTTGAGCCCGACACCACTTTATTATAGTCAAATCCGGCCACATAGTAATTCACGCTATGACCATCCTCTATAACATATCCTGCGGGACAGGGGTCATTGTTGCCCTTCTGGCTGACCTTGTCTTGGTTTTCGGAGTGCCAAGCCTTCAATCGAGCAGTACGATCGCAAGCATTGACGGGGTCTTTACAGAATGAGTTTGTCGATTTGTACTCGCTCGAAGCGGTCGTAGCTGTATTGTCGGTAAATGAGATAACTCCAAAAATGTTGGGCTTGCTTATGAGATTCTCAAACGAGCAGACATTTTCATAGTTCGCTGAAGTGTTGGAAGACTTGACAAACTGCTGGGCATAAGTGCCAAATCCATACATCAAGGCATAGTCTGTTGTTGTTGCATCGAATGCAGTTGTCTCGGTGGTGGTACTCTTGATACTTGTTGATTTGGGGAATGGTGTGGGACGACCATACTGATAGTATAGACCCATGGATGCAGTGGCATTGGTCTCCGAGATGTTTTGGGCTTCGGCCTCGGTCTTCGGAGCGTAAGTTGCACCAAGGTTACGGTCGAGAATACCATAAATCTTGCTGCCGGTCGAGTTGGCAACAGAGATCTGCTGCGGCTTGTCGGTACACCAGATATGCCAAGACCAGAGAAGTACATTGTTTGCATCGAACACTCCAACCAATGCATTACCCTCGGCATTGCCTCCCTCATACTTGAACGAAACTCGACCATCTGCAAAGCAGACATTGCTAACCAACTGCTCGCCCTCGCTCCAGATAATATGAGCGTAGGCTACATCAGCGATGGCAGCATCGGCATTGAGTCTGCGTGTGGGGAATGAGTAGCACTTCGCTTCGCTGCCCTGCGGAATGATGTAGCAGTTGGCGATGTCTGCATCTGTTACACACAGGTTGGTGACATCCTTCGACAAGATGTTGTCAACATTGATAGCCGCAATGGGGCGAATCTTCGAGCGATTGACTACAATGTCGTTCTTCGAAGTGATTGAGTAAGAGCCCTTGTTAGTCTGAATGCAGATATTCAGATTCTTGTAGGTCGCAGGCGGTACACAGAAGTAGAACGACTTGGACTCGTCGGTGCTCAACTGAACATTGGGACAAGTGGCGTTGATATAACTCCAGGTTTTGGCCTGACCCGACGCCGAATGTCTTGTTGGAGCTTTTGGGTCGCTGGTCTTGATGTACTGCAAACCCGAAAGCGTCTGATTCCATCCCTTGGAATTAGAGCGCAGAGAGATGTGCTTTACGGTTTGCGTTCCCTTGAGCTTGATTTCGATAAAACCGCAGAAGTTCTTGAACGATAGAGTGTTGTCATCTGAAAGATGTGCAACCATCACATTCTCATTATCGGCAAATACTCTGTCCGAGCCATCGAGTGTTATTACCGAAGGCAGAGTTTGAGCCAAGATGCCGGCTGCTGTGATAAATAGTTTGCTGCTCTCCTGCCAGGGGTAGACTGCATACTTTATATCGGCAGGCACCTCGAAAGATGCGTTCGAGCCATTGACCTTTAGAGCTACAGCCTTGGTGATTGTATTGTCGGCCGAAACAACACCAATGGCATCGCCCTCGCTCCAAACAATTTTGCCTCCATTATTGTCGGTCAGCGTGGTACGCGACTCCTCACCCTCGGCGGGCTCGTCGCACTCCAACGATGCCGTAATGGTTATCATCTCCTTTTCAACCTCTCCGAGGGGCCCATTATAAATCTCATCTGTGGTGGTGTCCTCGGTACAACCCACTGCCACGACTGCGGCAACGAGCATCGATACTAAATAAAAGTAAAGCTTCTTCATGATCTTCTCTCGTTTTAGGGGTTAAAATTCAACTTCCTGGTCCTTGCTGACAACTTCAATCGAATCGGCAAAGCCACGCTCCAGAGCAATCTCGGCTATCTCCACCTCGGGGTGCAGATAGACCTGCTTCGTAAAGCAAATTTTAGGGTAGGTTTTCATGTTAGGTTTAATTTTTATAGTTAGTTGTTTATCTCTTTTTCGAGATGAAAAATCGTTTAATCCCACAAACTTAAACAATAAAAATCAAATAACAAAATCCATAAGATGGTGGCAGTATTTGTTAGGAGGGAGGTAAATAGCTGTATGTCAGCGTATTGTGAGGATTGTGGTTTTATCGAAAAATATGAGGGGCGTTGGATGGGGTGGATAGGTTAGCTATTGGCCATTAGCCATTAGCCATTGGCTGGGTTAGATGGGTTAGATGGGTTAGATGGGTTAGATGGGTTGTTCAAAACTCCTCCCCTGTCTTAGGGGAGGTACCCGGAGGGTGGAGGGGTTTGTTGGTTTTGTTAGCTATTAGCCATTGGCCAAATATAAAAATCTCGTCATCTCGAGTATTTGCATCTTGAAAGGGTTGGGAGTAAGGGCTGCGCACAAGCAAATGCGAGGAGATCTACCTTTTAGAAAACTCGCTCTCCGCAACCCACTACAAAAAGCGGAAGATTCTCTCGGGGTTGTTTGGTAGGGCATTTTACTCCACACCCTCAACACAAACAACCCCTCGGAATGACGAGTTTTTATTTTTAGCTACTAGCTAAAAACTGGGGCCACTGGGGTGATTGGGGCAACCCACATCCTCCCCATAATCCCCATAAGCTGTCGCAGACAGCGCTCTCCACTCTCCCCATCCAACTCATCTAACCACCCGTTTGGATAGCAAAGAGCACCCCCGGGAACGCTTGTAAGACCCACAACCACACAGATCGAACGGTCGTAGCAGATTTGAGCAGAGCGAAGGGAGGCGATTACAATCGCAGATTGTTTGGGTTTGGCTGATGATAACTGAAAATTTATTTTCAAAGATAATCATCAGACAAAGACAAGTAATTGCGACAGCAATAATCGCCGACCGCAGACAACTCAGCCACGCCGCCACCGACTGAGCGATCCCGGCTTCGAGAAGGCAACAAGGGCTGTCCAACAATGTTGAACAGCCCCTTGCAGTACTCGAAGCCGGGATCGAACCGGCACGGCCATTACTGGCCACAGGATTTTAAGTCCGGCGTGTCTACCTATTCCACCATTCGAGCAACGGCACAAAAGTAATACTTTATATTTTATTATCCAAAAAATCTATCATAGACTCCACATCCGAGGCATTGAACCACTCTATGTCGGCATCGCGGCGAAACCATGTCATCTGACGTTTGGCATAGCGGCGCGAGTTGCGTTTGATGAGTTCTATCGCCTCCTCGCGGGTGGTCGTACCATCGAAGTAGTCGAACATCTCGCGGTAGCCAACTGTCTGTAGCGAGTTGAGTTGGCGCAGATGATATACCGAGCGAGCCTCCGCCTCCAATCCTTCATCAATCATCATATCTACACGGCGGTTTATGCGGTCGTAGAGAGTCGCTCGCTCCCATTCGATACCTATCTTTATGATGTTGAAGTTGCGCTTGTGGCGCTCCCCTTTGCGCAGCGAGGAGTAGGGTTGCCCCGTCTGCATGCAGACCTCCACAGCCCGCACTACTCGTGAGGGGTTACAGTGGTCTACCTGTGCGTAGTAGTCGGGGTCGAGTCGCTCGAGGTCGGCAAGCAGCGATTCGATACCCTCGTTTTGGAGTCGCTCCATCAGGCTCTGGCGCAGCTGTTCGTCTGCCTGGGGTAGGTCGTCCATACCCTCGCATAGGGCCTGAATGTAGAGCCCCGAGCCACCTACGGCAACCACAACATCGTGTGCACGGAAGAGCTCCTCGAGTCGTGCGAGGGCTTGCACTTCATACTCTCCGCAGTTGAAGTTGTCGGTCAGCGAGTGTGAGGCTATGAAGTGGTGCTCCACGGCTGCAAGTTGCTCGGCTGTGGGTTGTGCGGTGCCTATCGGGATACCTTTGTAGACCTGTCGAGAGTCGGTCGAGATGATGGGTGCTCCGAAGTGCGTAGCAAGGCGCAACGAGATGTCGGTCTTACCCGAGCCCGTTGCTCCGACTACGACTATCAGATGTTTAGTACTCGTCATCGTAGTTGTCATCACCGCCGAAATCGTTGAAGTCGCCCATCATCTCATCAAAGATGGAGCCCTCGTCAGAGTTTACGGCATCGGGGTCGTACTGGTCGGGTGCGGGGGCATTTTCGAACGCCACACGAGGATACTTAAATCCCGCTTCGGCCTCCTTGGCTCCCGTCAATTCGAGATAATAGGCACGCTCGGCAAAGATATCGAAGAGGTAGATAAGGCGTGCGCGGTTGTGGCGAACAACCTGGCCAAGCAGTACGCTCTCCATCGGGGTCGGAGCATCCTCCGAAACTTCGCCCATATCCATCGCCGTGAATTCGTGTATGCGCTCCCAACGCTCATCGGCAGTGAAGAATGAAGCCATACAGTCGTCATAGTCGAGCGACGAGAGTATAAAACGATGAAAATCAAATAGTGACATATCGTACATAACCTCGTAATCGCGCACGAAGTTGTCGTTCTCATCACTGAGCATTCGGAATTGAAGTACCATTGACATAGTTTTGCTATTGTTTGTTAGCACAAAAATAGCAAAACAATTCACAATTCACAATTCGTAGTTCACAATTTAGGCGTTTTTGCTGCTTTTTGATAGGTGTGAGTAACCTCAAATATGAGTTGTCGCTCTTGTTTGTGGTTGTGTTTTGAAAAATAATTGCGAATTGTGAATTGCGAATTGTGAATTGTTCCTACCTTTGCGGTGATGAAACAGCCGTTCGACATATTTACCACCCTCGGCGAACGCCTTGCCACCTTTGGCGAGGATGCAGTCTCGGCTGCCGTTATCGAGCGTGCCGAGGAGGATAATGGGTGGTTTACGCCCGCAGATGTGCGCTTTGCTGTTAGGGCAATCCGTGAGCAGATGCTCTGCCCCGAGAAGTTGGAGCAGTGGCTCGCCCTGTATGGTTTGCCCGATAAGGCGCCGAGCAAGCCCCATCGTGTGGCGATAATTATGGCCGGAAATATCCCTTTGGTCGGATTTTTCGACCTGCTGTGTGTGGTCGCAAGTGGCAATCATGCGGCAGTTAAATTGTCGGGCAAGGATAGGGTGTTGATGGAGTATGTTATTGAGCAACTGCGAGATATAGAGCCCAATGTGGCGATTTCGGAGTATGTCGGGGAGAGGATCGATGCGGTGATTGCTACGGGTAGCGACAATGCCAATCGTTATTTCCGTTCCCGCTTTGCGGATGTGCCGTCACTCTTGCGCGGAAACCGCCACTCGGTGGCTGTGCTGACCGGTGGCGAGAGCCCCGAGCAGATGGAGGCTCTGAGTGAGGATGTATATCGCTACTCTGGGCTGGGATGCCGTAATGTATCGCTGATTTTTGCGCCCGAGGGGCTTGTGATAAAACTCGCTAAACGAGAGGTTTGCCCCAAGTACGAAAATAATCTTCGCCAGACACGCGCACTGCTCAGAATGGGCGGTGTGCCCTATGTCGAGAGTGGGTGCTCGCTGCTGACCGAGGGTAAGGAGTTTTCGGCGCAGTTGAGTCGTATAAACGTTCTGCGCTATAGCTCACTTGAACAGGTCGAGGCGTGGCTTTTGTCGCACGAAGAAGAGTTGCAATGCGTCGTTTCGGAGGCAATAGAACACTCGCGACGTGTCGATTTTGGCGCTGCCCAGCGACCTGCACTCACGGAGTATCCCGATCAGAGGGATGTTATGCGTTTCCTGCTCGATTTGGAGTAGGCTTATCCGATTTTTGGTAGTAGGAGTCATCCAGTCCGAGGGTCCAATTCCGGCGGCCCACAACAGCCACAATAAACATTATTGCAAGTAGTGCCCCGCAGAATAGGAAGGGGAAGAGTTCGCTGTGGGTGTGGAATAGGTGGCGGAAACCATCCAATATAAATGGGCAGGCAACGATTGCCAAGTAGTTGACAGCCATAACGTAAGAGAGTGCGAGTGTAGCCAAGTGAGGCGGGGCGATGATTGCCGCTTTGTCGTAGATTATCGGCTGCATAATGCCGTAACCCAATCCCGCCATAATCGAGCCTATAATCATAGCCGCAGGCGATTTGCCGAGACCGAAGAGTAGCAATCCGATGGCCATAATCGCCAGCGAGACGATGTTGGAGTAGCCCTGCAAAACTCCAATGATGCGGTTTAGGAAGAAGCCCGGAAGTACGATTGCCAAGAAGAAGAGTGAAATCAACCAGCCCGAAAAGGTACTCGGCATCTTGTACTCGTTGACCAGAAAACCTGCATAGTAACTCACGACCAAGACTGCGAAGGTTATCAGAAAGTACAACACCATCAGTGCTACAAGGCGATGAAGGTCTATGTGGGTATTGCGCAACTGATCGCTCTCCTTGGGCTCGGGAGCCGATTTCTGGTAGTACAAAAACGGAATGAGCAGCAGCGTCACGCCCGGCAACAGGTAGACTAGAAAGGGTAGGTGCCAATGGCGGGTAGCCAAATAGCCGGTGACGGCTGTGGCGATGACAAGTGTGAGGTTGTTGATTGCCGAGGAGATGCCTAATTGGTGTACTCGCCTCTCGCCCGTGAAGTAGTCGACAACCAAACCTGTAGAGAGTGGCACGACCATACCTGCGCCAATGCCTAATACGCAACTTATAACGATAAGCCCCACCATGCTATTGGCGAAGAGGCAGGCCACGCCACTCAAGAAGAATATCGCAGTACCGGCGAAGAGGATTTTCAGTTTGTCCTTGCCGACCGAGAGGTGGCCGGCGATGAGTACAAAGGGGATGATGAGTAGTGAGGGAAGCGATGTAAGCATCTGGATTTCAAGCTCGCTCGCTTTGGGGAAGATTTTGTTCAGGTCGCCCAAGATGGGCGAGATTGCGAGTCCGGGGAGCGATACGATTGCCGATACGGACCATATAGCCACGAGGACTACAAGCGAAATTTGACCTTTGCCGGTTGAAATTTTCATATTCAATGAGTTTTATTCTCACTGCCATTGCAATTGTAATGCCGAAAACAACAGCCAGCAGCTAATGGTCGGTGGCTAATGGCTAAAGTGGTGAATTGTGACCCGACACTGCGGAGCGAGAGCAGAGGCTGCTTGCAGACTATGCCGAGCCGCGAGGAGGAAAAGAGATTTTTATTAAAAAATCTTCTTAATTGTGAATTTATTTGTATCTTTGTCGGTTAGACGACAAATATAAAAACAATATAGATTATGACACAGGAAGAACTTTTTAAGAAATTGGTTGCTCACTGCAAGGAGTATGGCTTTGTATTCCCTTCGAGCGAGATTTATGACGGACTTGGTGCTGTCTACGATTATGGTCAGAACGGCGTTGAACTTAAGAATAATATCAAGCGCTATTGGTGGGATTCGATGGTTAAGCTCCACGAGAATATCGTAGGTATCGATGCTGCAATTTTTATGCACCCCAAGACTTGGGAGGCTTCGGGTCATGTTGGCGCATTCAACGATCCGCTGATCGATAATAAGGACTCGAAGAAGCGCTATCGTGCCGATGTGCTTATCGAGGATTGGATGGCAAAGCAGGATGAGAAGATTCAGAAGGAGGTCGACAAGGCTCGCAAGCGCTTTGGTGAGGCTTTCGATGAGGAGCAGTACCGTGCAACTTCGCCCCGCGTGGCTGAGATTGCTGCCAAGCGTGATGAGGTGCACAACCGTTTCGCTGAGGCTCTGAATAACTCGGACTTGAATGAGTTGCGCCAGATTATCCTCGACTGCGAGATTGTCTGCCCGATTTCGGGTACCCGCAACTGGACCGAGGTGCGCCAGTTCAACCTGATGTTCTCGACCCAGATGGGCTCGACTGCCGAAGGTGCGAATACAATCTATCTCCGCCCCGAGACTGCGCAGGGTATCTTTGTGAACTTCCTCAATGTGCAGAAGACCGGTCGTATGAAGCTCCCGTTCGGTATTGCTCAGATTGGTAAGGCTTTCCGTAACGAGATTGTGGCTCGCCAGTTTATCTTCCGTATGCGAGAGTTCGAGCAGATGGAGATGCAGTTCTTCGTGAAGCCCGGAACAGAGATGCATTGGTGGAATGAGTGGAAGAATACCCGTATGGCTTGGCACCGAGCTCTCGGCTTCGGTGACGAGAACTACCGCTTCCACGACCACGATAAGTTGGCTCACTACGCAAATGCAGCAACTGACGTGGAGTATAACTTCCCCTTCGGCTTCAAGGAGGTGGAGGGTATCCACTCGCGTACCGATTTCGACCTGGGTAATCACCAGAAGTTCTCGGGCAAGAAGATTCAGTACTTCGATCCCGAGTCGGGCGAGAGCTATGTTCCCTACGTTGTCGAGAC
>JAGBTZ010000047.1 GCA_017631055.1 Alistipes sp.
AGTTGTATAACAAGAGCTAATTTTAGGCTTGCGTAGCCCGAAAAAGCGTAGTTTACTTGGCGTAAATGAGCATTTTGAGGGCAAGCGTAACGACAAAGTAGCCTTGTTAGACAGCTTCTTATTTCTTAAAAGAACGCATAAACACTACTGCTTATGAAACGATTTTTCACTCTATTAGCCCTATTGTTACCCCTCGCTACGTTTGCTTACAACGGGGAGATGCTGACACTCAAGATGCACGATTCGAAAATCTATCCGGGCACCGAGCGAGAGGTGAAGATATATATCCCCAGGCAGTATGATGCCTCCACTCCGGCAGCCCTTATCCTCGGCACCGACTCCCAAGAGAAGGTCTTGGCCGAGTGCATCGACTCGCTCGTCACTGAGGGTGCGATGCCCGTAGCCATAGCAGTTGTTGTTCGCCCCGGGCGCATCCACAATGCCAAGGGAGAGGTTGTGCGCTACAACCGCAGCAACGAGTACGACCGTATGGATGGCCGATTTGCACGTTTCATCGAGGAGGAGGTGCTTCCCCAAGTGGAGAAGATGCGTTGTAGCGATGGTCGCGCCATAACCATATCAAAAGAGCCATCGATGCGAGCCATCACAGGCAGCAGCAGTGGCGGTATCTGCGCATTCAATACTGCTTGGCAGCGCCCCGATATGTTTGCGAGGGTCTACGCAATGTGTGGCACGTTTGTCCCCTTCCGAGGCGGTGACCAATACCCCGCCCTTGTTCGCAAGAGCGAGCCTCGCGCACTACGCATCTTTCTGCAAGACAACGACAAAGACACTTGGAACCCACTCTTCGGCAGTTGGTTTGAGTATAATACACTGATGCTCTCGGCACTGCAATTTGCCGGTTACGATGTTCGCCACCAATGGGATAAGGGCGGACACTCGGGCAATAACGGTCGTCTGATTATGACAAAGGTTATGCGTTGGCTTTGGCACGATTGGCAGTCGGGAGTAAAGGTCGGCACGAGCGAGAACAAGTCGCTCAACGACATCATAATCCCCAACGAGGGTTGGCACTGCATTGCCGAGTCGATTGCCGAAGGTGGGATGCTTCACCCCTACAACGAAGAGCAGGTCATTCTTCGCAGTGGCAAGCGCAATAGCGCAATTTCGACCTCGGGCTATCGCTCCAAAATCAAGGGGCGGGTTGCATTGTCGGACCCTTACAAGGCACTCTACCCAGGTGGAGCGCATACTGCCGTTCGTTGCGAGGGTAGCAATTGGGTATGGCAGTATATCAACACGGCAGATGGCAATCTTGCCCACGGTCAGGAGTTTTACTACCTCTACACCGATGCCGGACAGATCATCTTCGATGCGCAGGGCTATCTCTACGTTGCCACATCGGTCGGCATTCAGATTTGCGACCAGAACGGCCGTGTGCGTGCAATACTATCGCTACCCGGAGGCTCAGTCGAGTCGATAGCCTTCGCGGGCAACAATCTCTTCGCCATCAGCGGAGGTAAACTATACGTTCGCAAACTACTCCGCAGCGGAACACACCAGGGCACTCCAAAGTCGGAGGGACAGGGTTGATGCCAAGAGTATTACAATAAAATAGAGCGCTGTGCAAGCGCTCTATTTTGTTGCAATATACTTCGAGAAAAATCTCCAGATATGCTCACCCACATCGAGGTCGCGATCGGCCCACGAGTGCCCGCCATCCACAATCTCGTAGAGCCACACCTCCTTACCCTCGGTGCCACCTATATATTTATGGGCAATCACCTTATTACGCAACACGGGCAACTCTTCGCGCACCTCGTGAGTACAGCGATTGACCGCACACCAATAGCCCACAGCTCTCGGCACCGATAGATATGCACCCCAACCACCCTGATTGGTGGGGTCGCCCTCCCAGAGCGAAGTTTTGTCGTTTGTGCCGTGAATTTCGAACAGGGGCACAGGCCTTTTGGCCGATAGATCTCGATACATCCACTCCATAGTCAGCCCCGATACCGGTGCTACGGCTGCAAAAAGTTCGGGGCGTAAATATGCCAGCAGATAGCACATCTCGCCACCGTTGGAGTGACCCGTAGCAAAGACACTCTTGCGACTAAAGCCATACTCCTTTTGCAGGCTGCGCACCAGACGGCCCACGAAGCCCACATCATCACGCTTCCAACCCCTCTCGCGATGAAATTCATAGCCCACATCCCAGCAAGATTTACCCTTAAAATCCTTAGGACCACGAGGATAGCAGATAGCAAAGCCGTGACGGTCGGCTACGGTATTCAATCCATACCTCTCGGGCTTCGAGCGAGAGCCGTAGCCATGGAACATCACCACCAAAGGTGCATCCTCGGGCAAATTCTTGGGTCGGTAGAGGTGATATGTATAGGTATTGCCTCGGTAGCGCAACGAGTCGACAATCATCTCTCCACCTTGAGCCGAAGCCGTCGAGCAGAAGATGACCACCGCCACCAAAATCAGAAAGAGTCTTTTCATCCGAAGTATCTTATTTAGAAATCATCTTGCCTACGAGAGTTCGTATCTCGCCAAATGCCTCAAGACGGAATACAATAGCCAGAAGCAGATAGATAACCACACCAACTCCAATCTCGGCCATAAGGCGCACCACCACTCCGAAGTCGCTCATCGCATACCCTACCGCCACAACGACCACCACCATCACAACCGTAATCAAAGTAGTGGGCAACAGCGAGCGCATCATACGCCCAACACCGAGCGAAGTGTAGCGCATCGAGGCTGCAAAGTTGATGATAAATTCACAGAGGGTCATCGCCACCAAGCCCCATGCCACAGCCTTCACACTGTGGGGTATCGTAATGGCAAGCAGCAGTGTCATCAGTGCCTTTTTGGCAATCTCCAAGCGCAGGATTATCGCTCCGTTACTCTTGACCTTCAAGATATTATAAGCAATCATTGCCAACGGCTGGAACAAACCCGTAAGGCACAAAATCTGCAAGTAAGGCACCGTAGGCATCCACTTTTCGCCCAGTAGCAGAGCAAACAAATCCTCCGCCACGGCAGCAATTCCCATCATCACCGGGAAGAGCATAAATGCCACAACCATCAGCACCTGACGGTAACTCTCGGCAAACTTTTCGCACTGGTCGCCAATCTTCGAGAGTGCCGGATAGGTCACGCTCTGCACCGACTGCATAGCAGAGGTCAAGGGCAAATCCTTAAACTTTTGCGCCTGATTGAAGAATCCGAGCGTATCGGCAGAGTAGATTTTGCCGATAAACATCTGCGAGATATTGTTGTAAATCGAAGCGATAAGGTCGGTCGAAAGCAGCCTGAACGAGAAGGGTGCCATCTCGCGCACAGGCTTGAAGGTAAAGCGCATCGAAGGTCGCCAATCGCTACAAATCCAAAGAATCAGAGTCTTTGTCGCCAGGGTCGAAACCCTCTGACCCACAAGGCTCCAGACACCACAACCGGCCAACGCCATCGCTATCGCCACCACACCTGCCACAAACGAAGCGACAAAGTTGGCTTGCGAAAGCAGACGGAAACGGAACTCGCGCGTGAAGATTGTATTCTGGATAACGCAAAGAGCATTTATCGGCAGCAGCAAGAATAGCACAGGTGCGATATCGGCAATAACCGGCAACTCGTAATAGTTCGCTACCACAGGAGCCACAGCCACCAGCACGGCATAGAGCACCACCGCAGCCACCACATTGAACGCGAAGACCGATTGGTAATCCTCCTTCGTGGGGGCGACCTTGCGTATCAGCGTCTGCGAAAATCCGCTATCGACCATCACCAACGAGAGCGATGTAAAGAAGGTCAGGATTGCCATCACACCGAAATCCTCGGGCACAAGCAAGCGGGCGACAACGATACTGACAACCATCTGCAACAGCATCGAGCCCACCTTCTCGGCGATGCTCCACGCAACGCCACCGGCAACCTTTTCCTTCAACTGCTTCTCGCTCATCGGGCGGTATAGGAATAATTCTTACTTTTTCAGAGCCTCAATACCCAATCGATACGAGTCGAGACCAAAGCCCATAATCGAACCACGGCAGACCGGCGCCAACATCGAGATGTGGCGGAACTCCTCGCGAGCTAAAATCGAAGAGATATGCACCTCGACCACCGGAGTCGAGATAGCCGCAATGGCATCACGAATAGCCACCGAGGTATGGGTATAACCTCCGGCATTCATCACCACTCCGTCATACTCCCCCACGCTTGCGTGGAGCGCATTGATAAGTTCGCCCTCGACATTCGATTGGAAAAGTGTTATCTCGTCTTGCGGATAGCGGCTCTGCAACACCCCGAGGTACTCCTCGAAGGTCTGCGTACCATAGACATCCGTATCACGCTTGCCCTGCAAATTGAGGTTGGGGCCGTTGAGTATCAGTATCTTCATAATCGTAGGGGTTATTCATAAATTTTAGCCTCACGCTCGCCTTGCAGAACAGCCAGTCCACTCTCGGCAAGCGCCAACATCTCGTCCTCACCCGGATAGATTTCGATAGGCGCAATAAAGCCGATACGGCGAGAGATATTGCCGGTAATAACTTCGCTGTGGGCCAATCCTCCCGTGAGAATAACGGCATCCACCTCGCCATCCAGAGCAGCAGCCATAGCACCCACACTCTTAGCAATGGTATAGCACATGGCATCCAGCACAAGTTGTGCCTCCTCATCGCCATTTGCGGCACGCTCTCGGACCTCAATCATCGAATTGGTGCCGAGCAGATCGACAACACCACCCTTACCGCAGAGCATCTTCTTGACCTCAGCCTTGCTATACTTACCCGAGAAGCACAACTCCACCAACGAGCCGGCAGGCAGAGTTCCTGCACGTTCGGGAGCAATCGGGCCCTCGCCATCAAGAGCATTATTGACATCAATAACACAACCCTTGCGATGCGCTCCAACCGAGACACCTCCGCCCATGTGTGCAACCACCAAGTTTAACTCCTCGTAGGGCTTACCCACCTGGGCAGCATAACGGCGAGCCACCGCCTTTTGATTGAGTGCATGGAACACCGACACTCGGGGCAGAGCCTTCACTCCGCTCACACGAGCCGTAGGCTGCAACTCATCCACTGTGGGAGGGTCCACGATATAGGCCTTAACGCCCGCCCTGCGAGCAATAGCATCAGCCAGAGGCGCACCCAGATTTGAGGCGTGTTCCATCTTGGTTGTGCGCAACTCCTCGATCAGAGCCTCCGTAACCTCATACGTTCCACCCATCACAGGCTTGGTCAATCCTCCTCTGCCGACCACTGCCGATAGCGCACCGACATCTTCACCACGCTCGGCCATAGCCTCGAGGATAAGTTCCAGACGCCACTCGAACTGCTCGGCAATGCGACCAAATCGAGCTATCTCCTCTGCCGGATGGCGCAGAGTCTGACTCCACACCTCTCCCTGCTCGTTGTAGAGAGCTATCTTGGTCGAGGTCGAGCCCGGGTTGATAGTTAAAACTTTGTAGTTCATAGAGTTGTTTCTTTAATCGGAAAACGAGAGCCTGGCACTTTACAGCCAAACTCTCGGTATTCCGTTTGATTTCGATAAGACTATTTTGCAGCCAAGCAAGCCAATGCAATCGAATACTTCTTGCTCAAAGCCGAGTCACCACGCGAAGTGAGTACGCAGGGAGCCTGTGCACCCTTCACGATTGCAGCCAACTCGCCACCGCCAATGTGCGATGCAGCCTTGAAGAAGACGTTACCCGACTCGATATTGGGGAAGAGCAAGCAATCTACATCACCCGCGATAGCCGAGCCCTTAACCTTCTTATGTTCTGCAACCTCCTTGTAGAGAGCCACATCCAACGAGAGAGGACCATCCACCATCACATTGCCCAACTGGCCACGGTCGCCCATCTTTGCCAAAATTGCACACTCGAGATTTGACTGCACGGTAGGCAACACCTGCTCGGTAGCCGAGATGCAGGCAATCTTCGGAGTTGCAACACCAAGCAGATTGGCAGTCTCTGCCAGGAACTTGATTTGCATCTGCTTCTGCTTGAAATCGGGAGCGGGGATAATTGCCACATCCGAAATCACAAGCAACTTGTGGTAGCTCGGCAACTCCACAAGCGAAACGTGGGTAAGGATACCCTTCGGGGGTACCAAACCCTTCTCCTTGTGGAGAATACCACGCATATACTTATCGGTCGAGACCAAGCCCTTCATCAAGACATCAGCAGTGCCGGCCTTCACCGATGCAACTGCCATCTCGATAGCCTTAACATCCGACTTCACATCCACGATATTGAATGCAGTAACGTCAATCTCCATCTCGGCACAAACCTTCTCAATAACCTCCTTATCGCCATAGAGCGTGGGCTCAACAAGACCCTCATTATATGCATCGTACACAGCCTCAATGGTGTGCGAATCCTGTCCGTATGCTACAGCGAGGCGCTTGCGACCCTGCGCAAGAGCAGCCTCAACTACCTGATTAAGTTTTGTAATCATCTTTCGTTCGAATATAAATTTGTTACTACTTTACAAGATTATAGGTGTCGGTAGCGATTACCAACTCCTCGTTGGTTGCAATCACGGCAACCTTAACCTTCGACTCGGGGGTCGAGAGCATAACATTCACACCACGAGTGCGTAGGTTAATCTCCTCATCATACTGCAAGCCGATGAACTCCATATTCTGGCACACATAGCGGCGCAAATCTGCCGAGTTCTCGCCTACACCACCGGTAAAGACAATCAAATCGACACCACCCATCGAAGCTGCATACTCGCCTACGAACTTCTTGATTCGCAGATAGTAAGCATCACGAGCAAGGATAGCCTTCTCGTTACCCGAATCGTATGCATCATCAATATCTCGCATATCGCTCGACAGACCGGTCATACCCAGCACACCCGACTTCTTATTCATCATTGCATCGAGTTCGGCATAACTCATACCCTCCTTAGCACCGATATAGGTCACTGCACTGGCATCGACACAACCGCAACGAGTACCCATAATCAGACCGTCCAGCGGAGAGAAGCCCATCGAGGTATCGTAAGACTTACCATTGAGTACAGCAGTTACCGAGCCACCATTACCGATGTGGCAAGTGATAATCTTCGAGTTGTTAATATCCAGACCTGCCAACTTCGCACCCTCGCGAGCTACGAACTTGTGGCTTGTGCCGTGGAAACCATACTTACGCACACGATATTTCTCGTAATACTCGTAGGGAAGTGCGTACATATAGTTGATAGCGGGAATTGACTGGTGGAACGAGGTATCAAATACCGTAACCTGCGGCACGCTGGGCAACACCTTCTCAATCGAGAGAACACCCTCGAGGTTTGCAGGATTGTGAAGCGGAGCAATAGCAAAGAGAGAACGAATCTTCTCCTTAACATCATCATTCACAACACAACTCTCGGGGAAGAACTCGCCACCGTGAGCCACACGATGACCCACAGCCTTAACCTCGTCAAGCGAAG
Organism: Alistipes sp.; assembly: GCA_017631055.1. GTDB lineage: Bacteria > Bacteroidota > Bacteroidia > Bacteroidales > Rikenellaceae > Alistipes. The sequence continues at coordinate 7,416 of JAGBTZ010000047.1, forward strand.
CGATAACGCCGTGCTCGGCATCGGTCAGCGCATCGAGCACCAAGCGAATACCGGTCGTATGATCGGGAATAGCCTGCTCGAGAGTGTAGGGGGTTTTACCCGAAGGTTTGTGAGTAAGGCTACCCTCAGGCAGACCAATACGATCCACAAGACCCTTCGCCAAGAGCGAATTACCGTTATCGTCAATATCGATAACCTGATACTTGATAGATGAACTTCCGCAGTTCAATACAAGAATTACCATAATTTCTGTTTTTATTGTTATTTCGGTTAAATTCAGCACCATATCGGCGCATCAGAACACTCTGCGTTCACATACGCCAAATTTCTTACAAAGGTAAGAAAATTTATCCAAAGCCACTAAACTTTTCGCGGTTTATTTACTCAAAACGAAATTTTATCCCTATTTTCGAAATCGGTAGCCCATTCCCTTGACGGTTACGATATGCTCATTACCGATTTTACGGCGCAGACGGCGAATATGGACATCGATAGTGCGGTCGCCAACCACCACCTCCGAGCCCCAGACACGGCTATAAATCTCCTCTCTCGAAAAGAGTCTGTCGGGCTCCGAAAAGAGGAGGTCAAACAGCGCAAATTCCTTGCGCGGAAGCACCGTTTCGCACCCGTTGCAAACCACCGAATGACGCTCCCTGCAAAGCTCGATTTCGCACTGCTCAGCAGGCTCCTCAATACGCCTCATTATGGCATTTACCCGGCTCTTTAACAAGTTCATTCTTATAGGCTTAGAGATATAATCATCAGCCCCCGCATCGAAGCCCGAAAGTTGATTATCCTCCTCACCCAAAGCCGACAAAAAGACGATGCGCGTATCGGCTGTTTCGGGCATCTGGCGCAGAGCCAGACAAGTCTGCACTCCATCCATTTTCGGCATCATCATATCGAGCAAAATCAGATGAGGTCGACACTCGCGAGCAACCCTCAAAGCCTCCTCTCCATCGGGGGCTGTAAATATCTGGTAACCCTCCTTCGAGAGGTTATATCCGACAAACTCCAAAATATCGGGTTCGTCATCAACCAAGAGTATTCGATACGCCATATTTATACGCTTTTTGTGCGAAGATAGCAAAAATCGAGAAAAATATGGTACAACAACCGAGAAAATTGTTATCTTTGCCCGAAACTATACTATAAAGTATAGTGTAATCTTAAAAATTCAGAGAGATGTCTGCCCGAAAAACTACCTTGACAACTCCTACCGCCGAGAGTATTGCGGTCGAAGAGTTGCAACTTACCACTACCGCACCCGTTGCGGAGAGCAATGTCAGCGAAAGCGAAGCAAAACCAACTCGCACTCGTAAGAAAAAGGTCGAAACCGACTCCACCGAAGAGAAGCCCAAGCGCACCCGCACAAAGAAGAGCGTTCCGGCTCCGGCGGAGGAGGTCGCTACCGAAATTGTAACCGTAGCCGAGCCCACCGAGGAGGTGGCTGTAGCAGCCGATGCACCCGCAGAGGTTGCCACCGAAGCCGCGGTCCCCGAGAGTGAGCAAACCTCAGAGCCGATAGCAGAAGTATCGGAAGCCGTTGCCGAGGAGCAGGAGGCCGAGGAGCAAGAGCACCTTGCCGAGAGTTTTGCAGGCCACAGCAAGCAGGAGTTGGTCGAGGCGTTGCAGAAGACTCTTGACGAAAATCCCATACAGGCCGTGCGCCAGAGCGTGGAGGCTATCAAGGTTGCATTCTACAAACTCCATCGTGCGGAGGTTGACGCCGCTCGCCGAGCATTTGCCGAGGCAGAGGGCGAGGAGGCTGAGTTTGTACCACAGGCCGACAGTTGCGAAATCCGCTTCAAGGAGTTGCTCGCAGAGTACCGCCGCCGCCGCGATGAGTACACCTCAAACCTCGACAAAATTAAGGAGGAGAACTATAAAGCAAAGTTAGAGATTATCGAGGAGTTGAAGGCTCTGATTGACTCTGACGAGACCCTCAACACCACCTTCACCAAGTTCCGCGAGTTACAGCAGCGCTGGAAGGAGATTGGCGTTGTCCCCCAGCAGAATGTCAAAGACCTTTGGGAGACCTACAATCTCCATGTCGAGAATTTCTACAACTTTATCAAGATAAACAAGGAGTTGCGCGACCTCGACCTCAAGAAGAACTACGAGCAGAAACTCTCGCTTTGTGAGCAGGCAGAGGCTTTGGCCGAGGAGCCCTCGATTGTCGAGTCGTTCCACAAGTTGCAAAAGTTGCACGATGAGTGGCGTGAGACAGGTCCCGTTGCCAATGAATATAAGGAGGCGTTGTGGAGCCGATTTAAGGAGGCTTCGACCCTTGTAAACAAGCGCCACCAGGAGCACTTCGAAAACCTCAAGGGCGAGCAGTTGCAAAACCTCGAGCGCAAGAATGCTCTCTGTGAGCAGGTGGAGGCGATGGTTGCAGAGCCTTGTGCAACACGCAAGGCATGGAACAAGGCCAACGACCGACTGCTCGAGATTCAGAAGGAGTGGAAGAGCATCGGTTTTGCTCCGCGCAAGGAGAACACCAAGGTTTACGAGCGTTTCCGCGCAGCATGCGACAAGTTCTTTGAGTTCAAACGAGAGTTTTATGCCGAGGTTAAGGACGAGATGGAGGAGAATCTGCGCCTGAAGACCGAAATATGCGAGGCAGCCGAGGCTCTGCGCAATAGCGAGGAGTGGAAGAAAGCCACTGACGAACTTATCGCCCTGCAAGCAAAATGGAAGGAGATTGGTGCCGTATCGCGCCGCCACGCAGACGCTATCTGGAAGCGATTCCGTGCAGCATGTGACGACTTCTTCGAGCGCAAGGCAAAGCACTTCTCTTCGGTCGATAGCGAGTATGCCGACAACCTCGCCAAGAAGAGTGCTCTGATTGCCGAGATGGTCGCTGCCGACATCAAGGAGGGCGGTTACGAACTCATCAAGGAGTTCCAGCGCCGTTGGAGCGAGATCGGCTTCGTGCCCATCAAGGCCAAGGAGGCACTCCAGAAGCAATACAAGGAGGCTGTGGATAAGATGTTTGCAGTGGTGCGTGGCTCGGAGCGTGAGCGTTCGATGAGCAAGTTCAAGGAGCGCGTATCAACAATGAAGTCCAATGGCGAGAAGCGCCTTCGCACCGAGCGTGAGCGCCTCTACAACAAGGTACGCCAACTGGAGCAGGACATCGCTCTATTGGAGAACAACATCGGTTTCTTCTCGAAGTCGAAGGGTGCAGAGTCGCTGATTGCGGATGTGCAGCAGAAGATTGAGCGAGCAAAGCGCGAATTGGCAGAGGCTATCGAGAAGGTAAAACTTATTGATGCTAATCAGGAATAATTTATAAACAGACCGCAACGACTGCGGAGAAAAGAGAAAAACGTAAACAACAGAATGGATAAGAAATCTATCATCGGCATTGTCCTGACAGGTTTGATTTTTGTCGGCTTTGCCATCTTCACCTCTAAACAACAGTCAGAGTATCAACAAAAACTTCAAGAGTACAACGCATACATAGCCGAGCAAGAGCAAAAACAGGCTGAGGCCGAGGCTGTTGCCGACACTGCTGCCGTTCAGATGGCGGAGTCGGGCGAGGGTGTGTCGAATGCCGAGCGCGAGCAACTGCTCACGGTGGCACGATATGGCGCAACACTCGCTGAGTCGCGCGGTGGCCAGGCCGAGAACGCAACTCTCGAGAACGACTACCTGAAGGTCGACTTCTCGTCGCTCGGAGGTCAGATTACCAACGTCGAACTCAAGGAGTACACTCGCTATGCCCCGAAGGATGAGCGTAACGAGAAGGTCAAGATGTTCGACCCCTCAACCGCCAACTTCGATATGTCGTTCTACATCAAGAATGGCGTAAACAACGTGAAGGTAAACACCGCAGAGTACAACTTCGAGGTGCTACCCGTCGAGAAGAACGACTCGTTGCAGCGTCTGACCATGCGCTTGCCCGTTGGCGAGGGTGCCTATTATGTTTATGAGTACACGCTCCACAACGAGTCACAGCCGAGCCGTGACTATATGATTGACTTTGCTGTTCGCCTGGAGAATATGGCTCCGCTGATGGCTAAGCAGAGCACTATCGGCATCGATTGGAGCAACCGTTCGTACCAGAACGAGCGAGGCTTCAAGAACGAGAATATGTACACCACCATCGCCTATCGACTGCCCGGCGACTCTTCAATCGAGGAGCTCGGCATGAGCGAGGAGGCCAAGAGCGATGAGGTTTCGTCATCGGTCAATTGGGTAGCCTTCAAGCAGCAGTTCTTCTCATCGGCATTCATCGCTCCCGAGAACGTAACCTACGCCAAGATGGCATTCCAGACATCGAAGCCCGGCTCGGGATATATCAAAGACTTCTCGGCCGAGATGGCAGTACCCTACGACTCGCAGGTCGAGGGTTACGACTTCAAGTTCTACTTCGGTCCCAACAAGTATGCTGTACTGAAGGACATAACCGATGCCAATGGCGACAAGATTGCACTCGAGCGCCTTATTCCGCTCGGCTGGGGTATCTTCGGATGGGTCAACCGCTGGTTTGTAATTCCTGTATTTGATTTCTTGCGCCAGTTCATCCCATCATTCGGACTCATCATCCTGATTTTGGCGTTGTTGGTGCGCCTGATTATTTTCCCGCTCACCTACAAGAGTTACCTTTCGACCGCCAAGATGCGTGTCATCCAGCCCGAAATCGCTGCTCTGAACGAGAAGTATCCCCGCCAGGAGGATGCGATGAAAAAGCAGCAGGCTACGATGGAACTCTACAAGAAGGCGGGCATCAATCCGATGGGTGGCTGTCTGCCGATGCTTATTCAGATGCCGGTGCTGATTGCAATGTTCCGCTTCTTCCCTGCATCTATCGAGTTGCGTGGTCAGTCGTTCTTGTGGGCTGATGACCTCTCGTCTTACGATAGCGTGCTGAATTTGCCCTTCAACATCCCCTTCTATGGCGACCATGTCAGCCTCTTCTGTTTGTTGATGGCGGTGGCTCTGTTCGTCTTCTCGTACATCAACTACAACCAATCATCAGCAAGCCAGCCTCAGATGGCGGGTATGAAGTTTATGATGGTCTACATGATGCCGATGATGATGATATTCTGGTTCAACGACTACTCGAGTGGTCTGAACTACTACTACTTCCTCTCATCATTGCTGTCGATGGCTCAAACCTTCCTCATTCGTACCATGGTCGATGACAACAAGGTCCACGCAATGATTCAGGCCAATGCCAAGAAGAACACCAAGGGCAAGAAGTCGCGCTTCCAGCAGCGTTACGAAGAGCTTATGCGTCAGCAGCAGGAGCAGATGAAGCAACAAGCAAAGGGTAACCGCAAGTAAACATTGCAGGGTGGCTTTCCTTAGTAAAATATCTAACGAAGAGGTTGCCTCTTTGGAGGCTGTACGTTTCGATGGGCAGATTGTCATCATCGAGACCGAAGAGGCTCTCGAGAGGGCTTGCCAGGAACTCGCCCAGGAGCGGGTGTTGGGCTTCGATACCGAAACCCGACCCTCGTTCAAGGCTGGTGTAACCAACAAGGTGGCACTCTTACAACTCTCGACCTACGAGCGTTGCTATCTGATACGCCTCTGCCGAGTGAAGTTCTCGAGCAAGTTGCAGAGCATACTCCAACGCAGTGACATCCTCAAAATCGGAGCAGATGTGGCGGGTGATTTACGCTCGTTGGGTAAGTTGCGCTCGTTCACACCTCGTGGTTTTGTCGACCTGCAATCCGAGGTGACCAAGTTCGGTATCGAGGATAAGAGTCTGCGCAAGATGTCGGGTATAATCCTCGGCAAAAGGGTCTCGAAGGCGCAACGCTTGAGCAACTGGGAGGCGCAAACATTCACCGACCAGCAGAAGATGTATGCCGCAACCGATGCGTGGGTGTGCCTCAAGATATTTGACCGACTCAAGGACGCGAGCCCTATCCGATAATAGAAATATAAGTAGAAAAGTATGGAATCTATAGGCTTTATTCAATGGTGCTTGGACAACCTAAACTACTGGACCATCACGTTACTGATGGCCATCGAGAGTTCGTTCATCCCCTTTCCTTCGGAGGTGGTTGTTCCTCCGGCAGCATACAAGGCTGCAGCTTCGGGCGATTTGAACGTCTGGTTAGTGATATTTTTCGCTACGGTCGGTGCACTCATCGGCGCTCTCATCAATTACGGACTTGCTCTCTGGCTCGGCAAGCCTATCGTCTATAAGTTTGCCAACAGTCGCTTTGGCCACATGTGTCTTATCGACCAGCAGAAGGTCGAGAAGGCCGAGCAGTTCTTCATAAAGTATGGAGTAGCTGCAACGCTCGTGGGTCGTTTGGTGCCGGCAGTACGCCAACTTATATCCATTCCGGCCGGATTGGCAAAGATGAATCTGCCGAAGTTTATGCTCTTCACTGCAATTGGTGCAGGAGCCTGGAATGCGGTGCTGGCAGCTTTGGGTTATTACCTCGAGGCCGTAGTTCCCGAGGAGCAGCTAATCTCGACAGTCACCGAGTACAGCCACGAAATCGGATACGTCATAATAGCTGTGGTAGCTCTCGCCCTCTCCTATATTATATATAAGGGGGCAAAGAGACAGTAATAGTCGGTAATGATGCAAAAGTTTAGCCAATGGCCGCAGCCATTGGCTAAATTATTTGGATAGTAATCAGGAAGCCTCCCCCGCTCTATCCTCTCACTTCGCAGCATAGCACTCAAACCAAGGGTTGCGCAGATCCTCCTTATTGTAACGGAATTTTGAGCCATCGGCCAACGAACAAGTGCGACCTCCCGCCTCAGAGAGGATAAGCTCACCCGCAGCCGTATCCCACTCGTAGGTTTGACTTGTGCGGACATAGTAGTCGACTGTTCCCTCTGCCAACATACAGAACTTGTAGGAGCTACCCTGCTCGATTACCTCAAGGTCGGGATAACGCTCACGCATAGCGGCGATATGCTCGGCAGTCTCGGGGGTCTGGTGCGAACGCGATACCGCCACACGCCAAACTTTGCGCCCATCGCTCTTGGCCGGCAGAGAACTCCACGCTGAGGAGAGTTCATCGTAACGATAAGATGCCTCGTGCGAAGGCTCGATATCGGTCACAAGATGTGCACCAAAACCCTTCTCGCCGATATACATCTTCTTGTGATAGGGAACATAGACCACCGATCCCACACACTCATTATCCTGCATCAGGGCAATGTTGACCGTAAATTCGTGATTGCCCTTGATAAACTCGACCGTACCATCCAGCGGGTCAACCAACCAGAAGAGTTCCCAATTTTGGCGCTCTTCGTAGAGCATCTCACGCCCCTCTTCGCTCAAAATCGGGATGCGGGTAACGCCCAACACCTCCTTGATTTTGTTGTGTGCCAAGCAATCGGCCACAGTCAATGGAGTGCAATCACTCTTGAGGGCGATGTGGTAATCATCGCTATTCTGGTAAATCTTCATTATCTCGGCACCCGCCTTCACAGCCGCATTAGCAGCCATCTCTATAAGGTAGGCTCGAATCTCATTAGTTATTGTCATCTCGTCTGTTTGAAGTTTCATTATTGCTCTTTTGTAAAGATAACGATTATTTTCGAATTTTCCATATTCCGGGTAATAAATTTTCACAAAAAAGGGATAACATTTCGACATATCCGACAGCGGGCTCTCCGGCATACGACATAGCCACCACCGCTGCGTATGTTGCGACAACCAGCGAGCTAAGCATCAACGCAAGTGCCACCATTGCAAGCGGCATAATGCCGGCCACTGCCATACCCAGCAACAGCAGTATCAACACCGGCAGAGCATACGCCACTGCCCTCCACCGAAGCGAGGCTCCTCTATCATCAACCAGAAGCGGCTCGTATAGGCAACAACACCCCTCGAACGACACCTCCGACACTCCGCCCACCCTACTTGCCGCTCGGCGTGAAATGAGTTGCAACGGAGCGCCCACCCTGGAAGTAATCACATCACTCGATTGTCGGGAGGTAGAGTTCAACTCTGCCATTGCACGCTCGATGGCTCCTGTCCGCAATCGCTCATTACCCCAAAGCGGCAGCAGATAGTCGTAACTGGCCACATCGTAAGCCACATCAAAATCGGACCTGCAATCGGTTGTTTCCACATCAAGCAACAAGAGTCGCCTATAACACCGACTTGCCGAGCGATACATCTTGCGCACTCTAATCGCCCGCTCACCTACCACTGCCCGCCCATCGACTGCAATCATACGATATTTCGTGATGATTTGCCACAATGAGTCGTAATTACGCATCGAGTCGGCAATGACAATAACCTCGTAATCGGGATATTCGACTGCCAGCAGATTTTGCAAACGCTCATCATCGCCCGTATCTCGACACAATAGCGAGAGTCCATTACATCCGAAACTATGACACAATGCCGGCCTTCGCAACGCAAAAAATCGGGCATTGCGCCCTCCACGCACGATGTGCACAAGCAATAGTGACGTTACCGCCACGACCCAACACAACACAACGGCAACAATGAGTAGACTTAGAGTTGAGGAATGCATACTATACGGCGTTTATAGGTTGAAACCAATCGTTCGGCATAGACCCCTTCGCGAGCCCCGAACAGGCGTTCGAGTGCTGCTGCAGAGTAACCCTCCAAGACCAACCGCCGGCAGAGCCGTTGACGGTCGTCGGCAGACATACTGCGCACACTCGCCATCAGATTGCGAGTATTGAAAGAGGAGTGCAGCGCCACCAGCGCATAGATAGCGGCACGGGCCACATCCTCATCCGTCTGTGTAGTGGCAATCTCTACGAGCAGGGGTTTGGCCTCCTCAACACCGAACTCTCGTGCGATATAAATCCCCACCAACTGCAGATTGCGACTGCCCGACATCAGCAGTGGCTCGCACGCCACAGGCAACATCCCACGCCTGAGCAACGCCATAATCTCGGCTATCTCAAAATCGCTCAACGGTTCCCCAAACTCCGAGAGATGGCGCAGAGCCGATGAGGTGTCGTTGGCTATACGCACCAAAAGCGCATAGAAACGCACAAAACGATTCTTATCATCAGCGTACTCCCTGACACGAACAACAACTGCCGAAGCGAGGGGCAATGCGGCAAGTTGCGACATATAGTAAGCGCGCACCATACCCCGACTTCGACCTATGCGGTGCAGCAACCACTCATCAACTCCATTATCAGAGGCTATACGGCCGAGAATTGCACTATCGGGCCCATAGACCGAGGATGCTACTGCTGACAGCACCCGGGCAAGCACCTCCCTTGCACCACGATATTTAATCATAGGAAAGCGCAAGGGAAGCGACTCCTTCGAGAGCATTACAGCAGTAATGATACGCATATATCGTTGCCGAAGCAACTCCTCCAATTTCGCGAGGCGCTTTATGCGCACACGTTGCACAAAAGATGCAACCCCAAGAGTTATAGTCGCCACGGCAATAATCGAAAGACCGATGGGTAATATCGTAGAAATCATCATAATACGCCAAAGTTTCAGTCCACACCCAGAGATTCGCTAATTTTACGTTTCACACGCCTGAGGTTAATCGGGAAGGTTATGTATTGCGACACACCGCACTCAAGCAGGCTCAATACCGAACTCTCGGAGTGTTGCCACGACAAGACGAATAGCTGGGGGCGGGATAGCCCTGTCGGGCGCAGTGTGGTGGTCGGAGATGAGCCATCGAAAAAAGCAGACATATCGACCATTATCACCAAATCGAACATCCCCTGACGAGACTCCCTTGCAAAGGAAACAATAGTACGGGCAGTGATGACCTCCACCGCAATATCCGCAAGCAGGGATGCAACCAACTCACACAATAACACATCGTTTCCGACAATGAGAACCCGTTTCATAACCATTCCGGCAAATCAAAGCAGCAAAGAATCTCTAAAAAATGTGCCAAAAACGAAAAAAGTTCAAAAAAAGTTGAGTGGAGTATTGTTTGTGTATTAAAAATGACTATCTTTGCAGTCCGAAATTATGTCGAAACTGATATAACTTTAAGATTAAATGTACGTAATAGTAGAAATTGCAGGTCAGCAATTCAAGGCTGAAAAGGGTCGTAAGCTCTATGTTCACCGTCTTTCGGGCGAGGAGAACTCGTCCATGAGCTTCGACAAGGTCCTGCTTGTAGACAATGGCGGTCAGGTTAAGGTAGGCGCACCTGTTGTAAAAGGCGCCTCGGTACAGTGTAAAATCCTCAAGCACCTCAAGGGCGACAAGGTCCTGGTGTTTAAGAAGAAGCGCAGAACTGGTTACCAGAAGTGTAATGGTCACCGTCAGTATCTGACTCAGATTCTCGTAGAGGAGATTGTTGCATAATTAAAAATTAGAGAAAAATGGCACACAAAAAAGGTGTAGGTAGTTCGAAGAACGGTCGTGAGTCAGAGAGCAAACGACTTGGCGTTAAACTTTTCGGTGGTCAGTTCGCTAAGGCAGGCAACATCATCGTTCGTCAGAGAGGTACGGTTCACAATCCGGGTAACAACGTAGGTATGGGTAAGGATCACACCCTCTTCGCGTTGGTAAACGGTACGGTAGTATTCTGCAAGAAGGCTTCCGGCAAGTCGTACGTTAGCGTAACTCCGGTTGAGTAATCTCGAAGGAGAAGAGAATTAAAGTGAGCGTGTTCCCTAAGGGAGCACGCTCTTCTTTTTGTTTGCGGAGTAGTTTTCGGCATATAAATTTGTAGCTTTCTGCAAAGTTTTCTTATCTTTGTAGAGATTAAGACCTACATTTATGAAACAAATTTGCGTACCCCGTATCGAGGGACTTTCGAAAATGTCGTTTGACGAGCTGAATATCGCCATGGAGCAGAGCTCCAAGCGCCAAGCAATAGATATCGTGAATTGGAACGAGTATCCCTACTGCCCCATAACATCAGTCGATGTGGCTGCCGACCATACACATCTCTTTCTGCGCTACTTTGTGCGTGGCGAGGGCGTGAAGGCTGCCTTCACCGAGGATAACGATGCCGTATGGCAGGATAGCTGTGTCGAGGCATTCTTCTTGGCGCCAGATGGCGAGGGCTACTTCAACTTCGAGATGAACTGCATCGCGACCCTGCTCGCAGCCAAGCGCAAAAGTCGCAAGGAGGGAGTCGAGCACTTCTCGGCCGAGAAGATGGCTCAAACCATACGCTTCTCGACCCTGCCACACGAGGCTTTCGAGGAGAGGGAGGGCATCCACGAGTGGAGCGTTGTGCTGGGCATACCATTCACTCTGCTGGGCTACGCCGAGGGAGTCCGCCCCGAGAGGCTGCGTGCCAACTTCTACAAGTGTGGCGATAACACCCGCATCCCCCACTATGTAAGTTGGAATCCTATTGAGGTCCCTTCACCCGATTTCCACCGACCGGAGTACTTTGGCGAACTTATATTAGAGTAGCCACACACCAATCCTAACGATAAAACAACAAACAAAATAGACCTACCATGAACGAAGAACTTTTGAAAGAGATTGTATCGCACTTTGCAATCGAGGGCGAATTGGAGCGCATCGAGACTATGGGTGCCGGCTTTATCAACGACACCTTGAAGGTATGCACCAAGGGCGAAGCCCCCGACTACATTATGCAACGCAAGAACCACTCTATATTCCCCGATGTGCCGGCTATGATGGATAACATCGTGGCAGTGACCACTCACCTCAAGGCGAAGGTCGAGGCTGCGGGTGGCGACCCGATGCGCGAGGTGCTGACCGTGACCTTCACACACGAAGGCAAACCTTACTGGAAGACCGAAACGGGCGATTTTTGGACCATGTGCCCCTTTATTGCCGGCTCGGTAACCTACGAGCGTGCCGACACTCCGGCATTAGCTTACAAGGGCGGTGAGGGTATCGGCAAGTTCCAATCACAACTCTCGGATTTCGAGCAACCTCTAGCCGAGACTATCAAGGGTTTCCACAACATCCGCTGGCGTTTCCAGCAGTGGGATGAGGCGCTCAAACGCGATGCCGCAGGTCGCGTAGCATCGCTCACGACCGAGATTGGGTGGATTGAGTCGCGCCGCGAGGAGATGCTCTCGTTCTGGGCTCTGGTCGAGAATGGCACCATTCCCACAAAGGTAACTCACAACGACACCAAGATTAGCAACATTCTCTTCGACAAGGATGGCGAAGTACTCTGCGTTATCGACCTCGATACGGTAATGAGCAGCACCTCGCTCAACGACTTCGGAGATGCTATCCGCTCCTACACCAACACCGGCGCTGAGGATGACAGCGATCTTAGCAAGGTTTCGATGAGTCTTGAGATGTTTAAGGGTTATGCTGAGGGCTACCTCTCGCAGCGTCGCTCGACCCTCACCCAATCCGAACTCGATTGGTTGGCATTCTCGGCTCGATATATCACCTATGAGCAGGTGTTGCGATTCTTGATGGATTACATTGATGGCGACACCTACTACCGCATCACTTCTCCCGACCACAACCTCGTGCGCACCCATGCACAGTATAAGTTACTGCAGAGCATGGAGGAGCAGTATGAGGCGATGTGTGAAGTTGTGCTCAATGCTGCCGGCAAATAATACTAACTATCACGACACTGCTACGACAAAAAACCTGCTCCCCGAACATTCGGGGAGCAGGTTTTTGTTATTGGCGGGTTGGATGGGTTAGATGAGTTAAGAGAAATTAGGGAGATTAGGGAATTTAGGGCAATTTTACAGAAACCCTCTTTCTCTCGCCTCTCGCCTTTTTTCTCCGCACCCTATCCTCTTTGCTTACTCATCCTTGCCGAACTCTGCTCGCTGGCGTTGATTTTTCTCGCTCTGCTCTTTCCAGTCGGTCTGCGTTTCGAGCCAGTCGATAACCTCCTGGGTCAGGATATCGTTGCGATCGCTCCACTCATTACGCTCCACAAGGCGCACACGATAGTCGCTAATGCGCTTCGATATGGGGAATGTGGGTTGCGGCAACGCACTCTTCTCGGCCCTCACCGAGGGACGAATAGTGCGAGTGAAGACCGAGTCTTGAGCCGGTCGCCTGTCGGCATGCCAAGCAAATCCCTCCAAGAAGAGAGGTTGAGTCTCGGGAATCTTATCCATGGGATAGATTGTGTAGGTCGGACTACCGCGATAGGTGATGCCCGACACCGTTCGATCCTCGATATAGAAGGTCATATCAGCACTCTCGATATACATCAAACCCTGAACATCGGGCGAGCCCTCCTCCTGCATATAGTAGATGGTTTGGGCATTGCCATCAACATCGTTACGGTAGATATAGTTGTCGCGGAAGTGTGAAATCATCGTCTTGCCGGCAACCTGATTGTAGTGCAGCGTGTCAATCTTCGACACCATCATCGGCTTACCCGTAAATTCGGCTCGCACAATCTGCTGATTGGAGGTATACATATCGACAACCTCTGATGTCACCTGATTTTGCTCGTGCCACAATACCGGGGCGATATACATGTGGATAACCGAGTCGAGCGAGGATGACGACAACGAGTCGCACACGCCCTGGAAATCCTTGCGGAAGATGCGCACATTGCGATAGCCCAACACCAAACGATACTGCGTATCGACAATAGCCGTGTCGACCTTGAGCGAATCGACCTCAGAAGGCTCTTCCGGCTTGGCACAAATCGAATCATAGAGGATGGTGTACAACGAGTCGTAGCGATGACCATCGGCCCAGAGGGTCGAATCGGCCTTGGCTCGAGTAAGAGAGTCAGCCCACTGGAACTTAACACCCTTGCGAGTCAGGCGGGCAATCATCTTCAGTTTGCGAGCCTCCTCACGAGCCTGAAAACGAGCTGCCATCTCATCCTCACGCGCTTGCAGACGGTCGAGCATTATATTACGCTTCAACTGACGAGCCTCGCCTATCGAATCGAGTTTAGCCTTATTGATTTTGGCCTTCACCACCTCAATCGAATCCTTCAATCGTTTTTTCTCGGCACGCACCGCATCACGCTCCTTACGGGCAATCTCCTTGAGCAGCACCTTACGTTCGGCCTTGGGCAGCGTATCGAGGCGAGCCTTCAGCGAATCCAAAGCCGACAGAACGGGAACAAGTTGAGTACTATCTTGCGCCAACGAATCCGGCATCAGTGAATCCTGCGCCAAAGAGTCTGCTGCTACAGCCTCCTCTCCGCCACTCTTCGCAGCCGATTCGGTCGAGGCACTCACCTCCACAGAGTCGCCACCAACTCCATTCTCGGCATTGCGCTCAGCCGAGGGGAGTCTGCTTTCGGCATTCTCAATCTCTCGGGGTGCGCTCTCCGACTCTTCATTGTTTTTGTGACGGCGGCCACCCTTCTCCTTATTTTTATCCTTATCCTTATCACGTTCGCGGCGGGTGGGTTTCTCCTCATCCTTAGGCTCATTGGGCTCCTTGCCCTCAGAGGGTTCAACGCTCTTTTGCGCTTCGGCCTCAGCACGCTTTACGCTATCGGCTAAGCGAGCCTGCTCAGCAGCGAGTTCCTCCTCCTGTCGCTTACGCTCGGCCTCAGCTTTATCGCCCTGAGTCGAGCGCGAATATAGCATCATCGTATCGGCTCGCATAAAGACCGAATCACCCTGCTCGGGGTCGTAACTTATGGTCGAGGGGTTGCGCGTAAGCATAGCATTGCCCGGCTCCTTCCAATACTCGCCCCAATCGCCAAATGCGAGCATCTTGTGCGACTGGTCATCGAGCTGAATCTGGTGGCGCATCACGCCATAACCTCGCTCACGATAGTAGTCGAGGCTATCGCTCCAAATCTCCTCGTTCTCGGTCAGGATATATCCATTCTTGGTGATAACATATCGCTCATCCGCCTTCTCGTAGGAGCCTCGGTCGGCATACAGGTACTCGCCCTTATCGTTCCAGATGTTGGTATTCGTGAAGAATTGTGCTCGGTCGTTGTCGATGTTATAAATCACCGAGTCGCCAATCATCTGGTATTCGTTATTGGTCATTTGGACATTGTCTACACAGATAATGCGGTCCTCGTTGGCGTAGAAGTATCCCCTATCCGACTCGAGCATATTATCCTCCTTGGTCACAATACCTCCCTCGGCAAAGATACCGATACTCTCGAGCGTGTTGAACTTGAATTTATAGGTATAAAGCGTCACATCACCATCCACAACCTTCACTAACTGAGAGTGCACCTCGGCCTCGTTAATCTCGCCATTATACTCGGCACGGTCGCCATAAACGTAGGTCGTACCCTGATTTATCAGCACATTACCGAAACACTCGATGCGTTTTTCGCTATATCGCACCGCACTATCACAGACAATAACAGCTCCGTTGTGGTGCGCAACGAAATTACCCACAAGGCAGTAGACTGTCGAATCGCCCGCAATGGTTATCGGGTAGACCACATCAGCCTTCAGGTCGACAACCTTACCATCCTGCTCCTCCTCGGACTCATTTGCCGCCAAAGGGCGTTGGTCGACCTGCATACGATGGTCGTATGCCGAGGCAAAACCT
The DNA here is from genome assembly GCA_017631055.1 of Alistipes sp. Lineage (GTDB taxonomy): Bacteria > Bacteroidota > Bacteroidia > Bacteroidales > Rikenellaceae > Alistipes. The sequence goes on from JAGBTZ010000047.1 coordinate 22,789, forward strand.
GCCACGACAAAGAGAATGATTGTTATTGAGATAATCCTTGATCGCACGGGAAGATGTTACTTAATCCAGTTTTTGTTCATAAAATCGAGATTGCGATAGTCGGGGTCGATGTGGATATACATCTGCTCAATCTTCTTGTCGACCCACTCATCAAAGACACGACTCTGCTTGTCGGCAAGAGCCATCGCCTCCAAACGCAGATAGTCATCCTTGAGCGAAGCCGGGTGTGGCGGAATAATCTCCACGAGCTTGACTATCTTGCTCAAATTGTTACCCACAAGGTCCTGACTCTGAAATGCGGGCGAAATCTCGCCCACCTTCAACTTGCGGATAGCGTTATAATCCTCGATACTCTTACCGCGACCCATACCGAAATCCTCCTCAAGGAAACGTGTAGCCGTAAGTTTTGCATCGAAAGCATTATAGTGCTCCAGCAGGTCGTGATTGGTCACAATACCGCCATTCTGCTTCGAGTGAACATCATCCGAGAACTTTGCTGCAGCCGCCTCGAATGTAATCGAATCCTTGCGGATAAGGTCGGCAATACTATCCAACTCCTGCAACGGCTCGACCAACTCCTCGATGGTGTAGGTCGGGCGCAAAAGGATGTGACGACAATGGTAGAGTTCGCCCTTACGGTCGATAAGCTGAATGAGGTGAAATCCGAACTCGGTCTCCACCACCTCCGACACCTGACCGGGCTTCAGCTCACGCATAGCATCCGCAAAGGGCTGAACAAATCCGGCCAATACCTGCGGCTCCATCTCGCCACCCTGAATGGCCGAGCCATCGACCGAGTACATACGGGCCATGGTCGAAAACTTGGTCTTGCCGGTAATGATACGCTCACGCATCTCGAGCAGGCGCTCCTTGGTACGCTGCTTAGCCGCTACCAACGACTTCGGGAACTTGGTAATCTGAGCATAGACATACTGCTTGGCAATAATCGGCAGGCTATCTTTATCGAGTGCGTTATAGTAACGCTCCACCTCACCCGGGGTGATAGTCACCTTGCTGGTCACCTCGTTTTGCATTGTCGAGGCGTAGGTCTGCATCTCCAGACGGCGGCGCAACATCTCGCGCAAGTGGTAAATCTGCATATGGTGCTTCTTCTCGAGTGCGGGGATAGAGCCGGCCTCCTCAACCCAACGGTTGACCTGACTCTCAGCACGGCTCGTGAGGTCGTTGGTATTGACCTCCACAGAGTCGATAAGCGCCTGATTGTAGAGTAGTTTCTGCAACAGCAGAGCCTCAAGAGCCTCGGTGTAGGGGTCATTATCGGAGGTGTAGCCCGCCTCACGGCGACGTTGAGTAAGGTCGTTGGCGGTACTCATAACCTCGGAGTGGAGGATTGATGAGCCACCCACTACGGCCACCACCTTGTCTACCATCACCTGCCTTTTCTGTGCAACAACACCCAAAGCGAGTGCTGTCATAATAATCAATGCTATCGTAACTCTTCGTGTCATATTCAAACTTTAATCAGAGATTCAAACTCTATTTATTTCTATTGTTGTATTGCCTAACCAATGATTGTGAATTGAATTTATTTATAAATTCTCGCATGTCCGTTCTCGAGTGCTTGAGCACGGATGGCTTGTTCCCTACTGCGAATAGCCTCGCTACGGCGCAGAGTCCTCAATACTCGGGTTATATCCTCACGAGCCAACTCTATCGGGCGGATATCCCCCTTGTTCAACACCTCCGTAATCTGGAAGTAGAATATCTGCCCCTCGGAGGTCATCTTCTGGACCGAGCCCTTTTTATCGAGCAATGAATCGTAGTTGCGAGAGCGCAACGTGGGCAGCACCGCCAGAAAATCGCTCCAATCGCTCCACTCCACAAACTCCTTGAGCATAAATCCATTCTTGATGCAGATATCCTTGAAATCCTTTTGGCGTTCGCTCTTGGGCGAGCGCATCATCTCGTATAATTTCTCCCTTTGGCGATACTTCTCGCTGAAGGCAACCACACGACCCTTGACTATCGTTCTATCGAGCCTAAACTCCGACTTATGGGCGTTATAGTACGCCTCAACATCCTCGTCAGTAACGATTGTTGTCGGCTCGTTGTCGATATAATACTGCTCGATTTTATGAATAAGCAACGATTGGCGATACTCCTCGACTTTTCGCTCGATATCGCTGACCGATGCCGAGAATATCAACTCAGCCTCCTCCAATTTAAGCTGTTTGGCAATCCAGCGGTCAATATACGCACCGACCATATTGACACTGTCGGCACCCGAGAGGGCTTGCGGTATGGCCTGCTCCAAATCAGACATACGCAACTCCTTGCGACCTACACGCGCAACGGTGGTGTCGTCCACAAAGTAGTTGGGCAACTCCTGACACGCCACACACATTACGGCGGCACAAATGGCTGATATTTTAGTCCAAAAACGCATATCTAATCGACAAAGATAGCTATTTTACCCGAATTAAACGTATTGCGTAGCAATAAAATTGTCAATTGTGAAAGTTTTTTTATCAAAAGGTTGAAAAACAATCTAAATTTGCTATATTTGAAGCCGAAATAATGATTTGCGGAGAATAGAACTCAACTACTAAATTATGAAAAAAAGACTCAAGCCGAGAGATCACTCTCTCCTTTTGAAGGCATTCAGAGGCTATTTGCAGTTTGTTAACTCGGGACTTTATTTCCGTAAAGAGCATATTGTCGGCATCGAGAAAGTGCCCGTAAACGGCACCCCGCTGGTAATTGTCTCCAACCACCAGAATTGCCTTAATGACCCTTTGTCGGTTGCGATGAATATAACCGACCGAAGGATGAACTTTATAGCTCGTGCCAACGTATTCAAGAATCCGATTGCAGGTAAATTTTTGCGAAAACTCGGACTACTTCCCGCCTACCGAATGAGCCACGAGGGCTATGCGGCAATCAACAAGAACCGCGAGACCTTCGATGCTGCAGGTCAGGCTCTTTGCGATGGCGAGACTCTGATGCTCTTCCCCGAGGCAGACCACCAGGATAAGCGTTGGCTCGGAAACTTCAAAATCGGATACCTGCGCATAGCGTTCGAGGCAGCCGAGAAGTTCAATTTCGAGCGCGATGTGATGGTGTTACCCTCGTGCAACCACTACTCAAACTACTTCCACGCTCGTACCGATATGCTTATCCGCTTCGGTGAGCCCATCTCGCTAAAGCCCTACTACGAAAAGTATAAGGCAGAGCCTCGCGCTACAATGACAGAGATTAACGCTATCGTGCGCGAGAAGATTAAGGAGCTGATGTTGCACATTGACGACTTGGAGCACTACGACCAGATAGACTTCCTTCGCGAGACGGGCTATGGTCGTAAATACGCCATTGAACATGGTCACAAGTTCAACTATCTCCCCTCGCGACTTCTCTCCGACCAGAAGCTCGTTTCGGCACTGCAGGAGGCCTACAATCAGCACCCCGAGCAGATGGAGCAGATTTATGCCGACACCGCAGAGTTCGCTGCCGGATTGAAAAAGCTCAACATCCGAGATTGGCTCTTTATCCACAATCCCAAATGGCCGGCAGCCCTGTTGCGTGCATTGGGACTTTTGCTTCTGTTGCCGCTGTTTATCGCATCAATTATCCCAACGGGATTACTCTTCTTGATACCCAAGATTTTCCTCAAGAAGATGATCAAAGACCACATGTTCAACTCCTCGTTCCACGTTGGAGTCAGTGTCTTTGTTTCGGTGCCGCTGTGCCTGATTTTGCCGATAGTACTCTTGTGGGTATTCGCAGGAATTTGGTGGGCAGTGGGCTACTTGGTAGCGTTCCCATTCATGTTCGTATTGGCTTGGAACTACATCCGTCTGTTCTGGAAGTTCGTAGGAACATGCATATTTATCAAGCGTAGCAATCGTGACGAAATCAACAGATTACGCCAGTTGCGCACAAGCATCTACGAGAGATTGGACAACTTGATAGATTAGCCATTAGCCATTGATCGAACGATCAATGGCTATTTTTGTATCATTGCCTTTCGCAGATTTCTCACTATCGATACGGCTCCGATAACAACTATCAACAGAGCCACACCCCACACTATCCAGTAAATTCTCAAGTCGGGGATAATATCCCGGAATGTGCTGTCACCCAGCCCGAAAGCCATCAATGCCAGGGCCAATCCATTATTGAGAGCGTGGAGAATTATAACCGAAAATATCGAGTTGGTACGGATGTAGGCATAGCCCAAAATCAGGCCGAGAACAGAGGCACTGAACATCGCTGTAATCTGGCCGTGAATAATCCCAAAAAAGAGCGACGAGCAGAGCCACGCTGCCCAAACGCCATACTTTGCGCGGAACGATTCCAAGACAATTCCGCGACAGAGAATCTCCTCGAAAATTGGGGCAAAAACCACCGAGACAAGTACCGTAAAGAAGCCTCGGCCGACCATCGGTGCAGGGTCGGGCATCAATGCCGTCAACGGCTCGATGGCTATCTGCGTAGCGACCATCAAAACAAACAACCCGAGTAGTCGTGAGGGATCAAATCCACCCTTCGAAAAGGCTATCCGCTTGCGCTCCCTGCCACGCAATCGGCGGTAGAGCAATACACCCGCTATTGCGAGCGACATCGACACCGGGTAGATTATTGCAAGCGATTGAGCAACTGCGAGTTGAGCAAAGAGAGAAATCTGATCATCGGGGCTATTCGCAAGAGCCGTGTCGGGAAACTCCAAGCCACACAATCCACATATACCGACAACCGCAACCTGGGCAAGGAATACCCATATTGCCATAACCACAAAATCGAGTGCATTCGGGAATTTACCGAGAGTTCTGCTCGTTGTTCTCTGCTCCATAAAACTGCTTTTTCGCTCTTTTCAAAGGTCAAATATAGTCATTTCTCTCGATAATTTCGAAATTAAATTAAATTTTGCTAAATTTGTCCCCTTAATGTTTGGATAAAAAGGAAGAATAGTATGGCAAAAGTCGTGGCACTTGCAAATCAAAAGGGCGGAGTGGGCAAAACCACAACCGCGATAAACCTCTCGGCATCAATTGCCCTACTGGGCAAGAAGGTGCTGTTACTCGATGCCGACCCGCAGGCAAATGCAACCTCGGGTTTGGGTTTTGATATCAACCTGGAGGGCATATACGAGTGCATCACAGGCGAGAAGAGCGCCTCGGAGGTTATTGTCAAGAGTCCCGATGTGAAGAATTTGTGGATTCTGCCCTCGAGCATCGACCTTGTGGCTGCCGACACCGAGCTTCCCGCAATGGAGAATGCCCACCACGTCATCAAGGGCATCATCGACCAGGTGCGCGACAAGTTCGACTATATCTTCATCGACTGCTCGCCTTCGCTGGGCTATACGACCGTCAACATCCTGACAGCTGCCGACTCGGTGCTGATTCCGGTGCAGTGCGAATACTTGGCACTCGAGGGTTTGAGCAAACTGCTCAACACCATCCGCAAAATCAAGGGCGGATTGAACCCCTCGCTCGAAATCGAGGGCTTTGTGATGACGATGTATATGCGCAATCGTCTGAATAATCAGGTAGCAAACGAGGTACGCGAGCACTTTGGACCTTTGGCATTCGACACAATAATTCAACGAAATATCCGTTTGGGAGAGGCGCCCTCGCACGGAAAGCCGATTATGCTATACGATGCATCGGCTACGGGTGCAGTGAACTATCTCACCCTTGCCAAGGAGTTCCTTAAGCGTAACCGAAAGAAGAAACAAAATGAGTAAAAATATGAAACAAAAAGGTTTAGGACGAGGTCTGGATGCCATTTTCGGTGGCGAGTCACCGGTAGTGAAGGCGAAGCCTATGTCGCAGATGGCAGAGATTGCCGTGAAGGATATTATCCCCAATCCGACTCAGCCACGCCGCGATTTCCAGGAGGAGGCACTCGAGGAGTTGGCAGATTCGATTCGCTCGTTGGGTGTTATTCAACCCGTGACGGTTAAGCCGACAGCGGATGGTCGCTATATCATCATCAGCGGCGAGCGCCGTTGGCGTGCGGCTCAGTTGGCAGAGTTGGATGTTCTGCCGGCATATATCCGCGAGGTGGATGACGTCAATCTGCACGCAATGGCACTGGTCGAGAATGTTCAGCGCCAGGATTTGAATGCTATCGAGATTGCGTTGAGTATGCAACGTCTGGTCGAGGAGTGCGGGCTGACTCAGGAGGCTCTCTCCGAGAAGGTCGGAATGAAGCGCTCGACCGTGTCGAACTATATGCGTCTGCTCAAGTTGCCCAACGAGGTACAATTGGCACTCAAGGAGGGCGTTATCTCGATGGGGCACGCCAAGGCTATTGCCGGTGCCGAGGGTAAGAAGCAGACTGCGTTGTTGCGCAAGTGCGTGAAGAGAGATTTGTCGGTGCGCCAGATGGAGGAGTTGGTACGTTCGCTCGCTGAGGGTTGCCCGAAGAGTGTGGCAACTGCGGATGATGAGGAGTATCCCGAGACATATCTGCGATTGGTGGAGCAACTCGAGAAGTTCTTCTCGCAGGATATCAGCATCAAGCGCAGCAAGAATGGCGGTGGTAAAATTGTTATCGGCTTCGATAGCGACACAGATATAGAGCGTTTCATCGAGCAGTTCCGCAAGGCGTAAATAGAGGTATTTCAAGTGGGCAGAGTAGTTAAAATAGCATTTATTGCACTTGTGTTGGCAATGTCGTGGAGCATCTCTACGGCACAGCAACGCTATCGTGGTCCGCGCCAAATCATCAAGGGTGGACTTATGCAGAAGCCCGACACTTTGCGCAGAGATTCGCTACCCCAAAATCTGCACATCGACTCTGCGGCACTCGCCAAGATGGTCGACACGCTCGATATCGAGAGTGTGAAGGTCGACTCGGTGGTTATGGATTCGCTATCGAAGGCCGGGGTTCCCGACTCGTTGCGCAGACGTGCCGCTGTTATCGAGTCATTGCGCAGGAGTTTGCCCGACTCATTGAAAGTCCGATTGGGCCGACTCGGAGCCGACTCACTGCAACGCGACACCCTCGGGCTCGACTCTCTGAAGGCCAAATCAGTTGCCGATTCGCTTGCAGCCGATTCACTCAAGGCGAAGAAGCGCAAACTGAAGCCTCTGTTGAGCGACTCGATGTCCCTATCGAAGGTTTGTTGGGCAGCAGCCGTACTGCCCGGATATGGACAGATTTACAACAAGCAGTATTGGAAACTCCCCATCCTCTACTCTACGCTTGGCACGGGATTGGGTATGTTCATCTACGAGAATAGCCGCTACAAGCCGCTCAAGCGAGAGTTCGATGCGATTACCAACAAGAGCCTTTCGCGTACACCCGAACTCGACCATCTGCAACGAAATATGGTGCGCAGTAACACCCGCCAGCAGATATATCTCGGACTTACCATCGCATCGTATATCTATTTCATCGGTGATGCAGCCATCAACTACGCCACAAACGAGGTGTCGAGCGTAAATCGCGCAACGACCCTTGCCGTAATATGCCCGGGTGCGGGACAAATCTACAATAAGAGTTATTGGCGTGTGCCGATTGTGCTTGGAGGTTTTGCCACGACAATCTACTGTATCGATTGGAACAATCGCGGTTTCCAGCGCTTCAAGAAGGCCTACCGCCTAAAGGCGGACTACGACAAGAATCCGGCCAACTACCCCACAGGCTCGACCGATGAGTTCAGAGGTCGCTACTCGGCAACCTTCCTCAAGAACTTGCGAGATAGCTATCGCCGTAACCGAGATTTGTGCATAATCCTGACGGCCGGCATGTATGTTTTGCAGATAATAGATGCTCACGTTGACGCCCATCTGCGCGACTACGATATATCGGATGACCTCTCGATGAATGTTACTCCGATGATTGATTACGGATACTCGCCAAGCATCGGGGATAATCGCCCCACGTTTGGTATGAATATGAGTTTCAAATTTTAACCATTGACGATGAAGAGAATTTATATTTTCCTCACGCTCTTGCTGGCACTATTGGGTTGCACCGAGGGCGTGGAGGCTCAAAACCGTTTCAAAGAGTTTTTCCAACGCAACACACCCCGCGAACGCAAAGAGCGAATTCGCAGAGTCGTGACAGTAACCAAGCCCGACTCAACAATGAGAGTCGATACTGCGCTACTCTCGCGCACAGCCGAGGTTAAGACAACTCCCGTTGCCCAAACCGATAGCGTAACGGCTCCGGCAACCGAGGTCAAGGCTGTCGAGCAACGACCCTACAACCCCTATCTGAACTTGAAACTCACCCCGGTAGTGATGGATTCGTTAGTGGCTACATGGAACGAGTCACAGAACGCTTTGGCTTTCGAGAACTTCTTTGCCGACTATATCGCCATAGACTCCGTTGCAGTCGGCTCGGCTACACTGCCCGACTCGGTCTACGAGTCACGTCTGAGGGCTTTGGCTTCGCCTATACAACTACCCTACAACCCCATCGTCAAGAACTACATCAATCGCTATACCGACACCCGTTACGGCACAATCAACCGCATAATGTCGCTCTCGCACTACTATTTCCCCATCATCGAGGAGGAGTTGTTGCGGGCCGGTCTGCCTGTCGAGTTGCGAGCAATGGCTATCATCGAGTCGGCATTGGCTCCAACGGCCGTATCTCCGGTCGGTGCGGTCGGTCTGTGGCAGTTTATGCCCTACACCGGCAAGAGTTACGGATTGGAGGTCAACTCGTTGGTCGATGAGCGCCGCGATGCGGTACTCTCGACCCGAGCAGCATGCCAATATATGCGTGACCTCTACAACCTCTACAACGATTGGACCTTGGCCATCGCAGCCTACAACTGCGGCCCGGGCAACGTCAACAAGGCTCTGGCTCGTGCGGGTGCCGATTGCAAGACTTTCTGGGATATATACTACTTCCTGCCACCCGAGACCCGAGGCTATGTGCCGGCTTTTATCGGAGCCTCGTATGCCTTCGCTTATCACAAAAATCACAATGTGGAGTACGAGCCCTCGCCGCTCCCGCTTGCGACAGATACTATCACCGTGCGCCGAATTATGCACTTTGGGCAGATATCTTCGACAATCGACCTGCCTATCGAGATGCTGCGCAAACTCAATCCACAGTATAAACTCGACATAATTCCGGCAACCAACAAGTCATACACGCTGACACTGCCCACACAATTCGTGAGCGCATATATCGAGCGCGAGGAGGAGATTTTCCGCAAGGATTCGACATTCCTGAAGGAGTATATCAATCCCGCGAATATCGACAAGAAACGCCTGGAGCGCGGATTTGTCTATACGGTCAAGAGCGGCGATACGCTGAGCGGCATCGCCAACCGCTACCGCGTATCGGTCAAGAACCTGATGCGCTGGAATGGGCTGAAGAGTGCAAACCGTCTGCGCGTGGGCCAGAAATTGCGCATCGAGCGCGGACTCTAATTTTGACAAGAAGCAAGTATGACCCTGAACGAACACGATATAATTGCTGCTCCGGCTACCGCCACAGGTGGAGCCATTGCCGTAATCCGCATAAGCGGAGAGGGTGCCGTGGAGTGTTGCGACTCGATTTTCAGAGGTCGCACCCCGCTTGCCGAAGCAAAACCCTACACGGTGCACTATGGCGAGATTGTCGATGGAGAACGAGTGATTGACGATGTTCTGGTGACCCTCTTCCGGGCTCCTCACTCCTATACGGGCGAAGATGGAGTCGAGATTTCGACCCACGGCTCGGCCTATATCGTAAACGAAGTACTATCGTTGCTGGTGCGCCACGGAGCGCGTATGGCTCAACCCGGAGAGTTCTCGGTGAGAGCCTTTCTGGCGGGTAAGATGGACCTGTCACAGGCTGAGGCTGTGGCAGATATGATAGCCTCCTCGTCACGAGCATCTCACTCTCTGGCTTCAACACAGATGCGAGGCGGATACTCCGCTTCACTTGCCGAGTTGCGCTCGCGTCTGCTCAATGTGGCTTCACTGCTCGAATTGGAGTTGGACTTCTCGGAGGAGGATGTCGAGTTTGCCAACCGCGAAGAACTTGCTGCTATGCTTGATGAGGCTTCGGGCGAGATTAAGCGTCTGTGCGACTCGTTCAGCCTCGGAAATGCAATCAAGGAGGGCGTGGCAACGGTTATTGTGGGCGAGCCGAATGTAGGCAAGAGCACACTGCTCAACCGCCTTGTGGGCGAAGAGCGTGCAATGACCTCGGATATCGCCGGTACTACGCGCGACACGATTGAGGCCGTGTGTAATATAGATGGCGTGGTATTCCGCTTTGTCGACACCGCAGGCCTACGCCAGACGGATGACCGACTCGAGCAGATGGGTATCGACCGCACACATCAGGCTTTGGAGCGGGCTCAAATAGTGGTGCAGATGAGCGATGCAGGCAACGAATCGGAGGCCGAGCCGCTGATGTTACAGGAGGGTCAGACACTAATTCGTGTGGTCAATAAAATTGATAAATATGCCGACTTGGGCAGCGTATCGACTGCCGACGAGAGCGGTATAATATATCTCTCAGCCAAGAGTGGCGAGGGAGTGGATACTTTGCGCCAAAGACTGCGTTCGGTGATTGATACCGAGGGGATATATGCCGGCGAGACGGTAGTTTCCAATAGCCGACACTACGAGGCCTTGTGCCGTGCGTTGAAAGCGCTATCGCTTGCCCGCCAAGCATTGGCAGATGGGGTTTCGGGCGACCTGCTGAGCGAGGAACTCCACGAAGTTCTCCGCCACATCGGCGAAATCACCGGCGAAGTCACCTCCCAAGAGATCCTCAACAATATCTTCTCCACATTTTGCATCGGAAAGTAACTAACGCCCTCTAATGCACACTACTAAACGCTAACGCCTACAAATAGCAACAGAATTTCCCACAAAAATAGACGAAAAAATCTCGAAAGTTAGACTCGACTTTCGGGATTTTTCTATGCTTTAATATCTTCAACAAAAATATCTCGCCAAGTTTGCAGTGGAGTGCAATGAGGTGCAATGGAGAGCAACGAGCTGCAATAAAATGGCGAAGAGAATTGTACTTTCTACTAAATAGGCATTGGTTGTCGGTGGCGAAAGTCGTTCACAACTTCTTTTGCAAAAAAAATCACCAATTCTCAAACCTTATCACAAACGCCCCTCTATACTATATATGAATGTTTAATTCTAAAAAATAAAGACAATGCAAGAAAAAACTTTATCATTTGAGCAGATGCCGGAGCTCATGCAAAATCTGGTAGA
>JAGBTZ010000008.1 GCA_017631055.1 Alistipes sp.
AAGCTACGTCACGCGGTACGAGGTTACCGAACGCGGGATAACGACGCTCCAAGTAGTAGTCGCGATCCTCCTCAGCGATATCCGAAGGCTTCTTAGCGCCCGAACGGATAGCCTGAACATCCTCCATCTTCTTGGGAACCCAGATACGGCCATCGTTACGCAACGACTCCGACATAAGGGTCAGCTTCGACTGCTGTGTTCCGTGGATAGGAATACATGTCGGGTGAATCTGAGTGAAGCAGGGGTTTGCAAAACCTGCACCCTTGCGGTAGCACTGGAACGCTGCCGAGCCGTTCGAGCCCATAGCGTTGGTCGAGAGGAAGAATACGTTACCATATCCACCGGTAGCGATAACAACAGCGTGAGCACCGTGACGCTCAATCTCGCCGGTTACCAGGTTACGAGCGATGATACCCTTAGCCTCGCCATTCTCAACTACGATGTCAAGCATCTCGTGACGGGGGTAGCTCTTAACCGAGCCGGCAGCGATCTCCTTATTGAGGGCTGCGTAAGCACCGAGCAACAACTGCTGACCGGTCTGACCATGAGCATAGAATGTACGCGATACCTGAGCACCACCGAACGAACGGTTAGCCAGAAGACCGCCGTACTCACGAGCGAAAGGTACGCCCTGTGCTACGCACTGGTCGATAATGAGATTCGAAACCTCAGCCAAACGATAGACGTTAGCCTCACGAGCACGGTAGTCACCACCCTTGATAGTATCGTAGAAGAGGCGATATACCGAGTCGTTATCGTTCTGATAGTTCTTTGCTGCATTGATACCACCCTGAGCCGCAATCGAGTGTGCACGGCGCGGAGAGTCCTGAATGCAGAATACCTTTACGTTGTAGCCGAGTTCGCCGAGCGAAGCAGCAGCAGATGCACCACCCAGACCGGTACCCACGATAATAATGTCGAGTTTACGCTTATTGGCGGGACTCACTACCTTAATAGCTGCCTTATGGTTGCTCCACTTTTGAGCCAACTCACCTGCAGGAATTTTGGAATCTAATTTTAATGCCATATCCTTATTTGTTTTTAAGTTTTTAATCAAAAATTAGCAGCAAGCACAGCAGAGCAAGCCGTTCTCCTTAAGGAAGAAGAATACAACCACCAATGCAAAACCTCCGCAGATAAGAGTCGATACCACGTTCGAGAGGCACTTCAGGCGAGGATACCAAGTATCGTTAGCCCAACCTGCAGTCTGGAACATCGACCACACACCGTGAGTGAGGTGGAACCAGATGGCTGCCAACCAAACGATGTAAACCAAGGCGTTAAACCACTTCGAGAAGGTGAAAGCAATCAGAGCAGCACCATCAGTCGGAGCCAATCCGAGTGCGTTCTCGTGGCCACCCATAATCTCAACCAACTGCATCTTCGACCAGAAGTGTACAAGGTGAAGAGCCAAACCGCACAGAACGATGAAGCCGATAACGAGCATATTCTTCGATGCCCAATCAACACCCTTCTCCTTAACGGTCATTGCATAGCGCACGTTACCGCGAGCCTTGCGATTCTGCCAAGTGAGCAGCAGAGCGTAAGCGAAGTGAACAAGCACACCGCCAGCGAGTACCACAGTACCAACCAATGCATACCAGTTAGCACCAAGGAAGCCGCAAATCATGTTGTAAGCTTCGGCAGAGAACAACGCTGCGAGGTTCATTGCCATGTGAAACAGCAGGAAGAGTACAAGAAAACAGCCCGATACAGCCATCACGAGTTTTCTTCCCAAAGACGATTTAATAAGAAAACAATTCATAATTTTAGAAAATTTGATTATATTTGTTCGTGAAAATGCACATATATCTGCACAAAGATAATAGATTGTTTGCGGAATAACAACAAAATTTGCGACTTTTTAGGTATCGCAAGCGTGTTTTTAGGTATTTTGTGCAATATGAAGCCGACCACAAACTCCGAGAAAGAGCAATTTTGAGCAGAATTCTATGGAAAAACAACAAATCAGAGAGATACTGCGCAGCAGAATAACCCACATCTCGGCCGAGCAACGCACGCTCGCCTCGCGCGAGATTTTTGCAAAGGTTGCTGCCCTGCCCGAGTTTGTCGAAGCACGGGTTGTCGCCCTCTATGCGGCATTGCCCGACGAGCCTCAGAGCCAAGAATTTATAACCGAATGGCACGACCACAAAAGGATAGTTCTGCCTCGTGTCGAGGGGGATACGATGCAATTCTACGACTACCGCCCCGACCGGATGCAATCGGGAGCATTCGGCATCAACGAGCCACAAGGTTGCGAGCCCTGCCCTCCCGAGGAGATTGATGTAATGATTGTCCCGGGCGTAGGATTTACCACCGAGGGTAAGCGCATGGGGCGTGGCAAGGGGTTTTACGACCGCTATCTCGCGCAAAGAGGGTTTCACGCCACGACTATCGGCGTCTGCCTCAAGGAGCAGATACTCCCCGCCATCCCTACCAATCCGCACGACAAAGCGGTCGACAAAGTAATCTTCGCATAGTGACCATCAGTGACCTACGGCAACAAAAAAAGCGGTTGATTTCTCAACCGCCTTGTGACACCGACAGGACTCAAACCTGTAACCTTCTGATCCGTAGTCAGATGCTCTATTCAATTAAGCTACGGTGCCGAATTGCGAGTGCAAATGTAAAGCATTTTTTATTCACTCGCAAATTTTTTCGATAAAAAAGTGGGAATTTATTTTATCCCCACTTTTAACCACCTATTTAATCGCCTATCGCTCAATCACTTCAGCGAGTTTTTTAATTACATCCTGTCCACGCAGATTTTTGGCAACGATTTTACCCTCGGGCGAAATCAGGAAGTTGCTCGGAATCGAACGAACGCCATAAGCGTCTGCTGCAGGTGACTTCTTATCGGCATCAATACCCAACACATTGACCCAATTCATATCATTCTCGGGGATATACGCCTTCCATGCCTCTGCATCATTATCAAGCGATACGCCATAAATCTCGAAGCCGTGCTTTGCATAAGTGTTATGAGCTGCAACCAGATAGGGAATCTCATTACGGCAGGGACCACACCAAGTCGCCCAAAAATCGACAAGCACCCACTTGCCCTCGCCTACGAGCGACGAGAGAGCCACAGGATTACCCTCGGGGTCATTAGCAACAATTTCGGGGAACGCAGAGCCCAGAGCGGTCTTCTCCAGTGAGACAATACGCTCCTCAACAGCCTTAAGTACCTCTGTTTTGCGCATCTTCGAAGGGAACTTCTCGAGTTGCTCGCGAGCCAACTCTACCTCCCAATTCGCACTAAAGTTACTGAATAGGTAAGCACCATATATATTATTGATATTCTCATTGATAGCCTTCCTCATCAGAGCCTGATACTCGTCAAGAACAGCCTGAATTTCCTCGGCACTAGCACCATTATAAACGAGACCGTTGTAACCCATCTGGAGGTCGTTGGCAATCTCGTTGACAGTATTGTAATTGTCATTCGAAGGCGAGCCTGCTGCGCGATACTCGTTCATATTCTCATCAAGGTAGATGTTGATTTTACCACTCTCCACAAAGACAATGGTCAAAGGCACATCATCCGGATCAAGCAGATATGCAACAGTCGGCACATCGAGTTTTCCCTTAAATTCGAAGTGGCCGGTCTCGTAGATAACCTCACACCTTCCGAAGACCTCAGAGCCATCCGCACTCACCAGCTTCACCTCTCCGGGCATATTAACCGCCACACCCGTAATGTCGTACTTCACACCCTGACAGCTGCAAAGCACAACAGCCGAGAACAGGGCAATCATCAATCTTTTCATACTTCTTCTACAATTTATTATTATTTAATGTTTCGTTTCTGAGTTTTCACCTCACGCTCAGGGTTATCGTGCAGGAACTTCTCCCACGAAGAGGTTCCTCGCTTGGCAGCCTTCTTGGCTCCGCCCAAACCCTTCACCCGCTCCTCGCCCAGAGCATCATTCAGCGGGCTTGTCGAGGTAAAGTAGTGACACAAAGCCACTGCCATACCATCCGTAGCATCCAATCGCGCCGGCATCTTCTCGATTTTGAGCAGGCGGCCGATGACCGCAGCAATCTGCTCCTTCGAGGCCGAACCCGAGCCGCTTATCGCCTGCTTGATGCGCGAGGGCGCATACTCATACACAGGTCGGTCGTGACTCAAAGCCGCAGCCATAGCGACTCCCTGCGCTCGCCCCAACTTAAGCATACTTTGAACATTCTCGCCAAAGAAGGGCGACTCGAGCGCCACCTCCGCTGGAGCATACTCCTCGATAAGCGCCCCCACACGTTGGAAGATATAGCGCAACTTCTCATAGGGGTCGGTCATCTTATGCAAATCGATATCGCCCATCACCACCGAACGCACCAGTCGACCCTCAACCTCGAGGATTCCATATCCGGTGTAATTCGTACCCGGGTCGATGCCCATTATGCGATACTTCCCTTGCGACATACCCTACACTATGCAGCAGTCTACTCCTCGGTCAACCTTTTAATATCCTTTTCCAGAGCATCTACTCTTCGCGAGAGTTCGGGCAACTTCTTGAATACCGAGTGTGCACGATGGAACGCCAGTCCAGGCTGCGCAGGGCTACCCATACGCACCTCACCGTCAGGAACATACTTATCTATACCACTCTGCGATGCAATCTTCACATAATTACCGATAGTAACATGATCGGCAATACCAACCTGACCTCCGATGAAGCAGTTGCGGCCCACCTTGGTCGTTCCGGCGATACCGGTCTGCGCAGACGAAACGGTATTTTCGCCCACCTGTACATTATGTCCAATCTGCACAAGATTGTCGAGTTTCACACCTCGGCGGATAATCGTAGAGTCGGTCTTGGCACGGTCGATACAGGTATTGGCACCAATCTCGACATCATCCTCGATAATTACATTACCGAGTTGCGGAATCTTATCGAAACCGCCCTGCGCATTGGGAGCAAAACCAAAACCATCGGCACCGATAACGGCTCCTGCGTGGATGATACAGTTCTTGCCCACGCGGCAACCCTCATAAATCTTCACTCCCGGATAGAGTTTCGTGCCATCGCCGATAACCACACCATCACCGATGTAGACCTGCGGATAAATCTTCACATTGTTGCCAATCTTGGCACCAGCCTCAACAACGGCAAAGTCACCGACATAACAACCCTCGCCCATCTGGGCCTTCTCCGAAATCGAGCACATCTTGCTGATGCCGCTCTTCTGGGGTCGTGCAGCATCGTATGCCGCCAACAGTTGCAGAATGCAGGCGCCCACATCGGCAACCTTAATCATCGTTGCAGCCACCGGCTCCTTGGGCTCGAAATCCTTGCCCACAAGCACAATCGAAGCCTTGGTCGAGTATATATACTGCTCATACTTGGGATTCATCAGGTATGCCAACGCCCCCTGCTTACCCTCCTCAATCGAGCCCACAGTGTGTACCTTTGCGTTCTTATCGCCGACAACCTCGCCTTGGAGCAGTCCGGCAATCATCTCTGCTGTAAATTCCATCTATTTATTAAGGTATTCGTTAATATCAACTCCCTCGGGCATAAACCCGCTAACGTCACGGCCGAACGCGAGCAACTCACGCACCGCACTTGACGAGATGTGCGACAACTCGGCAGGTGTCGCCAGAATAACCGTTGTGAGCGAGGGGTAGAGATGGCGATTAACCGCCGCCATCGTCTGCTCATACTCAAAATCGGCAGTCGTGCGGACTCCTCGCACAATAGCCTGAGCACCACACTCCTGCGCCACATCGCCCGTAAGCGAGCGATAGGCCCTGACCTCAACTCTCGGATTCGAAGAGTAGAGCTCTTCGATAAGCCGAACTCGCTGCTCGACCGACAACAAACCTCGCTTCGAGATATTATCGCCAACACCTATGACAACCCTATCGAAAAGACGCAAAGCCTCCTCAACCACAGCAGCATGGCCTCGAGTAAAGGGATCAAACGACCCCGGGAACAACACAACTGTTTCTCTATTCATAAACGCAAAGATACGAATAATTCGTTTGCAAGCGACACCTTAGCGAGATTTTTTAACTTTTCGGCTCTTTTTCAGCTCAATATACTCTGCGTAGAGGATGCGTGTATGAGGATTTGACGAGATTATCTCTTGACGAATGGCCTTGGTACCATATTTTATAAATAGAAATCTGCGGGGCACACGATGCACTACTTGGCGCAGAGTATCAACACTCTCCACACGGCACTCCACTGAGTCGGGTCCAACCACGCCTTCGACCCTCACCCACGGATCCCGCCACACGAAGCCCCGCAGCGTATCGTGCAAAATAATCGTATCGCGCAACACCACCCCGAACTCGACCGCCGACTTTAATGATGTAGTCGAGAGCGTTTCGGCTCGCTTGAGCCTGATGCCAAGGTCGCGGATTAGGCGGGCATCCGCAGCCCTCATCTTCACGAACTCATCACAACGCAACTGCAAGGCCTGCACCGAGGCAGCAGCTTCATCCAAACGAGTACGATAGTGGTGCACCTGTTCGGAGAGTGCAACCACATTATTCTCGAGGCGTTCGGCTTCGCGATGACGCACAAAGCCCCATCCTGCCACCACGCTTGCGCATAGGGCATAACACAAAACTATTTTTTTCATAGATAACGGAAGATTTAACTCCTCACTTCGAACGAGCCCCCCGACCAGCGATTAACCGGCAACTCAAGCCTATGCACCACCTCTCCGGCTCGGGTTATCTTCACATTGAGCATATAAGAGTTGTTATCATCCACCGCCTCATCATGAGGTAAAGTGTGGGGCATAACGTAGATATAGATAAGCAAGTGGTCACACTCCCGGGTCTCAAAACGCACAATACGCTTCGAAGGATAATCGCTCGGCTTGCACTCGAGATTAGCGCCAACCGGAGCCAACGAATCATCTGCCGAAGCAAAGCCTATCTGATTATCATCGGCATCAAAGCAACCGCATGTTACCAGGATGTTATAACACCAAAACCACTCGAAATCACTCGTAATTTCGACCTTAAAGCCCTCATTTTTGCCCATATCCACACATTTTATGCAACAAAAATACTAAATTCGCCGAAAACTTTGCACAATTTATGAATTTATCGTACATTTGCGGACTAATTGCGTAAAATGGATATTGCAAAGAGATACTCGATAGCCTACAAAGGGTTGAAAAACGGACATCACGAATTTGATTTCAAAGTCGATGACGAGTTTTTCGCAGCGATGGAGAGTACCGATATCAAGGGCGGTGATTGTGATGTACATGTCACAATGGAGCGCTCGGAGACGATGCTCGAGTTGGGCTTTGCGATTGAGGGTTATGCAGTTTGCGAGTGCGACCGATGCTTGGAGGATTGCAAGGTTCCCATCGAGTATGATGGTGAGTTGCTGGTGAAGTTCTCGGCCGAAGTGCGCGACTACGATGGCGAGGTTATGTGGATTTCGCCGGCAGACGGAGAGGTTTCGCTTACACAATATATATATGAGAGTATTGTGTTGGCACTACCCTACAGCCGTGTACACAACGAAGGAGAGTGTGACCCCGATATGCTTGCCCGCTTTACGGTGATATCGGAGGAGGAACAATCTGACGAAGTTGAAGAATAAGAGATTAGAGATAGAGATTTATTAGAAATTATAAATTTTAACAATTATTGAGATATGGCACATCCTAAACACAAAGTCTCGTCTACCAGAAGAGACAAAAGAAGAACTCACTACAAGGCGGAGATTCCGACCGTTGTAACTTGCTCGAACTGTGGCGCTGCGGTACTTTACCACCGCGTATGCCCCGAGTGCGGTTTCTACCGCGGTAAGCTCGCTATCGAGAAGAAGGTTGCTGAATAATTTTGGCAATCAGGAGTAAAGAAAAAGACACTATTTGCAAGATAGTGTCTTTTTTTTGTAAAAAATACACTATCTTTACATCCGTAAAACCATAAAAAGATAGAAAAACTATGTTAAAAATAGGTTTAGACGCAATGGGAGGCGACTTCGCTCCCGAGGCTGCGGTTAAGGGCGCAGTTATGGCGGTAAATGAGTTGGGGGCCGATAGTCACATCGTGCTGTTTGGCGATGAGGAGCAGATTAAACCCATTCTTGCAGCAGAGGGTTGCGATAGCGACAAAATCGAGATAGTGCACACCACCGAGGTTATCGAGATGGGTGACCACCCCGCAAAGGCTTTCCAGCAGAAGGCAAATTCGAGCATCACGGTAGGCTTTGGCTACTTGGCCAAGGGTCTTATCCATGGCTTTGCAAGTGCCGGCAGCACCGGAGCGATGATGGTAGGCTCGATGTTTGCGGTTAAGCCCATCGAGGGCGTTATCCGCCCCACAATTTCGGCCGTGGTTCCCAATGTCAAGGGCGAGCCCATGATGTTGTTGGATGTGGGTCTGAATGTGGATTGCAAGCCCGAGGTATTGTGCCAGTATGGTCTTATCGGCTCGATTTTCGCTGAGTCGGCACTCGGCATCAAGAATCCCCGCGTAGCGCTGCTCAACATCGGCGAAGAGGAGGCGAAGGGCAATGCTCAGGCTCAGGCTACTCACGCCTTGATGAAGGCCGAGGGCGAGAAGGGCAAGTTCAACTTCGTGGGCAATGTCGAGTCGTCATATATGTTCACCGGCAAGGTTGCAGATGTAGTGGTTTGTGATGGTTTTGTCGGCAACACTATTCTGAAGATGGTCGAGGGTTTCTACCAGATCAATACCCGCATGGGAGTAACCAACCCCTTCTGGGCTGCGATGAACTACGAGAACGTAGGCGGAACACCCGTGCTCGGAGTTAATGCACCTGTAACCATCGGCCACGGCAAGTCTACTCCGCTGGCTATCAAGAATATGATTCTTTCGACCGAGCGCACCATCTCGGCAAACGTGACTGCCAAATTGCAGGAGGCGTTCAAGGCCTAAGGCGCAAGGCAACTATAAGACAACAAGAGGTCCGCTCCGAAAAGCGGACCTCTTGTTGTCTACTGTCGGAACAACTCCCACCCTCGCCACACAGCACGGCGGTCGGCCGGCACTCCATTCTCGAAGTGCGAAATGGCACTCACAATCTCGACCATAACTGCCGCATTGGTCACATCAATCACATAGTCGGGGTCGATACCCGAGCGTTGCGAGACAAATTTCAGATAGGCCGAGGTGGGATTTTCCGATGGCGGAGCATAACGATCAATCATCTGGCGCAGAGTGCGACAACCATGACGGAGGTGGTAGGTGTAGAGCAGCATAAATATCGCTCGGTAGCCCCACTCCACGCTCTCGAACTGGCGAAACTCAGGGTCGCTACTCGGCACCCGCTCGCCCTTATACTTCACACTCGAGCGGCGTATATTGCCCGGGTTATTGTTGTCGAGTCCTCTACTCACCCTCCACCTCCTTTCGTATTCGGCGGCGCACATAACGCTTCAGCCAGACAAACATCGGGGCCGAGGAGAGTTGCGATGCATTCTCGAGGAACGACCAAAACTCTACGGCACAGGTGAAGCCCGTAAAAATTTTGGCAAGGTTCAGGGTCATAAAATCGAGCACATATCTCTCGACCAGCCACGACATCGCAATAGCAATCACCACAAAGCCCAACTTGAGCACCGTGCGCCACGCCTCATGGCTCTCGAAGTACCACTCTTCGCCTTGGTGCCGCGCTCGGGCACGACTCGCCGCCACTCCCGTAGCGAAATCGACCGCCACAAAGAGCACGGCACACCCGACAAGAGGTACAATCGGTGCAAATAGCGACAACATCCCGATAATCGCCATATTAAAGAGTCTGGACAAAGTTTCCATCGTTACTACAACGGTTAAGTACGTTTCGGCTCGGGTCATACTCAGCGAAGCGCTGCGCATTATCGTTGAGATAGCGGCTCATTCGGCGCTGAAGGGTGCGTGCCTTCTCGCGCAGGGAGCGCTCGAGCATACGGGTCTGATTTTCGGAGGGCGATTTCAGGCTCGAGGATGCGGGCACGCTCACTCCAAAGCGGCCGCTGCGAGCCACCATCGAGGGGAGCATCAGCAGACGTGTACGCAGAGCCACCACCGGAGCCACATACTCCTCACAAAAGTCTGCGTATCGACCACTGCGCATCGCCTCATACATCTCGGGGCCGACAACCGCCACAACATGACGCTCCTCGGCTACGGCAATATCCAGTGAGGAGATGGTTGTCGCATCGAAACACTCGCCATCGTTGAATGCGAGCGATGCAACCTGTTCGGGGGTAATAAGAGTCTGTTTCATTGTCATTTAGTCGATACTTGTAATGTTATACTTGGTGATTTGTGCCAGATAGTATTGCTGACTCTCGTCCTCGGGGTCGTAATCCAGACCATCCGCCTTGCGAGCCTCCCACACCTTCATATATATAGGCTTGGAGCGGGTAGGCGGGCGGTTGATAATCTGCAACGATGAGGAGTCTATTCCCGCCACATCTCTCAACACCGAGAGAATTGGCTCCATCAACTCCGCCTGCTCGGCCAAAATCACCGTATTGAGTGCAATTTCGTATTCGTGCAGAATACGCTCGGAGTTAAATCCCGAGGAGTAGTCCAATCCACTCAACGAACGGAACCAGGAGTGCGCCACCACTATATCCGATGTGGCCTGGTCGTGCAACTGTTTCCAATCGCCATCACTCTGAGCCGCAAAGGGGATGAAACGAGAGTTATCATCCTCGGGCGAGTTGCGCACCACAAACATCACCTGACCCGGATTGCCTCCAAACTTCTGCTCGGCACAACGCACAATACGCTCGGCCTGCTGCTCGTCATCGGCAGCGCCATCGAGTATCATCACACCCGAGAGCTGGAACGAGTTGTCCAATCGCGAGATATTCCACTTATCGGTCTTGTAGGCGATGGCCGAGACGTTCAAACCCGCGATGTAGGGCGGTACGCCATAGTGGTCGAACATCGGCTCGTAATCTTTGTAGTGAATCATCGCTCGCAGAGTGCCATCCGCCTGCTCCTCGAAGAGGGGATAGAGCGGCAAGGTCACAGCCGAATCGGCATCAAATCTACTCCAATTGTGATGCATCACTATATGCTGATTATCTTTGGCCACACGACAATGCGAGGCATCTTGATGAAAGAGCGCAAGGAACGAGCGCTCGGCATTGGTCACCACCTCCAAGAATGCATTACCAAAGAGCGACTTATCGAAAGCCAACTTATTGAGCACCTGTCGCAACGATTCGCCATTGCCATTCACCGAGTTCACGAACTCACCCAGAAGCGGCACTTCAGAGTTGAAGGTAAAGCCCTTACCCGAGATATAGTCAGCCTTGTCGTTGATTATGCGGCGATGCGTGGCCGAACGGCGCGACATCAGTGCCAATGCTGACGGGAAGAGATTATCATCGCCCCAGCGCCAGAATTTATCGTTCTCGGAACAGGGGCGACCTAATGCAATGTAGGGATCGACCCTGTTGCCGACAGTTGTGATTTGAGTTTTCTTGTTGTTTTCCATAGTTGTAATCTTTAGTTACCCTCATAGAGTGCTGCGGCCGATGTATCGTAACTCTCGAGGGTCATTTTAATCCTCGGGGAGTCGACCAATCTGCTGCCCGATGAGGAGATAATCTCTTTGATACGCAGCGGTTGCTGCGAGCCGAAACGCTCGGAGTATCCGACCAACAATCGGCGGCCATCATTCAACTCGACCTCGGCACATAGGCCCATATCCATCGCCTCGCGATAGAACTCCGGCTCTATCCACGCTGCGGCATCGTTGCGCTCGGCGACCAACGTGAGGGTGTGTTGCACAGCCACCACCCCATCCTCAAACGCAAAACTCTCTTCCAGCCACGAGGCATCCTCGAGCAGCGAGCACTCCATAATCTGCTCTCTATCGAAAAAAGTCAATAGTTTGTAGCCGTTTGCATCTTCAGCGAACTCAACATAGTCGACATTTTCGGCAGCGCACAGCCTCACCGAGCGGACTCCTCCCACCGGTTTTCGGTGGGAGGAGCTTTGCGAACTGCTCTTCATAGGCCTCAATACTATGCGTTACCCAACGACACGAGTCTAAGGTCCATAAAATCTGCGCTGGCAAGGAATACCGCACGCTGGCGATTCTCCATCTCGTCGGGGTTGTACCACATACGCACCTCAGCATCGGGATAGTCCGAAGTGTTGAGAGCCAAGACCAGATTGCGGCTATCGGTCAACAGACACACCGAAGAGGGGAAGTCGTTGTCGGTCAACATCTGCGATGTCACGCCCAAGTCCACCAACGGGATGCCGCGATAGTAGAGCGTAGTGTAACCATCGGTGCAGTTCAACATATCCTTTTCGATGCTGTTGAGATAGACAAACTCCTCGTATGCCTGGTAGACATCAGACGAGACATAGAATACCAGATGGCCATCCTTCTTGAGTGACTTCAACTCATCCGAGGCGTTATCCCACACCCCTTTGAACACCTCCATAACAATCTCGGCACTGACCGTATCGGGGAAGATGTAGGGCTCGATACCCTCATCATCGAGTGTATATCGAATCTTTTTGAGGATACCATCGAAGATGTTGTACTGACCCGCATCAGTGTTGCCAATCCAGGTCGATATCTTCAAATCTTCGGCAATTGCTCGCTTGAAGATTGCAGTCTCGGCCTCCTCAAGGTCGGTGCCCGACAGATCCTGAATATTGACATCCGGGCGAGTGATGATGTGCTCATAGATGCGAGCGTAGTAGTCCGAAGCCGAGAATGCCGACTCAGCCTTCACTCGGCGCATATTGATATCCTTAAACTCCTTGATTGCCGAGGCGCCACCCTGCCAGCCGCTCTCGTAGGGTCGCAACACACTGCCGGCCGAACTCCACAAGTGGATAGTCGTAGGCACCGGCATATTGAAGAGTACACGCACACCATGCTCCTGAAGAGTCTGCTCGGCGAGCATCGGGCGGAAGAAGAGAATGTCGAGGTCGTTACCTGAATAGATTTTTGAATTTTCGATTAAAGCCATAGTTTTTAAGTTTTAAGATTTGTTTTTGTTGATTAAAATCTCGACAAGGAGCGCACATCCGCCGCATAAGCGCAATCATTGGCACTGCGGTAGGTATCTCCGTTAATCGAGGGGTCTTCTTTTGATTTGATTTGAGTCGGGGCGGCACTTCGCTGCCCCTCTTGGAAGAGGATTGTGGAGGGAGTAGGCAACTTCGGTTGCGCAGCGGTCGGCATCTCGAAATGCAAGACGTTCCGATCTTCGGGCAGCGGAGTCTTCTCCTCCTTAGCAAGCCCCAATTTGGCGAGCAGGGCCGTCAGCCTATCGGTCACGGAGGCAACCACAGAGGCCTTATCGGCACTCTTTGTCGAGTGGTCGTTGATAATCTCATCTGCCAGAGCAGCCTCAATCACCTCCTCGGGCGAGAGCCAGCGACCATCGCCACCATTCTCGTTCATCAGGGCGACAAACTCCTCCACCTTACGCCCCGAGCGCATTGCATAGACCTCGGCAAGTCGCCTATCGGTTTTATGCAGTAGGTCGGCCTTCGCCTCCATCTCGGCGGCATTGCCCTCCGTTGCACATATCGAGTTGTGGATAAGATAGAGCGCATTTGCCGAGATTTGGCGACAGCCCTCACTGGCAGCCTGAGCGATGATTGTCGCTGCCGATGCCGTGTAGCCATAGCAGCGAGTGGTAATCTGCGCATCCAGCGCACAGAGCGCCTCGTAGATGAGCAATGCATCGTTCACATCACCACCGGTCGAGCGGATATTGACTACCACCTTACGATTGTCGATATCGGCAATCTTCGCCACCATATCCTTAAACTTCTCGTAGGTTGTAACTCTGGATGAGGGGTCATCGAACTGCCACTCTTCGGGTACGCCTATGGTGCCATCAATATCGATATAGCACACCTCCGCAGTGTTACGAATGTTAATTTCTGATTTCATTGTCTGTTTTTAGTTGTTACTTTTGTAGATAATTGCCCTAATTTTGGCATACGAGCACCGCTGCTCATCGGCAACCTTTGCCATGGCCTCACAACGCTTCATACCGCCCTTGCAGAGCACAAAGACTCGCTCTTTGATTACACACCTCTCAAGCGAGGCTCTGTCGAGCAACCCCCTGCGATAGAGTTGTTCCACCACCCGACTCGGGCTCATGCGATTGTCACATCCAACCGCCTTGAGCAGCAATTTCGAGATTTGTTTTTCGTCACTCATCATTGAGCTTAATTTGAGCAAATCGACATCGAGCCATGCCGGTTGCAGGGTTATACTCTTCGATTGTGTCGAGGCGATATGGGGTTGCTACACCTCTAATCTTCAGCACGAACACCGAACGAATTGACGGCTCACCCTCGACAAAGTGGAAGAGGTTTTCGAACTCATCGGGGCGGATATGGAGCGTAAGCAGTACACTGCACAGAGTGGCCTCCTCCTCAAACTCCCGATCGTAGAACGAGTGCAGACCTTTACACCCATCCCTATCCTCGAAGCAGAGCGTAAAGGCTTCGCTATTATCATCTTCCGCGTGGTGAAATGCAGCCAAAGGATACTCCCCGCCACTATCGGGATAGCCCCAGCGTTCGCCCTCGGCCAAGGGGCTCATCCCCACATATCTGACAATTCGGGGCACAAATTCGCCAACAATGCCCTCCTCCGATTGCTCTTCATAGAGTTGCATCACCATTGCCGATTCGGCATTGATAAACCTATTGCACAGGCTCACTGTCGGGGCAAACAACGGATTGACCAGACTCTGCTCACCCTCAATCGAGGCTCGTGACGGGCTCTCGAAACTCCAGACTCCCAACTCCGTATCGTTTTCAAGATTGTAGCATCTAACCGCCTCATCCTCCGGGCCGTAACCGAGCGTGCGGCACTCGTGGATAGTTCGAGCCATTGGCTCCACCACCATCGGCTCGCCATAGTCGATACGACTACTCCAGTCGAAGGGTTCATCTCGGCGGATAAAATCCGCATAGGGCTCGATGTAGACCGTTTTAAGCCGCTCATCGGTATAAAATCTCAGATTAAAGAGGTGCTGCACAGCCTCGAGCAGTTGATTTTGTCGCACCCTGAGATGCGCCACATCCTCGAATGTTATGTGCGAGCCATAACCGATAGTCGAGCTGAAAATCGGCCGCAGGGTTGTCCCCGGCAGAATTGTCAACGACATACCCGCCTCGCCTCCACCGAAGTATATCGAGTCGAAACGCTTTGGAGATGATGGATTTACCTCCACAGCCGGCAGTCGCAACGTGGTTTCGACCTCCACCGAGCCCTCATACTGGACATAACCCTCATAGAGAGCCCAATCCTCCGGGCACGAGGAGTAGCGACTCGCCCCGATAGGCATACGTTGCAACTCAACGGCGTCTGCCTGCGCTATATCCGATGGCGAGGTCACCAACGCGGTATTAGAGGTGAGGTACACCCAATTCTTCCACAATCCATTCACCCTATAAACGATTCGATAGTTATACTCCTCGGAGTAGTCGAACAGGACAACTCGATACTGAAAATCGGGAGTCAGCCCTCGGCGACAATCCTTAAATCGGTTGACAAGTTTGAAGGGGAGCGTCACCCCATCGCCCAGATAGATAGAGTCGAAGCTCTTCAGCGCAGACCGACTCTCAATTCGATAATCGCACACAAAGCGCAGATTGTATTCGAAGCCGACCTTCGCAGCCGACAACGGGCGGAACTCGACAAAGCCCTCATCGTCAATCTTAAAGCACTCGTTAAGCGCAAAGAGTCCCGTTTCGGTCACACTACCATCCTCGCCCACCACCTCCGAGGCGACCGTGTTGACGATATTGCCCACCGAGTTGGCGGCAATTGCCGGCGAGGCATAGACTCGACCCGCATAGTTGGCCGTGGCAGTGGCGCTCTGCAGACGTCCCGCCCTGAAATCCATCCTCTGCAACTTGGCATCCACATCCGTCACCGCATAGGCACCACTAATGTAGAGCGAACTCATCCACTCGCTATCGAGGAAGTCGCTCTTCACGCTGTAACCTGCCGACTCGAAGATGCTCCTGACCAGAGCCGCAACCGAGATGAATGGGTGGTAATCCTCCGGAGTGAGAATCTTCTCGGGGATATAGATCGAACTTTGGCCGTTCTGCAACTCGACATCTTCGCGCTGCACAGGCAGAAACTTCACAGGCGAATCGTTGGTCCAACTATCGCAAATCTCCGCCATATCCAACATCGCATCGAGATCGACCTCAATCTGATTGAACATCTCTCGTGCCGCCTGCTTCGCCCACCGGGTTGCACCGCCGATAATCCTCACACGGTAGCGTGATTGTTCGCCCGCCACCTCCACGCCATCCAAATAGGCCGTTCCGCGAAAGACTTCGGCACCATCAGCCTCGATAGATGCAACGTGATACTCGGCATTAAACCGGTCGGTATTTTCGGGGTCGGCACCATAGCCTAAAAGCGTATCATTCAAAATCGTAGACGGGACACTGACTACAATGTGTTTGCCCTTGCGACCACTCTCGACATCGCTCAAATCCGAGGAGCGATAGTCGAGAATAATCTTCGGCTCGAGCTCAAATTCGCAAGGATTTCCGTCAATGAGCAACCTAATCATAGCCTACCTCCCTCTCTATCGCACGAACGAATATCGACCCTTAGCGAGTTGAGTGCCCCGCCATATCGCACCACACTCTCGGTCGATACCACATCGACCCTCACACTGCTCACGCCCTTGTCGAGCCACACAAATCCCGACTCGAGAATTCCGCCCAGACGTTCGATTTCGGCCACCGTTTCATAGTCCGAGATGAGCGACAACACGCTCTCGGTTTGGCAATCAACCATTCTGAGGCCCTGTTCCGAATTGATACGCTGCTTCTCGACCACAGAGTGGCGTGTACGACATGACGGGAAGGTGTAGAATTGGATTGTACCATCCTTGTCACACCACATCAATCG
This sequence comes from Alistipes sp., assembly GCA_017631055.1. Classification (GTDB taxonomy): domain Bacteria; phylum Bacteroidota; class Bacteroidia; order Bacteroidales; family Rikenellaceae; genus Alistipes. Next base: position 16,878 of record JAGBTZ010000008.1, read on the forward strand.
CCTCGAGAGTTCGGACTTGGGCTCAATCCGATAGGTTAGATAGTCGTCAATGCCATCGAGATTGATATTGACAACAATCTCATTAACCGGCAGATTGCATATCGAGGCCTCGACCTTGAGTATCTGCAACCCATCATTAGGTTTAATCTCCATGTTGAGTTGTGAGTCGAGCCACTCTTCGACATAGAACTCCATACCGACAGACCCTCCTCTCGGAGCGTAGATTACGATGTAGTCACTCTCGGTGTGCGAGAGGGTCTGCTGTTTGGTTGCCGAGCGGAAGAGGGTCGCCTCGCCATCGCAGACGGGGTATGGCGAGAAGTATCTCTGCGGAGAACGCTCACCATCGACCTCAACTACGATTACCGAGTAAAATCCCTCGGCATCCACCACATTGATAAAGCCATCAACCGGTCGAGGCTCAAAGCTTCGTTTCAGGTAGGGTGCAATATCTATTTGGCCACTCTGCACATCATAAAATCGGCGTGCACCGAGTGTTCGGTTGTGGGCGATGTCTACAATCTTCACATCGACCACATCTCTCACCACCTCAAACGAAAATCCGTAGAGCAGCGGTTTGTTAATAGGGGCATAGTTATCAGGAATGGAAGTAAAAAGCATCTTGTTTTGGTTTTGAGATTAGAAATATGAAATTACTTTAGTGCGTGCGGTCTGCGAGATCTCGCCATGGGTTGTCAGGGCAAACTCTCGAGGAGTTATGCCGAGCCCCTCCACAGCAATTACGCCCTCATCCTGCGACAGGTCGGTAAAGATATCCAACAGGTCAGACTCCATCCTCTCCAAAATGTTGCTTCTCTGCTCGGCAGAGAGTTTTGCCGCAAGGCTCAAGATGTGTAGTGTGACGTTGTAGGATATTCGCCCATGACCTCGGCCTTCGACAAGCGCCACAGTCGGAGGCTCGAGCACCACCGCCGGCAATCGTTTCACCTCTGCCAGGCGTTGCGCAGGCAGGATTTCGAACGAGTAACCTCGGGATTGGGACAGAACTCGCAGCGCACTTTCGAGTTGTGCGCGGTTCATTGTTGAAAAATGTGTTTAAGATTTGTTAATGGATGTCGAAAACGCCACAGACAACAGGTAGTATCAATTGAATTTCAGAAATTTCACTCTGTCAACAACCTTATCAACAATTCGTACGCCATTGTTAATAATAGCCGTTTTGGAGGCGTTTGACAGTGCAAATATATAACCCGAAATACCCCCTTGTCAAGAGGTCGATGCATTTTTTCTATCATTTTTAGAAAAATTACCTCAATAAAAAGCACTTTATCTGCATCATTTTCAAGAAAAATACCTATTTTTGCAATGATAACGAAATTCTGAATATATGGACGATGGCAGTTGTACCCAAAATAGTAGCAGTGTCGTATCTCAATACGATACCATTCGTCTATGGTATCGAGCACGAAGGTAACCTCCGTGCCGACCTCACGTTGGCTCCTCCCGCCGAGTGCGCAAGGCTCTATATGGAGGGCAAAGCCGACATTGCGCTACTCCCCGCAGCCGTTGTTCCCTCACTCAAATCGACCGAAATAATCACCGACTACTGCATCGGAGCCGTTCGCTCGGTGCGCACCGTGGAGTTGATGTGCGACTGCGAATTGAAGGATATTCGCCGCATATTCCTCGATGCCCACTCGCGCACATCTATCCAGCTGGTCGGCTATTTGGCGAAAAAGGTCTGGAAAATCGACCCCGAATGGATTGCACTCGACTCTTACGACAACCTCGCAGCTTCGGCAGCCGAGGGCGATGCTTTCCTGCTCATCGGCGATAAGGTCTTCGAGCACGAGGGCGAGTTCCGCCACACCTACGATTTGGCAGAGGCTTGGCAGAAGGCCACCGGACTGCCGTTCTGTTTCGCTGTTTGGGTTGCCCGCAAAGGCACCTCCTATTCGGTTATCGACTCACTGCAACACGCACTAACCTTCGGTCTTGAGCACATCTACGAGGCAATCGTGGAGTATGGCTACGACCAGAAGGAGTATGCATACGAATATCTCACACAAAACATAGATTTTCTGTTCGACGAGCAGAAACATAAAGCCCTGCAAAAGTTCTGGAACTCGGGCATCAAGGTCGAGCCCAGAGCGAACCCGGGTTGAAGAGCACCTCTGTAATGCGGAGAGAGCCGACTTGCGCTCCGATTACCCTCCTCCGAGGCTTTGAGCGTGGCGACAGGCCACATCCAAAAGCCACAAGCAGCCGCAAGGTAAGCGGCAATCAGCCTACAAGCAAAGGAATTATAAACAGAGGTGTGCTAATATGATTACAATTTACCTGAAGCAATACAACAAAATTATCCGCAATGCCGATGTCGAGCTCTTCGAGGAGTTGGGCTACGACGACATCTTGTGGATTGATATGATAACCCCTTCGATTAAGGAGCAGAAGGCGGTCGAGAACTTTATGGAGATCAGCCTCCAGACCAAGCAGCAGGTCGAGGAGATTGAGTCTACATCTAAATACTCCGAGAGCGAGAATGCTATCATCTCGAACTCCAACTTCTTTATCCCCACGGGCGATTCTTTCGTAGTCGAGCCGGTGTCGTTCATCATCTCGAATGAGGGTGTGCTGGTTTCGGTGCGCAATGCCGAGTTCCGCACCTTCCGCGAGGCCGAGAAGCGTCTGCAGATGAACTACCGCAGTTACTCGACCGGCTACCACATCTTCATCTCGCTACTCGAGGTGCGCATCGATTTCGATGCCGACCTTGTCGAGATGATTACCAAGCAGGTAGCCTCGCTGACCAAGGACCTCCACAACGAGGAGTCCATCGACAAGGAGGTACTCTTGCGCATCAGTGCCTTGCAAGAGAGCACGATGTTGCTGCGCGAGAATATCTTCGACCGCCAGCGAGTTCTCTCGGGCATCTTGCGTAGCGAGCGCTTCCCGAACGATATCTACCCCCGTCTGCAGTTGATGATTAAGGACGTCAACTCGCTGATCAACCATGCCGACTTCAGTTTCCAGCGTCTGGACTACATCCAGGATACGGCACTGGGTCTTATCAACATCGAGCAGAACGAGATTGTCAAGATCTTCTCGGTGGCAGCCGTGATTTTCCTCCCCGCAACACTTATCGCAAGTATGTACGGTATGAACTTCAAGGTTATGCCAGAGTTGGATTGGGCCGTGACACTCGCCAACGGCTGGACCATTCCGCTGGGCTATCTCTTTGCCATACTACTGATGGTGCTCTGCTCGGGACTTACTATGTGGTATTTCCGCTACAAAAAGTGGTTATAGATAAAGAACAAATACTCAAATTTATGACAAAACGAATCTTCACACTACTTGCGCTCATATTGTGGGCATCAACCTCTTTGGCTCAAACTTCACGCGAGGAGGTTATGGCCGACATCAATCGTGCCGGTGGCGTTTACTACGGCTACACCGCCCCGACTGCGGAGTACACTCCCTCGCCTAAGGGTTACGAGCCGTTCTACATCTCGCACTATGGCCGCCACGGCTCGCGATATATGGGCAAAGACTCCCAGTATGACTACCCCGTAAGTGTCCTAAACAAGGCTCACGCTGCGGGCAAGCTCACTCCGCTGGGCGAGGATGTGCGCGAACGAGTGTTGAAGGTCTATGCTGTGGCCGAGCGCCGAGGCGGAGATTTGACCCAGAAGGGTATCCGCCAGCATGAGGAGATTGCAACCCGCATGGCTCAAAACTTCCCCGAACTATTTAAGCAAAAGGGACTTAAGGTCGATGTCATCTCATCGGTATATCCTCGTTGCCTGATGAGTATGGCGGCATTCTGCGATGCGCTGAAGAGCCAAAATCCCACGCTCCAAATTACCCGAGATGCCTCGAATGCCAAGATGGAGCAGATTCACAACCTCAAATCGGAGTGGAATCCCACCCTTTCGAAAGAGATTTTGGAGATAGTCTGGGGCGAGAACAATATCTGGAGGAAGCGTGTCTACGATTACGAAAGGGAGCATATCGACTTTTCGCGCCTGCTCGGCACTCTCTTCAACGACCGTGAGTACATCCGCACCCAGTTCAATAATCGTGATTTGTGGCGTTCATTGGCAGAGTTTGCACTCAATATCCAATGTATTGATATTGAGGATGTATGCCTTTACGACATCTTCACCAAGGATGAACTCTATGAGTATTGGCGCACCGGCAACTTTGCCCACTATGCCAAGTTCGGCCACTACATCTACTTCCATACGATTAGTACCGAGACCAGCAAAATTCTCAAGGCTATCATCGCCCAGATTGACAAAGATCTTGCAGCCGGCACACCGAGCGTTTCGTTGCGTTTCGGACACGACACCTGCATCTTCGCCATCTCGCCATTTATGGGCTTCCCCGGCAGCTGTGCCGTATCAACCGACTACGATGTCATCAACAACGAGTGGCGCAACTATCGTATAGCACCGATGGCTGCGAATATCCAGATGATATTCTACCGCAAAAAGGGGTGTGATGATGTTTTGGTTCGCATCTTGCACAACGAGCAGGAGGTACGAATCGACATCGAGAGTCCGACAGCGCCCTACTACCGTTGGGAGGATGTGAAGCACCTCTGGACAGAGAATATCCGCAAAGCGACTCAGTATTAACCCCAAAACACCGAGTTAGCAGACTCTGCTTACTCAAGAATAATCTCTTCGACTGTGGCTCCGACAAAGGATATCAGCGCAGTCGGAGAGATTTTTATTTGCAGACCTCGGACTCCGGCACTGATATAGATATGGTCGTAGTCGAGAGCCGAGGCGTGGATAAATGTCGGAAATGGCCTCTTCATTCCGATAGGCGAGCAGCCGCCACGAATATAGCCTGTCGTGGGCAACAACTCCTTCATCGGGATAAGGTCACACTTCTTGTTGCCCGACACTCGCGCTGCCGCCTTCAAATCGACCTCTTTATCGCCCGGAATCACACACACAAAGTGCCCCGCACGGTCACCCTTCAGGATTAGAGTCTTGAAGACCGTAGCGATATCTTCGCCCAACTCCTCGGCAACGTGCGTAGCAGCAAGGTTCTCTTCATCAACGGTGTAGGGTATAAGTTCATACTCAATCTTTGCACGATCGAGCAGTCGAGCCGCATTGGTCTTTTCGATTTTCGGATTTTTAGCCATAGTTTTCAAAAGCAAGGGGACTTACCCTCAAAGCAGCCCCCTTTATTTTATTATTCACCTTGCTTGGCACCTTCTTATACTACGCCGTGAGCCAGCATTGCATTGGCCACCTTCATAAAGCCGCCGATATTGGCACCCTTAACGTAGTTGACATAACCATCCTCCTCGGTGCCGTACTTCACGCACATCTCGTGGATGTTCTTCATAATCGAGTGGAGCTTCTCGTCGACCTCCTCGCGCGACCACTTCAGGCGCATCGAGTTTTGGGTCATCTCCAATCCCGAAGTTGCCACGCCACCCGCATTCGACGCCTTACCGGGCGAGTAGAGCAACTTATTGCTCTGGAAGATGGCGATAGCCTCGGGAGTCGAGGGCATATTGGCACCCTCGGCAACACAGAAGCAACCATTGTCGACCAACGCCTGAGCCTGCTCGCCATTGAGCTCGTTCTGCGTAGCGCAAGGCATCGCAATATCACACTTAACACCCCAGGGGCGCTCACCTGCAAAGTATTGAGCCGAAGGATAACGCTCCACATACTCCTTGATGCGGCCACGGTAGACATTCTTCAGGGTCATCACATACTCCAACTTCTCGGGCGAGATACCCTCGGGGTCGTAGATATAACCCGACGAGTCGGACATCGTCACAACCTTCGCACCCAGCTCGGTAGCCTTCTTGGCTGCAAACTGCGCCACATTACCCGAGCCCGAGATGCAGACAGTCTTGCCCTCGAAACTCTCACCGCGCGTAGCGAGCATCTCCTGCGCAAAGTAGCAGGTACCATAACCCGTAGCCTCGGGGCGCAGCGGGCTGCCTCCCCAATCGAGACCCTTACCGGTAAATGTTCCCGTAAACTCATCACGCAAGCGCTTGAACTGACCAAACATAAAGCCTATTTCGCGACCACCCACACCGATATCGCCTGCCGGCACATCGGTATCTGCGCCAATGTGGCGCGAGAGCTCCGTCACGAACGATTGGCAGAAACGCATAACCTCGTTATCGGACTTACCTTTCGGATTGAAGTCCGAGCCACCCTTACCGCCACCCATGGGCAGAGTTGTAAGACTATTCTTGAAGGTCTGCTCGAAGGCGAGGAACTTCAGGATACTCAAATTAACCGAGGGGTGGAAACGGATACCGCCCTTATAGGGACCGATTGCGCTATTCATCTGCACACGATAGCCGCGGTTGATTTCGACCTCACCCTTATCGTTCACCCAAGGCACACGGAAGATAATCACACGCTCGGGCTCAGCGATGCGCTCGAGAATCTTCATTTTACGCAACACGGGATCTGCCACGATATGAGGAGCCAACGACTCTGCGACCTCGCGCACAGCCTGGTGGAATTCGGGCTCGTTGGGATTCTTCGCAACGATTCCCGCCATAAACTCTTCAACGTACTGTTTTGCCAATTTTTCCATAATGTAACGGAATTAAATTACTAACCTTTTGCAAAGGTATGCTTTTCGCAAAAACATACAAATAGATGTTATATCTTTTTATCACCCTTTTTTCAACAAAAACCCCTCTCCCTAACTTGAAAGGTAGATGGTCGGAGGGCGGAAGGGATAGGCATTAGCCATTAGCCATTAGCTGAGTTATATGGGTTGGATGGGGAGCGCAGTCTACGACTGCTTATGGGGAGAATGGGAATTTCTTAAATTTCTTAATCTCTCTAATAATCAATTCTGCCATTCAATGCCATTCAGTGAGCCTTGGCGAACGACTGCCATTCGTTGCCATTCAATGCCATTGGCTAAATTGTGAATTGTGCGCTCCCCATCTAACCCATCCAACCCATCTAACCCATCATAGAGAGTTTGAGAATGAGTTTAACGCCAAAAGCACCTTGCTACCAAAACCGTAGAAGCCATATAGCAAGAGGGATTTTTAGGCAAACGAAATTCGAAAATCCACAGCATACTGAACGTATGTGAGGAATTTGAGAATGAGTTTAACGCCAAAAGCACCTTGCTACCAAAATCGTAGAAGCCGTATAGCAAGAGGGTTTTTTAGGCAAACGAAATTCGAAAATCCGCAGCATACTGAACGTATGTGAGGAATTTGAGAATAAGTTTAACGCCAAAAGCACCTTGCTACCAAAACCGTAGAAGCCGTATAGCAAGAGGGATTTTTAGGCAAACGTAATTCGAAAATCCGCAGCATACTGAACGTATGTGAGGAATTTGAGAATAAGTTTAACACCAAAATCACCTTGCTATACGGCTTCTACAAGAAGAGGATTTGTACCAGAACATATACCGGCAGTAATACTATCAACGAAAACTTGATAATATAACCAAAGAAGCTCGGCATTGCAATACCATTCTCCTCGGCGATGGATTTAATCATAAAGTTGGGGCCGTTGCCGATGTAGGTCATCGAGCCAAAGAATACGGCTCCGAGCGAGACGGACTTCATCAGGATTTCGGGGATGCCGGCCACGGTAGCCACGCCCTCAGCCACCGGTAGACCCGTAGCAATGGTATAGAATGCCACGGCAGTCGGGGCATTATCGAGGAACGACGAGAGCAGACCCGTGCTATAGTAGAACTGCCAAGGGCTATCCAATCCGAGCGAGGCGGCATTGGCATTGAGATATATCATCGCCGGAGTCATCGTTGCGAAGATACCTATAAAGAGCACCGCCACCTCCACAATTGGGGCCCAAGTGAAGTGGTTGGCCTCACGCACCGAGCGCTTGGTGGTAAGCATCGATAACACAATAACCGACACCAGCACAATCTCGCGCAGGAATTTCATATAGAGTGGCGCATCGTGCTCGCCCATTGCCGGTATCTGTCCCGGGTTGATAAAGGCCACCGCCCCGAGGATAACCACCAAATAGAACACATTCACAAGGCCCCTGAATTCGGACTTCTCCGACACAGGCTCCTGTTCCTCAGGCTCGTCGAGCACAGTTCCCGATTTCGCAGCCTGCTGACGCAAAAGCAGAGCCAACTTCTTCTCGTTTTTATAGTAGTGATTATCTGCAATATAGTACATCACAAGCAACATTGCTCCCACAAATAGCCACTGGGGCAACAAGTGCAAAAACCAAGTAAACTCCACTCCGCGCAGATAGAGCAGAAACAACGGTGGATCGCCCAGCGGGGTCAGCACTCCGCCACAATTGGCCACGATGGCGGTAAAGAATAGCATTGTATGGATTTTGTTGCGGCGAGCACGATTGATATCGATAAGCATACGCACCAGCAACATCGCAGCACCCGTTGTTCCGATAAAAGATGCCAAGACAAATCCCACAGCGAGGATAGCCGTGTTGGTCGATGGCGTTGGCGAGATGTATCCACTGCGACACATACCGCCCGTCACGACAAACAGCGCACAGAGCAGTGTAATGAACGGCACATAGTCGTACAACATTTGATGCACGACTCTATCGCCCATTCCGTTCATATAGAGATATATAGCAGTCGGGATGCCCAACACCAACGAGAAGAGTAGTTTATTTTGGTTTTTCTCCCACCACTCTCCTGCCACGAAGGGACAGATTGCGATTCCCAGCAACATTAACGCAAAGGGAATCAATGCCCATATTTCTACCTCTTGCATATCGAAACGTGTAACTTTATGCTACACAAGAATTGTTCATTTTTTCAAAAAAAGCGTTGCAAATGTAGCAAAAAGTTCGGCTCGTTGTAACCTCCGATATGCAAAAATTTCAAAATAGGCCTCTACATACGGCTTACAATCTCTTCGAGAGCCTTGCGTCTCTTCTCGGTCGGCTCATCTGTTGCATAACCTACAGGGATAATTGCCACCGGATAGAGTTCACCCTCGAGATTGAGCACCTGAGAGCAGAGTTCAGCATCGAAATTACATACCCAGCACGAGCCCAGACCCTGCTCCGTAGCTGCAAGGCAGATGTGCTCGATAGCGATAGCGGCATCGATATCTGCGTGGTCGTGGCCATCCTTTCTGCGCTTCCACGACTGAGCCTTATCGGCACAAACAACAATATAGAGCGGAGCCTCACGCAGCCACTCACGCTTGTAACACTCAGCCAATTTCGAGCGCATATCAGCCCCCTCGATAACAATAAAGTGCCAAGGTTGAAGATTTACTGCCGAGGGAGCCAGACGTGCACACTCAAGCAGATATTCCACCTTCTCGGGCTCGACCTTACGATCGCTATATGCTCGCGAAGAGTAGCGAGCCTTGACCAATTCCAAAAAATTTTTCATCTCTATCATATTTTTAACTTCACACTCCTACTCATTGAGCATAAACTTCTCGACCACATAGGCCACTCCATCCTCATCGTTAGATTTGGTAATAAAGTCCGCCACCGCCTTCACGGGCTCACAAGCATTAGCCATCGCCACACCCAAGCCGGCAAATTCGACCATGTGCACATCGTTAAAACCATCGCCGCAGGCAATAAGTTGCTCAGGGCTATAGCCCAGATGGTCGAGCAACAGGCCGAGCGCACTCGCCTTATTCAGCCCCTGGGGCATCACCTCCAAGAAGTAGGGCTCCGAGCGGAAGATACCCAGGTCTTCGCCCACCGCATCACTCAAAACTCGCTCCAAACGCTCCAAAATCTCGGGTTTTCCCGAAATCATACACTTCGGGGTATCCCACCTAAACTCCTCGAGCAGGCTTTGGGTTTGGTGGCTGGGCATGTGGTTCAGCGCACACTCAAGTTCAATCCACTCCGTAGTGACATCATCGCACCACACCACCCCATCGTGATACATCGCCATCTGCACGCCATACTCTCGCGCAGTGTCATATATATAAGGTATATGCTCCGGATTGACATGTAAATCGAAGGCCTTATTGCCCGTTGCGCTCTCGATAATCTCGCTACCGTTATAGGCCAGCAGATAGCCCTTCTGCTTATGGAACTCTATCATATCGGCAACCCACTGCACTCCGGGCGTAGGGCGCCCCGAGGCGAGTACTACCGTCACACCGGCCTGCTGCGCACGCTCCAACATAAGGCGAGTGTGCGGGCTAACCTCCTTTGCGGAGTTGGTCAGCGTGCCGTCAAGATCAAGGGCTAAAACTTTGTACTTCATAGCAACATTTTCGAGTTGCAAAGATACAATTTTAGGCGACAAAATACAAAAAGTGCTGCCCGACCTTCAGTTCGGACAGCACCTCCGTTTTAACAAGTTGGACTCTAAGCCCTTAGCTAATCATCCACCTCGAGTATCACACCGGCAGCATTGAGCTTAACCTCCAATCCATTGTTGAGTTTAACCTCGTAACCACCTCTCTCCTTGTTGATGTCGGTAACAACGCATCCCGGGAAGCGCTCCTCCACGGTTTTGCGTATTGGTGCAGGGATAATCGACTCGGGCAGAGCTTTGCCCTTACCATCGATATCCTTCCACTCACCCTTGCCATTAAACTCGATAACATAGCCACAGGTAAGGCCCACAGTATATTCAACCGCAGTGAAATCCACATCCTTGGTTGCATACAGAACCTCGCACGAAGGGAAGGTTGACTTAATAAACTTCTGAGCAGCCGAGGGCAGAGCCTCTGCTTTGATCGGAGTATCGTCCATCTCTGCGGCACTACACCCGAGCGTTGCCATAACGGCAGCTAAAACAATCACAAATTTTCTCATTGTCGCATCTTTATTGGTTTATACTCTGTTTTCAATGCAAACCACATTCCAAATGTGGTATACACTCCTATAACGTGCAATGAAGGCTTTTTAGTACGTCACACTGCAACATTTTGTGACAATATACGCATTTTTGCACGATTTTCAAATAGTTTTCCTAATTTTGAGGTGCAAAACAGACAAATTATGATAAACTCAACCATAGGAATTCTCCTCCCATTCGCCGGAACAGCACTCGGTGCAGCAATGGTCTTTCTGTTGCGCAACGAACTTTCGCCACGCTTGCAAAAACTTCTGCTCGGCTTCGCATCGGGTGTGATGATGGCAGCCTCGGTCTGGTCGCTGCTGCTTCCCTCGATCGACATCGCTACCGAGCAGGGCATAACTGCTTGGATGCCTGCGGCTGTGGGATTTGTCGGCGGTATGTTCTTCCTGCTGCTGCTCGACACGCTCATCCCTCACCTCCACGTCAACTCCAACGAGGCGGAGGGACTACAATCCAAACTCGGTCGCTCGGCCAAGTTGATGCTTGCCGTCACACTCCACAATATCCCCGAGGGTATGGCTGTCGGAGTGGTCTTTGCGGGAGCCATGGTCGAGAGTGCGGGCATAACCCTTGCCGGAGCGATGGCTCTCTCGCTCGGTATCGCCATCCAGAACTTCCCCGAGGGGGCAATTATCTCGATGCCACTCAAGGGCGAGGGCAACAGCAAGGGCCGTTCGTTCCTCTATGGTGCACTGTCGGGCATTGTTGAGCCCATAGCAGCCATTATCACCATACTGCTTATCGAGCAGTTACTCCCCGCACTCCCCTTCCTGTTGGCGTTCTCGGCAGGAGCGATGATTTATGTCGTGGTCGAGGAGCTCATCCCCGAGTCGCAAAGTGGCCACCACTCCAATATCGCCACTATAGGTGTTGCAGCGGGCTTTACGCTGATGATGATACTCGATGTAGCTCTCGGATAACCAAACTTAACAACCCATTTTACACAAACTCAAAATAGCGAAAAATATGGATTTCAGATACGCACTCAACGACCGTCCCCGCTGGTCACACTTGATACTCTACGGCATTCAGTGGCTGCTCATCTCCATTCCGGTAGTACTGACCAGCACCTTCATCGCACCTGCTGGCGAGACTATCTCCTACACCCAAAAACTCTTCGGCATTATGGGTGCCATGATGGTCATCCAGGCCGTATATGGACATCGCTTACCGCTGGTTGCAGGCCCCGCGGCGGCACTGCTGATGGGAGTCATCTCGGCCATGGCACAGGATTGCAGCCAGAGCGCAATCTATACCTCGATGATGGTTGGCGGAGCATTTATCGCTCTGATAGCTGTGAGTGGTGTTATGTCGCGCCTTCAGCGCCTATTCACCCCTCGCATCGTAATCTCCATTCTGCTTCTGATATCATTCACCATCACCAAGCCTATCATCAACCTCGTATTCTCCAATCCCGCACATCAGCAACTCGCCTTCTGGTTCTGCATCATCTGCACTACACTGATGGCCGTTGCCAACAATCTGCTGCGCGGCGTTTGGAAATCGACAGTCGTCATGTGGGCAATGGTTTTGGGCTCGTTGGTCTACTACGCCTTTGTCGGATTTCCCTCTTCGATTGCAACCGACACCCACAAAACGAGCCTCATCATGGAGCAGTTCGATCTGAATTGGGGCGTGGTCCTCTCGTTCCTCTTCTGCTATGTGGCGTTGTTAATCAACCAAGTTGGCTCGGTGCAGTCGCTCGGAGGTATGGTCGGAGCCGATAAGATGGAGCCACGCAACAAGCGAGGAATGATTCTGGTCGGCGTGGGCAACATCCTCTCGGGAGCGGTCGGTGTCATCGGTCCTGTTGATTATTCGTTGAGCCCGGGCATCGTGGCCTCCACTCGCTGCGCATCGCGCTACACGGTCATTCCGGCCGGCTTGGCGATGATTGCCATAGCCTTCTCGCCCACGATTGTAGGTTTTCTGATGTCGATACCCTCACCCGTGATGGGCACAGTGTTGCTATTCTTGATGGGTACGCAGTTGGCTGCAGGATTTGAGATGGTGCGTTCGACCGGTAGTGTCACCGAGTTCCGCCACGGAATGATTCTCGCCCTGCCACTGCTCTACAACGTGATTATGACCTTTGCTCCGGCTGATGCCATTGGCGCCATCCCTCAAATCATTCGTCCCATTGTCGGCAACGGATTTGTGATGGGCGTAATCATAATCCTCCTGCTCGAGCATATCTTCCTACGCGACAAGAGGGATAAATAGCGATATTGATTTTGTAACGGAGTGGTACTTCTATCTCGCACCCAACAGAATTTGGGCTTGCGAGAGTGCAGCTTCGCTCACTGCACTGCCCGAGAGCATCTTGGCAATCTCGACCACACGCTCCTCGGCTGAAAGGCGCTTGATATTGGTGTGCGCATTCTCCTTGTAGACCACAAAGTGAGCCTCGCCCTTCGATGCCACTTGAGGCAGATGGGTGATGTTGACCACCTGCATTCTCTGCGCAAGTTCAGCGATAATCTCGCCCATAGCATCGGCAATACGACCCGACACACCTGTATCAATCTCGTCAAAGATGATTGTAGGCAACTTCATTCTACCGGCCAGCAGCGCCTTCAACGAGAGCATCATACGCGACATCTCACCGCCCGAAGCGATACGCTCGACAGGCTGCAGCGATTTCGACCTATTAGCCGTAAACAGGAATATCACCTCATCCCTACCCATCGGCTTCAACTCCTCACCGCCGCGCACCTCGACCTCGAACTGCGCATCGGGCATTCCGAGCAGAGCCAATCGCTCACCAATCTCCTGGGCAAAGGTTGCCACCGCCCCCTCACGCGCATCGTGGAGCTTATCGGCCAAAGCCGCACACCTCAACTGCAATCTCGACACCTCCGTCTCCAGAGTCGCAATCTGCTCATCGGAGCGGGTTATGGCATTGAGCTGAGCACAGAACTTATCACGCTGAAGTATCAACTCGCCCACGCTCTCCACCCCGTGCTTACGACAGAGGTTATAGAGCACTGACAGACGATTATCGACCTGCTCCAGACGTTCGGGATTGGACTCCACTCGCTCGGCATCCGAGGCAACTGTTGCAGCCACATCCTTGAGTTCGAGTAGCACCGAGCGAACTCTTGTCGCCAACTCATTGCCCTCGCGGTAGCTATCTTTGATGTGCAACAAGCCCGTTTCGCTACGCTTCAATGCCGACAATACGCCCACCTCTTCCTCTTCGAGCAGAGCGCTGATTTCGCCTAACGTGGAGCCTATGGCATCGGCATTTGCCAACACCGCCTGCTCCTGCTCCAACTCCTCGATTTCATTCTCCTTGAGGTTGGCTGCCCTCAACTCCTCGGCCTGAAAACGCACCCACTCCTCGTCACGGCGAGCCGCAGCCGCCTCCTCAACAAGAGCAGCCAACTGCTTACGGGCATCACACCAGAGTCTATACTCCTCACGATAGCGGGCGAGCAACTCCTCACTCCCCGCAACCACATCCACCGCCTGCATGCGGAACGACTCCGAAGAGAGTATCAGATTTTGATGTTGGGAGTGAATATCTATCAGCCTTGCACCCAACTCCTTGAGTTGCGCCAACTGCACCGGAATATCGTTCACATACGAACGGCTCTTACCGGCAGGGGTTATTATGCGGCGGATGATAGTCTCATCCTCGTAGTCGATATCCAACTCCTCAAAGAGCGGCTCCAAGCCCAACCCTTTGAGCAAGAAGTGACCCTCGACCACACAATTTCGGGTGTTATCCTTCATTGCCGAGCCATCATTCTTGGCTCCGAGCAGCAGTCCGAGCGCACCGAGCAGGATAGACTTTCCGGCACCCGTCTCACCCGTCACGATATTCAGGTGAGCATCAAGCGCAAGCTCCAAATGCTCGATGAGCGCATAGTTTTCGACTGTCAATCTACTCAGCATAACACCCTGGTTATCTTACTATAATAGTGTTTCGATCTTATCGATGATACGTTCTGCCACCTCTCGCTTCGACATCAGCGGCAACTCCTCGCGCGAAGTGCGGTCGATGAGCGACACTCGATTGGTATCGACCCCAAAACCGGCACCCTTCTCTCTCAACGAGTTAAGTACGATGAAGTCAAAATTCTTCTTCGCCAACTTCGCCTCGGCATTGACCCTCTCGTTATCGGTCTCGAGAGCAAAGCCCACGAGCAGGCGCTCGCCCTTCACCTCTCCGAGCGAGGCCGCAATATCGCGAGTTCGCTTCAGGCGAATGGCCATATCATCGTCACTCTTCTTGATTTTCGAGGTAGCCACCTCCGCAGGTGTGTAGTCCGCCACAGCAGCGCACATAATCGCTCCGTCAGCACCCTCGAAGGCCTCGACCGAAGCCTCATACATCTGCTCGGCCGACAAGACATCCACTCGCCTCACACCTCGGGGCACAGCCAAATTGGTGCGACCACTCACAAGCGTAACCTCCGCACCACGCTCAGCCAACTCCTCAGCCAAGGCATAGCCCATCTTGCCCGTAGAGTGATTTGAGATAAACCTCACGGGATCAATAGCCTCCACAGTGGCTCCTGCCGTCACAAGGAATCGCTTACCTTGCAGGCTCTTTTTTTTTTCGGAAAGTGCAGCCTCCACCGCTGCCACGATTTGCTCGGGCTCTGCCATACGGCCCTTACCCACCAAACCACTGGCCAACTCGCCCTCGCCCGACTCGATAATCTCCACTCCACGCTCGCGCAGCACCTCCAAATTGTGTTGCGTAGCCGGATGGGCAAACATATCGCAGTCCATTGCCGGAGCGACCATCACCAAATTGCGAGCCGAGAGGTAGGTCGTCAACAGAAGATTGTCGGCAATACCGGCCGCCATCTTCGCCATAGTATTGGCCGTAGCGGGAGCGATAAGCATACAATCAGCCCACTCGCCAAGCGAGATGTGGGAGTGCCAATCGCCATTCTCGGGGTTGTAGAACTCCACAGCGATAGGATTCTTCGAGAGGGTTGCCATCGTCAGCGGAGTGATGAACTCCTTTGCCAAGGGGGTCATCACAACCTTCACCTCGGCACCTGCAACCTTAAGTAAACGACAAAGCACAGCAGCCTTGTAAGCCGCTATGCTGCCCGTTACTCCCAACAGGATATGTTTTCCTGCAAGTGACAAAACTCTACTCCTCCTTCTTCTTGTAGTAAACCTCGTCATCGAGGAACTCCTCGGTAGCGATGATTACCGGTTTGGGCAGACGCTCATAGTAGCGCGAAATCTCAATCTGCTCACGATTCTCGAAGGTCTCCTCCATCGTATCGGTCGGTGACGAGAAGTCCGAAAGCTTACGATTGAGCTCCTGCTTAAGCTCTGCAGCGATCTGGTTTGCACGGCGAGCAATGATGTTGATGCTCTCGTAGATGTTACCCGTATCCTTATCGAGGTCAACGATCTTACGGGTCACGGTGTTGTTGGGAATGTTCTTTTTAATCTCCATCTTTATAGATTTTCTTTGTTATTTTTCTCCAAGTAATCTTTTGCAGCCTTCGAGAGGCGGTTAAGTTCCTTAACGTGTTTTGATTCGGGGAACTCGGCAATAAACGAGTAGTACGAATCGAGCATTGCCATATATCGGTCGGTCTGCTTCTCCTCAATTGAGTTTTGAGCCAACTCATAACCCGACTTTACCACATAGTACATCAACTCTTCGCGATGTGACGACTCGGGATACTTCTTCAACGCATTACGGAACGCTACGATAGCCGACTTGTGGCGACCTATCTTATAGTATGTATAGGCATTGATAAAGGCCTTATCGTGCAGTCGCTGAGTCAGTTCCTCGATTATGTTACGAAAATCCTCCAGGCGGGTCGACTCGGGATAGCGCGACATAAACTCCGTGATGATAACTATCGCCTGTGCCGTTATCGATTGGTCGTGGCGAGGCTCGGGCGACATATAGTAGTGGCAGAGAGCATACATACCCTCAGCATCCTCGATAAAGGGGCTGTCACCACCACCGTACTTGTGACGATACTCATCCAGCAGCGTAGTAGCCTCCTCATAGTCACGCTCCTTGAACTTGCAACGCGCACGGAAGAACATCACCGAATCCTCGGTACGAGTTCCGGTATAGTAGTGCTGCACCGCATCAAAGAGCATATAGGCTTTCGACCAACTATTCTTCTTGCCCGATTCGTAGTACTTGTAACCCTCGTCAAACATCAGTCGGGCATCACCACTCTTGATAATTCGCGGGATGCCGACCTTCTTACCCATCTCGATACGTTCACGAGCAGTCAGACGCTTACGCTCCGCCTGCTTCTCCTCCGAAGATGGCGCAGCAGAGGTTGTGCCGATAACCAATACCGAGCAGACAACCACCATTAGCAATCTATACAACACTTTTGACATACCTATCGAAATATCTTTATTAAGTACGGCCAGTCGCTTCCAACTGAAATCTTGCAAAAATACAATGAATTAACGAATTTCACAAACTAAAATTGCTCATCCGTCTCAAATTAGGTATTTTGCACCGAAAAACCGACCAAAAACACCTCTATTAAGGCTACTTCAATGCGCCCTTGGCAACCAGCCACTCGACAATCTGCACCGCATTCAGCGCAGCGCCCTTCTTAATCTGGTCGCTCACGCACCAGAAGGCCAAACCGTTCGGATTGGTCAAATCCTTACGCACACGGCCCACATAGACAGGCTCCTTGCCCGCAATAAAGAGCGGCATCGGATAGACCTTCGACTGAGGCTCATCCATCAACACCAGACCCTCGCCCTCGGCAAAAGCCTTACGAGCAGCCTCAACCGACACAGGCTCCGCAGTCTCAACCCACACACTCTCCGAGTGGGCACGCATCACCGGCACTCGCACGCAAGTTGCCGACACCTCGATATCCGAGTGCATAATTTTGCGGGTCTCGTTGTACATCTTCAGCTCCTCCTTCGTGTAGTCATCGTCAGCAAATACGTCAATATGCGGAATCACATTGTAAGCCAACTGATAGGCGAACTTCTCGACCGTAGCCTCCTTGCCCGCACCGAGTTCAGCGTACTGCTTCTCGAGCTCCTGCATCGCAGCCGCACCCGCACCACTTGCCGACTGATAGGTCGCAACGTGCACTCGGCGGATATGCGACAACTTCTCGATAGCGTTCAGCGCCACCACCATCTGAATTGTCGTACAGTTGGGGTTTGCGATAATCCCACGCGGAGCATTCAGCGCATCTTCGGGATTGACCTCAGG
Source organism: Alistipes sp. (assembly GCA_017631055.1). GTDB lineage: Bacteria > Bacteroidota > Bacteroidia > Bacteroidales > Rikenellaceae > Alistipes. Next base: position 34,858 of record JAGBTZ010000008.1, read on the forward strand.
CACCACCAAAGGCACATCCGTATCCATACGGAAAGCACTCGAGTTATCAATCATCAGCGTTCCGTGCTTGGTAATCGTTGCGGCAAACTCCTTCGAAGTACCACCACCGGCCGACACCAAAGCCACATCTATACCCTTAAAATCGTCATTATGCTGGAGCAGTTTCACTGTCAACTCCTCGCCTCTGAACTTATAACTACGGCCGGCACTACGCTCCGAGCCAAAGAGTGTCAAAGAGTCGATTGGAAGGTTGTGCTCCTCCAAGATGGTCAGAAACTCCTGACCCACTGCGCCACTTGCGCCAACGATTGCGATATTCATAACTATCTGTTTTATATTATTCTACACTATCATCTTACTCAAAAAATTCCGAGCCACCCTCATCCGCTCCCGGAGCCTCTGCCTCATCCGGGCACTCATACACAGGTGCCATCGGCGGGCGAGCGAAGGTATCCTCACGACTAAGACCCAACTTCGGGTCGGCATAAGCCTTGGTAAGGAACTCTCCCACGATAGGCAGAGCCATAGCACTACCCTCACCGCCCGAGCGTAGGTGTATTTGCTGATCCTCGGCACCGACCCACGCACCGGCCACCAACTTGGGCGTAATACACATAAACCACGCATCGCGGTTATCGTTCGAAGTACCGGTCTTACCCGCAATATCCATATTGCCGAAGCCATATTTCCACACCATACGGCCACCCGTACCTCCCGAGATCACGCGCTTGAGCATCGTGAGCATCGTATAGGCCGTCTGCTTGCTGATAGCATCCTGCGAGGGGTTACTGAAGGTCGAAATCACATTACCCTGCCTATCCTCGATGCGGGTAACGAAAATCGGGTCGTTATGCACACCCTCATTGGCGAAGGTCGAGTAGGCACTCACCATCTCAAAGACATTCGATTCGAACGTACCCAAACACATCGCATATACCGGGTCGATAAAGCTGCGAATACCCATATTGTGAACGAAATCGGCCACCGCCTCGGGTTGCTTGGCCTGCTTCATAATCCATGCCGAGTAGTTGTTGCGACTACGAGCCAAGCCCCAAGCCAACGGGTGCAGCACTCCGTCATACTCCACCTTACCCGCCTCTTTGGGCGACCAGGCTGTGCCGAGCGAGGTCTCGATCGTAACGGGCAGATTGGGCACCATCGTACAAGGCGTAAGTCCGAGGTGGTCGATAGCAAAGGTGTAGATAAAGGGCTTAACCGTAGAGCCGATTTGTCGCTTGCCCTGCTTCGCCATATCGTACTTAAAGTAGCGGAAGTTGGGGCCTCCGACATAGGCTTTAACATAGCCTGTGTGGGGATCCATCGCCACAAAGCTTGCTCTCATCATACGCTTGTGATGCAAAATCGAGTCACGCGGAGTCATCAGCGTATCACGCTCGCCCTTGAAGGTAAAGACCTTCATACGGCACTTCTGCCCGAAGCTCGCCATCACCTCCTTCTCGCCCACTCCGGCACGCTTCATATTGCGATAGCGGTCAGTGTTGCGGATGGCACGATGCATCAGAGCCTCAACCTCCTCCTTGTCGAGGTCTTGGAAGAGTACTCCCATGCGCTTAACCTGCGCATCCATCATCGGCTGCACCGTACTCTTCATATGGTCCCACAACGCATTCTCGGCATACTCCTGCATCGAGGCGTTGATTGTGGTATAGATTTTCAGACCATCACGGTAGATATTGTAGGGCTCACCATCAGCCTTGCGATTTTTGTGACACCAGCCATACAGCGGATTTTCGTCATACTCCTTCACCGCCTGCTCGTAGTCCCACTCGGTGTAGAACTGTCGGCGCGTGGGTCGCTTGGCATTCATCACCAAACGCAGCATCTCGCGGAAATAGGTAGCCTCACCCTCATTGTGCGACACGGGCTTATAGTTGAGCACCAGCGGCAACTCCGCAATCGAATCGCGCTGGCCCTTGGTCAAGGCACCGGCGACCTCCATACGGGCAATGACGAGATTACGCCTTGCCAACGAACTCTCGGGATTACGCACGGGAGAGTATCGTGTCGGGGCGTTGACCACACCGACCAACACAGCCGCCTCCTGGATATTGAGTTCGTGAGGCTCCTTGCCAAAGAAGGTCTGCGCCGCCGACTTAATTCCGTAGGCATTCGAGCCATAAGCCACCGTATTCAGATACATTGCCGCAATCTCCTCTTTGGTGTAGTTGTACTCGAGTTTTATGGCGGTAATCCACTCCTTGAACTTCGAAATCACGAGTTTGGTACTGCGAGCCACCTTACCGCGATTACGCACCGTATCACGCGGGAAGAGGTTTTTGGCCAACTGCTGAGTGATGGTACTACCTCCACCCTGCGAACTGCGTTGCAGTGCAATGGTCTTAATTCCGACACGGGCCAACGACTGGATATCGATACCCGAGTGGCGATAAAAACGGACATCCTCGGTGGCAATCAGCGCCGCAACAATCGGGGGCATATTGCGACCCTGCATCCTTATCACCAGAGATGAGTCCTGCGGGAAGAGGTCGTCATACTGAACGTATGAACGATTTTGCACGAAGAATGTACCCAACACCTTACCCTCCTCCGAGTAGACTTCGGTCGAGAGGTTGCTTTTCGGATTCTCCAACTCCTCGAACGAGGGCATGCGGCCAAAGAGACCAAGCGATGTGAGCAGCAACATCGTGAACAACAATCCCATAGGAATCATCACCGCATACCACATCCACTTGATGATTTTGCTTTGCGTGGTTTTATTATTTTTTTGAGCCATCTTTTCTCATATTTTTTGCAAAGTTACACATTTTCGCTCAATTATCCACATCAGAACGGCAAACCTACACCTCCCGACACAAACATTCCCTTCTTGCCGTGCGGTTTGTAGACCGACACAGTGAGGGCAACCGTAGCCGCCGATGGCATTCTGAAGAAGTTTACATCGAAGGTCAAATCGCCTCCGTAGGCAAACAGATGCTTACGGCGCTCAACAATATCGGCAATATCCCCCGGCTCGGGCTCCTTTTCGGCAACGAACGACTGCTTGTCGAACGAAGCATAGTCAAATCCCACATTCAAACGTATTCGCTTGAAATACAAGAATGTCGGAATTCCACCCTCGGGATAGCACAACGGCAACTGATAGTTCAACGATGTAGCCAAATAGTTGCGATTCATTATATCGCCCGAATTAAATCCGTGCGGGATGAGCAGCGAGGATTTGAACGAGAGATTGGATGCCAACACATCCGACTCGAAACCTCCGAACGTAGTCTGGTAAGCCCCGGCTATCGACAACGAGTGATGAGCCGCCACACCCGGCAGGTAGACCTTAGCGTATGCTGCCACGAGCTGACCGAAGTCCTGGTTTGCCGGATTGAGCGCATAATTAAACGAGACGACATAACCCTGGCGTGGCAGGAAATCCTTATGGGCCAACTGCACCATACTCTGATAGCCGATACCGAATTGCAGAAGATGAACACCCTCGCGATAGCCGATTTTAGCCACATTCGAAATCTGACCCGAGAGTATCATATTGGCCATACCTCGCACCTTGGCAACCAATCCGTTAGAGTAGTTCCACGAGGTGCTCACACCCAGATAATGAGTACGATAACCGAGCTGAAAGTAGAGCGGCAACGATGCCGAAGCGGTCACATCGTAATACTTATCGAGATGCGGTTTATCGGGCAAGACCAACTCATACTTCTCGGTTTTGGGATTCATAACCCAGGTATAGGCCTGGTACATTCGCTGTCTACCGCCGTAGGTTGCGCTCAAACTCAAATTCACACCCAGACCATAGTAACGCAACGTACCCTTATAGACCGAGCCTTCATCCCTATTCCATCCCCAAGTGGCCATACCTTCGGCATTCGAGAGTAAGCTCTGCGACATTGCCGTTACGCCCAGATTGAAGTCGATTTGACCCTCCGAGAGTGTAAACGGATCATACGAAGCCGGTGCCCACGAGTGAACATTAAAGAGGTGCGCAAACTTGGAGTATCGGCGAGGCTTCAGCTCCTTTTTCTGGCGATCGGCAACCTGCTGGTCGAACTTCACAGTGTCGAGATTGATGGTATTCCACCTCTTGCGAGGAGGATTTACCCTATTCTGCGGCAACTGCGAAGGCGACACACTAATCAACGAAGCCGAGTCTATTCGCTGGCTCGCCAGATGATAACCCTCGCTATCGTAGGTGGTCATCAACACCTCCCCTTCTCCGGTCGGCATCGGCGAGAAGGAGCCATACTTCGAGGTCGAGATGCGGAACTCCTCACCCGAGGCGATGTTGTAGCAATGCACCTCATCCTTGCCCGAAGCTATGGAGCCGAAGTAGAGCACTCCGTCACGAGCCCTCAGGTCGCTGATGGTGATGTAGGCACCGCTGGTCAAAGGCGAAGTTGTATTATCGTCATTGACACGACCCAGCCACATACCGCTATCATCCGTAGCGATAAAGTAGAGTTTTCGTGTCTGATTATCGTAAGCCAACGAGTGAAGTTCGACACCCTCGGCCATCTTCGCGACAACCCTGCGCGAACGCCTATCTCCGAGCACTATTTGGTAGATGCCATCTGGTCGATACTCGACCCACGCCAACGAGGTGCTGCCATCTATGGCTGTCGGGAACTGCACATTGCGATAGCGGAACACGGTACGGGTTGCACGTCTACCCTGCTCGACATAGCACAAGCGCGAATTGACTCTTTGCTGATAGACCACACCTCGGCGATACTCTGTCCACCATATCTTACCGCCCGAGATTGTCGGACGTGTCGAGATATTACCCGTATAGCACAATCGCTGCTCCCGACCACTCTCCGTATCGGTCACAACCAATGCCATGGGCTTATCCAAATCCTCCTTGAACGAGAGCACTTTACCCTCCCCGAAAGGCATCGGATAACGGTAGGTCGTATAACTGCGCTGCTTGGGCACAGGGAGCCTTGTCGAAGAGTCCTCCTCTTGTGCCAAAGGTCGCCAATAGTTATTCAGGTCCGTGAATGTTTCGCGGAAGAGTTTGGTTGTCGAGGTCGAATAGAACCTCTTCAATCCGACATAAGTGGTGGCTATAACGTAAGGATTTCGCACGGCGTAGCGCACAATGTTATCCCAGATATTTTCGTCATATTTCGTATTGGCGTATGAGGTAATCTGATATCCGAGCTGATAGTGGTCGGGCACATACTCCCTGAACGAGCCACAAAACCACTTATCACGACTTCTGTGCGAGAGGATTTTATCGCCCACAGCACGATAGTGCATCGAGAATGAGGGCTGCAAACCTCGGCCAAACGACGACATCGAGGTCTCGGAGATGACCGCATCGCCCTCCATTCCCCACAATGGCATAAAGAGCAGACCGATGGTCGAACTCTGCTGACCGAGGATGTAACTAAAGGCCTTAACAAAGCCTCGGTTGATGTTGTTATACTGCACAGCGTGGCGATATTCGTGCGCAGCCAACTGCTTGAGCCAGGGCATCGAATAGCTCGAGATTGCGGGCGAGGAGAGAATCTCCACTCGCTTGGGCAGCCACATAACCATACCGTTCGACATCGCATTTTCGGGATGCACAACGAAAGGAATCTTCATCGCTCCATGCCTAAAACCGAAATCTATCGTAGGCTGCACCGCCTGTACATAGTGGAAGAGTTTATGGCCCAACACTTGAGCCGTATCGGGATAGATAACCGAAATTTTATCGCCCTTAATACGGCGCCAGGTCATCGATTCGGGATCGGCACCCCAAGAGTAATACTGCGCCGAGGCGGTGCTGCAAACAAGCATCGCCACTACCGACAACAATATATATTTCAACCTTTTCATTGAGGGTCTATCAACTGCCGGCCTTCTTGCAACGATAGCCTGCCTGGGCCAAAATTTCGACTATACGGTCGCGGTGGTCGCCCTGCACGATAATCTCGCCATCCTTGACCGAGCCGCCCACGCCACACTTCTTCTTGACCATACGACCCAACTCCGCAAGGTCCTCATCCGAGCCGACAAAGCCCTTCACCAATGTCACAACCTTGCCGCCTCTCTGCTTCGAGTCGCGCCACACGCGCAAATCCTGTTTTGCCGGGGGCAGGGTCTCGACCTGAGGCTCTTCGCCTGTATTGTATTCGAAGTCGGGATTCGTAGAATAGACCATTCCGAGTCGCGCTTTCCAATCGTTAGTCATAAAAAATGTCGGTTTTCGCCTGTTAAACGTATAATCTTTGCTCTCTATTTTGCGCAAAGATACTAAATTACTATCTTTGTAGAGTATGAAAAGTGAGATAAATTCCGCAACTATGCACAAAAACGGTATAAATGAGCCGTTACCACAACCATTGCCATATCTCGGGACAAAGCGGTTGGTCAGGGTCTATGTCGAGGGATACGAAGATGTTGCCTTCTGGCGTGGCATCTTCGACCACTTCCGCAACCCCTACTTGCGCTTCGAGATTTCGGTGCCGACACGTCCCGATTTACCCAAAGGCAAGAAGGTCCTGATGTCGATGATTCCGACCTCCTCGGAGGAGCAGTTGTTGTGTGTGGATTCCGATTTCGACTACCTCTTTGGCGAGCGCACCGAGCAGTCGCGCACAGTCTGCAATTCGCGCTATATGTTCCACACCTACGCCTACGCCACCGAGAACTTTTTGTGCTATGCCCCCTCGCTCCACAACGTCTGTGTCAAGGCGACCAAGAACGATACCCGCATCTTCGACTTTGTGAAGTTTATGGAGGAGTATTCGCTCATCATCTACCCCGTATTTTTGTGGTACGCCTACTCGGCACAGATGGGTACCGAGAGCATCTTCACCCTCAACGACTTCCGCAATACGGTGCGCCTCGGCTATCTCGATATCAAGGAGAATGGTCGCTCGACTCTCGAGTGGCTGCAGGGCAACGTCAACGCTCGATTGGGCTCACTGCGCCACAACTATCCGCAGATGCAGTCGGCGGTCGATGAGTTTGGTCGCTACCTGCGTGATTCGAAGGATGTTGTCCCCGAGCAGACCTATCTCTATATGCACGGACATACGCTGATGGATAACGTGGTGATGATTTTGCTCAACGATGTCTGCGACAAGTTGCGCAAACTTTCACACGCACGCATCAGTGCCTCTTCGAAGGAGGGCATCGCTCTGCGTGATGAGGTGAGCAACTACAACAATTCGCTACGCTCGATACGCGATGTTCTGCTCGACAACGAGAACTACACTTCGTGTCCGCTCTATAAGCGCCTGAGCCTCGATATCGAACACTACCTCCAGCACACAATCAGCCAGATGCAACGAGGCGAGTAACGGAGTGGATTCACAATTCACCCCATCTAACACACAACTCCTCCCCTAAGTTAGGGGAGGTGGCTGAAAGCCGGAGGGGTCTGTCGTTTTTTAGCCATTAGCCATTAGCCATTAGCCATTAGCTGTTAGCCATTGGCTAAATAACCTCGTCATTCCGAGGGGTTGTTTGTGGTAACGGTCGAGAGCGAAATGCCCTCTCAAACAACCCCGAGAGAATCTACCGCTTTTTGTAGTGGGTTGCAGAGAGCGAGTTTTCCAAATGGTAGATCTCCTCGCATTTGCTTGTGTGCAACCCTCGCTCCCGACCCTTGCAAGATGCAAATACTCGAGATGACGAGATTTGTATATTTAGCCATTGGCCATTAGCCATTAGCCATTAGCTAAATATATAATTTTGAATTTTGAATTGCCCCATCTCCCCCATCTCCCCCATCTAACCCCACAAAAAAAGTCGGCTCCCGAAGGAACCGACTCACTTAACTTACCTTATTAAATGTAAAAACTACTACTTCTGCAAATTCGTACGGTCCATTACGCGGCAACGAACACCGAAACCGTATGCAAGTTCATTCATACTTCCGAGCCACATAGTGTCTGTGTCCGCTGTACATGCCCAAGTGGTATTCTGCCAGCGAATAGCGTACAAGCGAGTAGCTCTAGTTGTATTGGCTATAGCGGTCCAACTGTTTACTTTACGACCTACACCTGAATACGTTCCTCCGTCGTAACGCCATCCATTTGCGGGATGCCAAGCGATATCTTTAGTTGTTGGACATTGATAATAGAAACCATAAGTCCAATTCGGTTGGTCGTGTTGCTTTACACGAGTATATGCGGTTTTTTTATGGCATAATGCGACCTGGATGTTGAACTCATCAATGCAATATCCCGGGGGACATGGATCATTATCGCCCTTCATGCTCACCTTGTCAGCATTCTCTGAATGCCAAAACTTGGTAGATTCTTTACATGGCAGGGGGTGTCCTTTGCAGAACGAAGTATATCTACCTGTTTCTGGGTTTCCTGGAGTCGTTCCATTTGCATCAGTGAAATCAACAACCGGGAAAAATAGCGGATTTGTCATTACATTTTCGTATGTGTTAGCATAGGTCGTAGGTTGGAAAGTTTGCAGTCTGTCATAGAAACCATACATCAACTCAAAATCTGAGTTTGTGCTAAATGCGGTTGATTCAGCAACAGCATAAGTGATACTCTTAGCCTTCGGGAGAGGATGAGGACGACCATATTGGTAGTAAAGTCCCATCGCATTGGTAGCATTCTCTGCCGAGATGTTTTTGGCATCATCGAGTGTCTTCGGAGCATAAGTTGCACCAAGGTCGCGGTCAAGCATTCCGTGGATTTTACCATTCACAGTAGCAACATTCTCAATAGCAATCACCTCGGGAGTATCAGTACACCAGATATGCCAAGTCCAAAGAACCTTGTGATTAGTGTCGAAGACAGATACTATAGCATTACCCTCGGCATTACCACCTGCATACTTCAGCTGAACGGTACCGGTTTCGGCATCGTAGTTTACGTTGGTGATAAGCTTCGCACGGTCGCTCCACAAAACGTGAGCATAGGCTACATCAGCAAGTTTCTCGGTAGCATTAAGTTTCTGTGCGGGGAATGAGTAGTACTGTGCATTAGAGCCCTCGGGGATAATATAGCAGTTAGCGATACCATTTGCGCTCAAATCGGTTGCGGTAGCAGGCTTCAAAGCATCAATATCGATAGCTGCAATCGGGCGAATCTTTGCACGATTAACCTCAATAGCATTCTTCGAGGTGATAGCATACGAGCCATTCTCGGTCTGAACGCAGATTGCCAAGTTCTCGTATGTGCGGGGAGGAACAACAAAGTAGAACGATGTAGCTTCCTCCTTGCTTAACTCAACGTTATTGCAAGTGGCATAAATCCAGTTAAAAGCAGCCAAATGACCTGCAGAGAATGAATTTTCGAGTTCGGGTATAGTCTTCAACTTTATATATGTAAGACCAGAAAGAGCATCCCATTTACGAGTATTACTACGCAAAGCAACATGCTTAACGACCTGCGTACCCTTGAGCTTAACCTCGATAAAACCGCAGAGGTGCTTGAAGGGAAGCTTGCCATCTGTAAGGCTGGCAAGCATTACATTCTGCTTGTCGCCAAAGACCTTGTTTGTGCCATCGAGAGTGATATTCGAATTCAGGATTCTGCCCAACTCATGTGTCTCGGCATTATACTTGTCATCGCTTGCGTAAGGATAAACCGCATACACTGTAGTTGCAGGCACGCTGAATTTGGCATTCGAGCCATTGATCTCAGTAGCCGAGCACTCCTCGATAGTACCATCCTCCAAAATAGCACCGATAGTGTCGCCCTCGCTCCAAGCCACCTTGCCGACACCGTTGTCGAGCAGTGTTGTACGCGACTCATCGGCCTCGAGGCTTGCTACCACCTCGATAAACTCTACATTGTTCACGCCCTCATTCGAGAGGTTGTCGGTTGTGATGTCCTCAGTACAACCAACCATTGCACCTGTTGCAACGAGCAAAGATGCTACATAGCAAAAAATCTTTTTCATAATCTTCATCTCGTTTTAAGGTTAA
>JAGBTZ010000048.1 GCA_017631055.1 Alistipes sp.
GCTGACTACGGCAAACTTTCTGCAAGAGTCAAGGAGCTCGGCATTCCCGAGAAGGATATGTGGTGGTATCTCGATACTCGTCGTTGGGGCTCGGCACCTCACTCGGGCTTCGGTTTGGGCTTCGAGCGCCTGCTGCTCTTCGTGACAGGTATGACCAACATCCGCGATGTCATCCCATTCCCGCGCACACCGAAGAATGCAGAGTTTTAGCGTATAAACTCACTGAAGATGAGAAGATTTTTGACAATAACAGCTCTTGCTTTACTGCTTGCATCACCCTACGTTGCTAAGGCGAAGGGTGATAGCAAGCCGTGCAACATTGTCTACATTGGCAACAGCATCACCTATGGTGCTCTCCACAAAGATCGCATCAAGACAGCACCCCCCATTACCACCTCGGCAATGGTTGGCAAAGCGCTCGGAGTGGAGGTTGAGTTCCGCAACTGCGCACGTTCGGGCGCCACGACTTGCGATTTTCTGCCCGAGGGTGGTCGCGATTGGCCGAAGGTCGCACAAGCGATGAAGGAGTTCAAGTCAAAGAGCGATGCCGGCGAGGCTATCATCTTCTCAATAATGCTCGGCACCAACGACTCGGCTATAGACGGAACAACCACCGGTAGCCCCGTGTCGCGTGCCGACTACAAGCAAAATCTCAAGAAGATAATCGAGGCGTGCCGAGAGGTGTATCCCAATGCGATATTCGTGTTGCACCGCCCGATTTGGTACAGCCCCAACACCTACAACGGCACGATGTACCTGGCTGCCGGCCTCAAGCGAGTAAGCCGCTACATTGACGAGTTGGTAGCGTTGGCAAACGAGTTTGATTACATCTATTTAGGCGATGTCGACGGCTTCGGTTTCTTCGAAAAGAACCACAAGCGTTTCCACGTTCCCGAGAAGGGAAATGCCGGCACATTCTACCTCCACCCCAACGAGAAGGGAGCGAAGCATCTCTCTAAATTTTGGTCGGAGGCTATCGTAAAGGCTATCAAGAAGTCGCAGAAGTAGGCTTACGGCCACGCTTCTCCACCTCACCCACTACTCTATAATGAAGAACCTGTCGAGTGTTATAAACCACTAATGTAAAAAGATATGGCTATTTCACAACGTCAGATTCAGAAGATGCAACAGACGCTCTCTCCGCAACAAATTCAGATGATAAAGTTGCTGGAGTTGCCGACTGTACAGCTCGAACAACGCATAAAACAGGAGATTGAGGAGAATATAGTACTCGAAGAGGAGGAGCGCTCAACAGAGGAGGAGCCTCAACAAATTTCGGTCGAGGAGTATCTTCGCGAAGACGACACTCCCTCCTATAAAAGCCACATAAACAACTACTCAAAAGATGATAAGCAACGCCCCGTATCGATTTCGGGCGGGCGCTCGTTGCAAGAGTATTTGGTCGAGCAATTGGGTTATCGCAACCTCTCGGAGCACGATATGCGCCTGGCAATCTACATCGTCGGCAGCATTGACGAGGATGGCTATCTGCGCCGCGATTTGCTCTCGATTAGCGATGATATAGCCTTCTCGCTCGGAATAGAGACCACCGAGGAGGAGTTGGAGCAGTTGCTCTCGGTAATCCACGAATTGGAGCCTGCGGGAGTCGGTGCCCGCAACTTGCGAGAGTGTCTGCTGTTGCAGATGGAACAACTCGACATCAACTCCCGCCCACGCCGCTTGGCCAAGCGCATAATAACTGCCCATTTCGAGGAGTTCGTAAAGAAACACTACGAGAAGCTCATTGCTCGTCTTCAGGTTGATGAGGAGGATTTCCGCGAGGCGATAAACGAGATTAAACATCTCTCGCCCAAGCCCGGAAATCTCTACTCTGAGGGTGGTGTGGATGCCACACCCTACATTATACCCGACTTTCTGCTCGACTATCACGATGGGAAGTTCGACCTCTCGCTCAATTCGTACAACGTACCCGAAGTGAGGGTTAATCGCCGATATGTCGAGATGATTAGGGATATGGTCCGCCCCGATGGCTCTGTCAGAGCCGAGGATAAGGAGGCTATCCAGTTCGTGAAGAGCAAAATCGACTCGGCCAAGTGGTTTATATCGGCCATAAAGCAGCGCCACGATACGCTTATGCGCACAATGCGCACGATTCTCGACTATCAGAACGAATACTTCAAGGATGGCGACAAGAGCAAGTTACGCCCGATGATTCTCAAGGATATTGCCGACCGCACAGGGCTCGATGTCTCGACCATATCGCGCGTGGTTAATAGTAAATATGTCCAGACCTCGTTCGGTATCATCCTGCTCAAATCGCTCTTCTCGGAGGCGATGCAGACCGAGAGTGGCGAGGAGGTATCGAGCTATGAGATTAAAAACCTGCTTCAGCACTGCATCGACGAGGAGGATAAACGCCGCCCTCTCACCGATGAGAATTTGATGGATATACTCAATGCCAAGGGCTACCGCATAGCACGCCGCACGGTTGCCAAATATCGCGAAATGCTCGGCATTCCCGTGGCTCGCCTACGCAAACAGATATAACGATTGAAGTCGGGAGGAGATAGGTCGGAGGAGTGGTATTTGCCATTCGCTATCGAATGTGGGCCCTATCGTCCGCACACATCCTTATAGTCACAATAGCGACATATCTCCGTATCCTCACACTGGCGGAAAGGAATTGCCGGATTGTAGATCTCCGAGAGCGTATTCGCCACCAAGGCTTCGAACTCCTCGCGATAGAGAGAGTACATTGCGCCCGACTCCTTGCGGCTCTTGTCGGTCAGCAGCGGAGAGTACTCCTTGTCGTGCATCGCTCGAACATAGTACAACACAGGTCGCACATCGCGCCCCGAGGTGTAGTACATCATCATCGCATAGAGCATCGTCTTTGTAATGTTGGATATACGCTCCTTGGAACTTCCCTCGAAGAGCGAGATAAGATTGCGGTAGTCGAGATGCTTGCTTCCTGTCTTATAGTCGATAATACGCATCGAGCCGTCAGCCATCCTATCCACTCTATCGGAGATACCCTCAAAGCGCAAGGTGAGGTTTTGGTTGCCAACCTTGAATGGAAAATTGTATCGCACAGGCTTCTCGAGTTGCACCACGCTAAAATCGGCATGAGCAATATCATACGAGAGCACATTGCGCAGATAACGCACAACGACACTTCGTATCAACCTCAAATCGCCACCATAATCCTCCGGAGCGACCTCCTCAGTATGCAGATACTCATGGCGAATAGCCTCATCTACCACACGCTCGAGATTTTCGGTCGTAGAGAGTTTCTGCAGTTGGATGGCGGCTGTCGGGCTATCAACCACCTCTCCGTAGAGTAACTGGGCGGCATAGTGGAAGATATTTCCCAAGATACGATCATCCACGCTCTCCTCAATCTCATCCTCCGAACGCAGACGAGCCACCACCGAGAAGTAGAACTTCATCGGGCAATCCAGATACAACGAGAATGCCGTAGGCGATAGTTTCGAAGGTGCATCAGGTTGCAAAAAGCGCTTCATACTCTCGAGCACCTCTTCGCTCTTGGCAACCTCGAGGCTCGGCTCCTGCTCGAGATTGACATCGACACCCACCTCGACTCGCCGGATATCCAAATCGGTCTCATACTCCAATTGGCGTATATATCGGCTCGGCTCGCCTGTACTGCGCTCGTCAGAGTGCGAACAGTAGAGCATATACAACCGCTCGCAACGCTGCGCCAAGCGGTAGAAGTAGTAGGCATAGACTCCCTCGTGATGTTCGGGTGTAGGCATTCCGTAGGCAAAGCGCAGATTATACGGCACGAATGACGACTGGGCCGTGTGCTTACCCGGGAAGTTATCTTCGTTCATCGACAAGAGTATCACATTGCGAAAATCGAGGTTACGGGTCTCGAGGATACCCATTATCTGCACACCCTCCAAAGGCTCGCCCTCGAATGGAATGCGCACGCCCTGCAAGTGGCGCCGCAACAGCGAGGTGTAGACACTCGTGGAGAGGTCGATATCGCACTCCGATAGCGAATTGTGCAATTTGGCGAGATGCTCTGCCATTACCGCCAAGAACTCTGTGCGATGAGAACTATCCTCCCCACACGGCGCATAAGCCACTGCCGAGATTACATCTTGCAGATAGTGCGACAGCGACTCCCAACCCTCGACTCTCCTGAATATCAGACCGAGCAACTCGCTTCGGGAGAGCATATCACCCTCAATCATCACTCGGCGATTCTTGCGAATGGATGCAAGGAGTTGTTTCGCCAACTCGGGCTCGGCATCTAAGATATATGGATGAGAAAGCAGTCCCGTGACGTCTGCATGGTAGAACAGAGTACGCTCGTCACGACCACTACGGCTATGGCGTTGCAATTCGAGCAGTCGCTCCACAAGTGAGTAGACCAGACTTTGGCGCAAGGGGTATCCCATCGTGACATTCACCTTGCCCAACTCCTCGGGCAGCGAGTAGAGCAACGGCTCAAGCAGATTTTCATCCGTAAGCACAATGGCTGTCTGCTTATCCAACTTGCCATCAACGGCAAGCGAGCGCAAAATCTCGGCCACATACTTGCACTGCACGACATTCGAGACGGTCGATATTGCACTCACCGAGCCTATATTACGGAAATTATCGTGCGAAATTTGGGCTCGTTGCGGAAACATCGAGATATTATCGCGCAAAAACATACCGGCCTCCTGCTCGCGGTTACGGGTGTAATAGTTATCGTAATCCCAGAAAAAATCGGTATCAGCGGCAGTTGTCATAAACTTCAACAAACGCTGTTCGCACGTTGAAAGGGCATTAAATCCGGCAACAACATATCGGCGAGGCTTCGAGAATGCGGCTGCGCCCTCATCAATCATATCGGCTGCCATACGATGCACCATACCGGCATAGGCGATACCGAGCGATGAGAGGCGTTCGCGATATTCGTGATAAATCGGTGCCAAAGTTCGCCACACAGCCAAAAAACGGCGTTTCTCCTCGGTCAGAGATGCTCCCTCGGTGATGTTGCGCCAAAAGGCTGTCACGATTTGCAACTGCTCGGGTGTCAGATACGACAAATCGGCTTCCAACTCCTTGATATCGACAATGTTGGCAAAGAGCCTATCGGCCGGAATACGATACTTGTCGACCGTATCGAAATCGGCCAACAACATCTCACCCCAGAAGTAGAACTTATCGAATGGCTCGTTATGGTATCGGGAGTAGACCTTGTAGAGTTCGGCTATAAGTCGGGTCTTGTCGCCAATCTTCAACCCCGATATTTCGGTCATTAGTTCATCAATTGTGAGCCACTCGGGCTGCCACAGTGGTCGCTTGGCGATAGACGATAGCGCATCATTGAAGAAGAGACGTGCACGGCGAGAGGGAAACAAAATCGACAGCGATGAGATATCCTCGCCGTAACGCTCATATAGGCTCGCTGCTATTTCGGCGAGAAAACTCTTCATCGTACACTACTTGTCGGTAGAGATAATCTCACCACCAAAGAGAGAAGTGTGGGCTCTCACAAGCGAGGGATGACCCTTGTAGAGTATCTTAGCCGAGGTTGATGTCGTTGCCTCCAAACGCTCGGTCACAAAGAGCGACACCTCGGCTCCGTGTGAAGCATCGACAATGGTAGCCATGGTCTGCAACGAAGAGGCATCAAACTTGGCAGTCGAGACCTTGAGACCCAAATAACGCACTGCGCCATCGAGAATTACGCTACTGCATCCGGTAACCATCACATTCATATCGAGCACATCGACCTCCGCACGGAGAGTTGCACCGCCCGACACCGACAAATCGAACATCTTCTGAGTGAAGGGTTGCTCCATGGTAACATTAGCACCGGCTATCGACAACGAAGAGAGGTCGTGGTGATAGATTTTAACCTCCGTAACGGTGGTACGCTTCGAATCGACAGTCTCAATGACATTCAACACGCCCTTTTTGTCGATTTCGGTCTTGAATTTGGTCGTTGTCGAGCCCTTGGTATCGAAATAGATTTTGGTTCCCTCCTGCTCGGAGATACGAATCAGCGTAACCTGCATATGTCCGACAATGTTGATTTTGTCGAACGAGCCCAACCACTCCGAACGAGGTGTTGAGATTATCGCTGCAAGGCGGGTAGCGCCATCACCCTCAACATTAGCCGACTCGGCAGAGGTCGATTGTGTTGCTGTACTATTTTGAGGTTGCTGTGCATATCCCATAAACAGGTTGCACACCACCATTATCGTCAATATCAAGATTGTCTTCTTCATACCTATCTACATTTTGGAAGAGCAAGATACGTTTTTTTTTCGGAACAGCCCCTCTTTTTCGCCATTTTTCGCTACAAAAACATTTTTTTTCACAAAATAGAGTACTTTTCGCTAAGCGAGCCCCCGATTT
This sequence comes from Alistipes sp., assembly GCA_017631055.1. GTDB lineage: Bacteria > Bacteroidota > Bacteroidia > Bacteroidales > Rikenellaceae > Alistipes. The sequence goes on from JAGBTZ010000048.1 coordinate 6,343, forward strand.
CGGATTGTTTTTAGTATCTTTCGGGCAAAGAATAGTACAGGGTGAGAGCGACGATTTTGAGTGCGAGCGCAGGCTCGGGAAAGACATACCAATTGGCCTACAAATATGTGCGTGACGTAATCGAAAATCCGACAACGTACCGCAACATCCTCGCAGTGACCTTTACCAACAAGGCCACCGAGGAGATGAAGAGCCGTATACTCAAAGAGATACATCTGCTCGCTGCCGGCCAGCGAAGCAACTACACGGTACGCCTGTGCGATGAACTTGCGCTCGATGAGCAGACCGTTCGCCAACGAGCACGCGAGGTACGCTCCTCGATACTGCACGACTACTCGCACTTCTCGGTGCTGACCATCGACACCTTTTTCCAGCGCATTCTGCGAGCATTTATCAAGGAGTTGGGCATTGACCTCAACTACTCCATCGAGCTCGATAGCGAAACTCTGCTGGGACGTAGTACCGATGCTTTGGTCGAGGATGTGGCGACCAATCGCGAACTGCAACGATGGCTCACAGAGTTCATGCACGAGCGTATGGACAACAACAAGCGTTGGGATATTCGCGAAGGAATACTCTCGTTAGGCAAGGAGATATTCAAGGAGCGCAACAAGGAGGCTGTGGGCAATGCCTGCGACAAAGAGGAGCTGCAACGCATAGTACGCCAAGCGGAGAGTCGTGCCCAAGCCGCAAAGAGTATTGTAACGAATATCGCTCAAGAGGCACTGTCGCTGATGAGCCAAAACGGAGTGGAGCACAGCGACTTCAATCGCAGTTTCACGACATTCTTCGCGGCTGTGGCCGAAAACCCTCGCAAAGAGCCCACTGCAACCGTTCAACAACGAGCCGAGTCGACAGAGGGGTGGTTTACCAAGAAGGGAGGCTCGCCCGCTGCTCAGGCAATTGTCGAGCAGTTGCGCTGCTTGTTGGCCGATATTATTACCACCCAGCGCAAGAATACAAAATTGTGGAACACCACCGAGCTGATACGCGAGAATTTCCGCAGCTTTGCCCTCCTTGCCGACCTCTATGACAAGGTTTTGCAGATGTGCGAGCAGGAGAATCTGATGCTCCTGTCCGAGACAAAATATCTCCTCTCGAAGTTTATTGCCGACAACGATGCGCCCTTCATTTATGAGAAAGTCGGCGCACGTTTCGAACGCTTCATGATTGACGAGTTCCAAGACACCTCGCTCAAGGAGTGGCAAGACTTTTTGCCACTGCTACATAACGCCATGTCGCAGTCTGACGGCAGTTCGGTGCTGTTGGTAGGAGATGTCAAGCAGTCGATTTATCGTTGGAGAGGTGGCGACTGGAAGATTTTAAGCCATCTTGCAGCCAAAAATCTCGGTGCAGAGGAGACTGCCATCATAAACCTCGATGAGAATTGGCGCAGTTTGCCGCTGGTGGTCAACTTCAATAACGACTGCATAGAGCGTGTCGTTCGACTCGACAACGGCATTCTCAACAATTCGCTCGAGAGCGCTGCCAACGAGAAACGCATACCCCACTCTCTGGTTACCCGACTGAAGGATATGCTCTCGACAGCATACACCAAACATGCACAGCACCCTCGCCGAAAGGCCGAGCATGACGGCTACGTCAATATCACCATCTTCGAGGAGGAGCCACCCATTATCGAGCGCATCAAAGCCCTGCTCGACAAGGGTTTCAGCCCTAAGGATATAATGATTTTGGTGCGAGGCAAGAGCTCGGGAATAAAGGTTGCTCGCACGCTGCTCGACTTCAAGCAACAGAACGACGACCCGCGTTACAGTTTCGATGTGATGACTCAGGAGGCGCTGATTATCGGCTCGGCCCCCATAGTCAAGTTCATCATCGCCATACTCGGCCTGGCCATCAATCCCGACAATGCCATAGCACGAGCAATATATCGCCGTTACGATTGCAATGAGGAGGCCTTTGGCAAGGCTCTCTCGGAGGAGGAGTTGCAATTCCTGCAATCGATACGTCTACTCTCGCCCGAGGCTGCATTCGAGCAGATAGTTATGCACTACAACCTTGCGGAGCGCCCCGAGTGCACCGCCTACATCCAGGCATTGCACGAGCATATTGTCCGTTTCTGTATCGATAAGGTTGCCGACATAGCTCTATTTTTGAAGTGGTGGGAGGAGTGTGGTTCCTCGAAGTCAATGAGTGTAGAGCAGAGCGAGCGCACAATCGAGATAACCACCATACACAAAGCCAAGGGACTCGAAAAGCCCGTTATAATAATCCCCTACTGCGATTGGGCTCTCGATCCGCGCACCGCCAAGGGCACGGTCGGCAGTTATATCTGGGCAGAGGCCGAGGGGGATGAGGAGCTTGCCCGAATAGGTCGACTCCCGATAAATACGAAGTCGATTATCAAGGAGTCGCACTTCGCTCCCGAGTATTACCGCGAGAAGGTCTACTCCCATATCGACAATATCAATCTGCTCTATGTGGCCTTGACCCGAGCCGCCGAGTCGCTACACATATTCATTCCCCAGCCGTCAGATGCGGAGGAGATGAACAACACCGTTGGCAAACTACTGCTCTCGACCCTCAGCGGAGCGGAGTGCCGACAAGATAAGGATGGCTACCCATACTACGATTTTGGAGAGTTTGCCGGCCCCTGCGCCCGCAAGGAGGGCTCTACCCTGTCGAGCCACCATATTCTCGAGGCATACGGCACCCACAAGGCCGATATGCGACTGCGACTCCCCTCGCAACGCTACTTCGAGGATGAGGAGCGCGTGGAACTCTCGCCCCGCAACTTCGGAATCTTGATGCACCGAGCATTTGCCGATGCCGAGTCTGTTGAGCAGATATACGAGAGTGTCGAGCAGATGATATGCGATGCCGTCATTTCTCATTCCGAGGGCGAGAAACTGCGCCACGAGATTGGCAGAGTACTCGATAATCCCACCATTGCCGAGTGGTTTGGCGGAGAGTGGACCCAGGTACGCAACGAGAACGATATAATCGTTCCGCATGGCGAAGCCTCACGCCGCCCCGACCGCGTGATGATTAAGGGTCGCCGAGCAATAGTCGTTGACTACAAGTTCGGAGAGGAGGAGCGCGAGAAGTACCACTCGCAGCTTCGCGACTATATGAAACTTCTCACCGAGATTGGCCACTCGCCTGTTCAGGGATTTATATGGTATGTCCGACTGGGCAAGGTTGTCGAGGTAAAGTAGTCCCTCTCCTAAGCCTTCATTCGAGCCAAGGTTTGCGATAAAATCCCAAAGTCTGTATTCGGGCCCCAAAATCCACAATACACACCCAAGTCTGCCCCAAAAAAAGAGAGAACGCCGCTCTTGCGAACGACGCCCTCCCCCTGATTTGCGGATAATTAATAAATGTAAATATGCTTGTTATAAATAAGCCGTGGTTGTAAAAAGTAGTTCCAAAAGTGCGATTTCAGCATCATACTTGCAAGCCGAAACCTCATTGTTTCTATGCAAATATCATCCGCCAAAATCAAAACTCCAAATTTCAGTGACCGATAGCCCGATAATGTAGCAAACAGATGGTTGGCTGTGGCGAAATTCTGTATACAGGGGCGAAAAAAACTCAAAAGACACTCGTCATTCCGAGGGGCTGTTTGTGTGGAGGGTTGGGGGGCTAATGGTATTAAATGGCAACGAATGGCATTCGCTCGCCAAGTCTCACTGAATGGCATTGAATGGCAGAAAAATAAGACCTTTCCTGTTTTGTTATTCCGCAGTCGCAGACTGCGCTCCCCATCTAACCCATCTAACGGCTAATGGCTAAATATACAAATCTCGTCATCTCGAGTATTTGCATCTTGAAAGGGTTGGGAGCGAGGGTTGCACACAAGCAAATGCGAGGAGATCTACCTTTTTGAAAACTCGCTATCCACAACCCACTACAAAAAGCGGTAGATTCTCTCGGGGTTGTTTGGTAGGATATTTCGCCCCACACCCTCAACACAAACAACCCCTCGGAATGACGAGGTTTATTTTAGCCAATGGCAACGAATGGCAGAAAAATAAGACC
>JAGBTZ010000049.1 GCA_017631055.1 Alistipes sp.
GGAAAAGAAGTAGTTACAAACTTTATAAATTTACACCAAGTTATGACAAAAGCAGATATCGTTAGCGAAATCGCTAAGCAGACCGGTGCCGAGAAGGTTCAGGTACAGACAATCGTAGAGGCATTTATGGAGAGCATTAAGGGTTCTTTGGCTGAGAACGAGAACGTATACCTCCGTGGCTTCGGTAGCTTCATCATCAAGAAGCGCGCGCAGAAGGTGGCTCGTAATATCTCGAAGAATACGACTCTCACCATTCCTGCACACAATATTCCCGCATTCAAGCCCGCTAAGAGCTTCACTGCAAAGATTAAGTAATTTCTAACTCAAAAACTTTTAAATTATGCCTAACGGAAAGAAGCACAAGCGCCATAAGATGGCGACTCACAAGCGCAAGAAGCGTCTCCGTAAGAATCGTCACAAGAAGAAGTAGTAGACCTCTTCACAACGATTATAGGTAAATTAAAGGTAAAGGGGTTAGCTCCTTTACCTTTACCTATTTAATGTTTAATAGTTATTCGACTATGAATCGAGAACTAATTATCAGTGTAACCCCGACCGAAATGACCATTGCACTTTGTGAGGACAAGGTGCTTGTGGAACTCAATAAGGAGCAGACACAAAACGGTTTTGCGGTGGGCGATATCTATCTGGGCAAGGTGCGTAAAATTATGCCCGGACTGAATGCTGCATTCGTAAATATCGGCCACGAACGCGATGCCTTTATCCACTGCCTCGATATGGGAGGTCATTTCCCGTCGTTAAAGAAACTTGTGTCGAGTTATCAGCCCGGAAAGCGTGGTATGAAACTCGAGGCAATGAAACTCGAAGATAGTATCAATCCCAAGGATGAGAAGATAACTTCGCACTTGGAGGTGGGTCAGACTATCATGGTACAGATTGCCAAGGAGGCAATCTCGACGAAGGGCCCCCGCCTGACATCCGACATCTCGCTTGCGGGTCGCAATGTGGTGTTGGTGCCGTTTACCTCCAAGATATTCCTATCGCAGAAGATACGTTCGAACGAAGAGAAAAAGCGTCTTAAGAGAGTGGCTGCTGCCGTGTTACCCAAGAATTTCGGAGTTATCATCCGCACGGCTGCTGTGAATGCCACCGACCTGGATATCGAGCAAGATATTCTCGCATTGGTCGAGAAGTGGTACAAGACGCTCCAACAAATCCGTAAAAGTCAGGCTCCGGCTCTGTTGATGAGCGAGATGAGCCGTGCCAATACAATCATTCGCGACACCCTCGATGGCTCTTTCTCGCAGATTATTGTCGATGATGAAGCGATGTACAACAATATACGCAGCTATATCCGAGTGGTGGATCCCGAGCGTGAGAAGATTGTGAAGCTCTACCGCGGAACGCTGCCGATTTTCGATAATTTCGATGTTGCCCGACAGATTAAGTCACTATTTGCCAAGTATGTATCGCTCAAGCGTGGTGCATATCTGATTATCGAGCATACCGAGGCGATGAACGTCATTGACGTCAACTCGGGTAACCGCACCAAGGCTGAGGATAATCAGGAGCAGACGGCTATGGATGTCAATCTGGCAGCGGCTCACGAGATTGCCCGCCAGTTGCGACTGCGTGATTTGGGCGGTATCGTGATTGTCGACTTTATCGATATGCACAAGGCACAAAATCGCCAAACACTCTATGAGGAGATGAAGAAGTTGATGGCTTCGGATAAGGCGAAACATACCGTGCTGCCGCTTACGAAGTTTGGTCTGATGCAGATCACACGCCAGAGAATCCGCCCCGTAGCGGTGAGCGATATCCGTGACGTCTGCCCGACCTGCAACGGAACGGGTAAAATTGAGCCTACGATTTTGCTCGACCGCAAGATTGAAAATCAGATTTCGTTCCTCGTGCAGGACCGCAAGAAGAGGTATGTGCGTTTGGTTGTCAGCCCCTATGTTGCTGCATTTTTGCGCAGAGGATTGTGGTCGTTGCGAATGAAGTGGATGTGCAAGTATAATGTTTGGATTGATATCCGCTCGAACCAGAGTTTGGGAATGGTCGATGTGCGTTATCAAGACCGCAAGGGAAAGAACCTCTTCGAGTAGAGAACTATTCCATACACCTGATTGTAGGGTGTATGCAGTGTTGAAACAAGACGTTTGTAAAGGACGTTTGATATGAATAATGTTTTACGGCTCTTCGAGGGCGCCAAGTCGCTCGGAAAGTTATGCCGCGAATTGCGTAGAGAGAGTGCCACCATCCGACTCGAGGAGTTGGTTGGCGGTGCTCTTTCGCCCTATTCGGCAGCGGCTATAGAGCGTGTGGGCGGAGTTCATATCTTTGTTGCGGAGGATAGGGATGCTGCGGCATACCTCTTGAACGACTTTTATACGCTGCTCGACGAGGAGCGGGTCTACTTCTTCCCTTCGTCATACAAACGCTCGATAGCCTATCGCTCGGAGGATGCACAGGGAGTAGTGCAGCGTACCAATACAATGAATGCTCTTAGAGGTGCTGTCGGCAAGGGTTATGTTGTGGTTTGTACCTATCCTGAGGCGTTGGCCGAGTCGGTGGTTGAGCCCGAGGAGATGTCGGATGGTATGTTGTCGGTCAGCGTGGGCGACAAGATACAAATTTCAGACTTGGAGGATATGCTCGAGAAGATGGGCTTTGCGAAGGTAGACTTTGTCTACGAGCCCGGTCAGTACTCGATGCGAGGAGGTATTGTCGACATCTTCTCGTATGCCGAAAGTAGGCCTTTCCGCTTCGATTTCTTTGGTGATGAGGTCGATTCGATTCGCCGTTTCGAGATTTCGAGCCAGCTCTCGGCCGAGCGTATCGAGAGAGCCGATATTATCCCCAATATCAATTCGCATAGTGAACGCAAGGTGTCGTTGGCTCGCTTTGCGGGCGAGGGTGTGACTTGGTGGTTTGCGGATGCAGACTATGCGCTGCGTAAGGTCGATGACCTGCGCCGTAAGATGCTCTCGGAGTTGGATGAACCCTCCGAGATTGACAATCTTCTGACCAGCCGTAAGGCGCTGTTGGAGGATATGGAGCCGAGCCGAATGGTCTCGCTGCGGGCTACGCTCAAGGAGCGAATGGCAGATGTGGTCGTGGAGTTCAAGACCACGCCCCAACCCTCGTTTAATAAGAACTTTGAGATACTGGCCGATGATATTATCGACCACAGCGAGCAGGGTTACGATTGCTATATCCTCTCGGAGAATAGGGCCCAAATCGAGCGCCTGGATAATATCTTCCACCAGATAGGGCGTGCCAATGCCGAGCCGAAAGCGCTGGCAGTGACTCTGCACGAGGGTTTTGTGGACCACAATCTGAAACTTTGCCTCTATACCGACCACCAGATTTTCGAACGCTACCAACGCTACCGCATCAATGGCGAGATTAAGCGTGATGAGCAGATGACTGTAGCCGAGCTGAATGCTCTGCGTGTGGGCGACTATGTGGTGCATATCGACCACGGAGTGGGTCGCTTCGGAGGTTTGGTCAAGATTAACGAGAATGGCAAGGTGCACGAGGCTATCAAGTTGGTCTATAAGGATAACGATGTGCTCTTTGTGAATGTCCACTCGCTGCATCGTATCTCGCGCTATAAGAGTGGCGATGGCGAGCCGCCGAAGATTTATAAGCTTGGCGGAGGTGCTTGGCAGAAGCTCAAGAATGCTACCAAGCGAGCTGTCAAGGATATTTCGCGAGAACTCATTGCTCTCTATGCCAAACGTAAGGCGAGCAAGGGCTTTGCCTTCTCGGCCGATACCTATCTGCAACAGGAGTTGGAGGCTTCGTTTATGTGGGAGGATACGCCCGACCAGCAGGCGGCAGCCGAGGCTGTGAAGCGCGATATGGAGTCCTCGCAGCCGATGGATAGATTGGTCTGCGGAGATGTGGGCTTCGGAAAGACCGAGGTGGCAATCCGTGCAGCATTCAAGGCAGCGGTCGATGGTAAGCAGGCTGCGGTGCTGGTGCCTACTACGATTTTGGCTCTGCAACACTATCGCTCGTTTATGGAGCGATTGCGAGATATGCCTGTGAGGGTCGAGTATCTCAATCGTACTAAGACAGCTGCCGAGACACGTCAGATTATTGCCGACTTGGAGTCGGGTAAGATTGATATTTTGATTGGTACGCACAAGATGCTGGGTAAGAATGTGCGTTTCCACGACCTTGGATTGCTAATTATCGACGAGGAGCAGAAGTTCGGTGTGGCAGCTAAGGAGAAACTTACGCAGATGAGCGTCAATGTCGATACGCTGACCCTGACCGCAACACCCATTCCGCGAACATTACAGTTCTCGCTGATGGGCTCGCGCGATTTGTCGGTAATCTCGACTCCGCCACCCAACCGCCGCCCGATAGTTACCGAGTCGCACGTCTACTCCGAGGAGATTATCCGCGATGCTATCGAGGCAGAGTTGGCGCGTAATGGTCAGGTCTACCTCATTCATAACAAGGTCGACGATTTGCCTGCGCTGCAACGAAAGGTTAATGCTCTGTGCCCCACGGTGCGAACTCGCATTGCGCATGGAAGAATGCCGGCTGCCGAGGTCGAGAAGTTGATTATGGACTTTATCTATGGCGACTTCGATGTGCTGATTGCGACTACTATTGTCGAGAGCGGAATCGATATTCCCAATGTGAATACCATAATTATCAACGATGCCCAAAATTTCGGTTTGAGCGACCTGCATCAGTTGCGAGGTAGGGTGGGCCGTAGCGATAAGAAGGCCTATTGCTATCTGCTGACTCCGCCCGATGAGATGCTATCGAGCGATGCTCGCAGACGAATGAGGGCTATCGAGGAGTTCTCGGATTTGGGCTCAGGATTTAATATCGCGATGCAGGATTTGGATATCCGTGGTGCGGGCAACTTGCTCGGTGCCGAGCAGAGCGGATTTATTGCCGACATCGGATTTGAAACCTACCAGAAGATTATGCGTGAGGCTATTGCCGAACTGCGCTCGGAGGGTGTCGATGTGTCGGCTATGAGTACGGGCGAAGCGGAGGTTGTCGAGCAGATGAACTTTATTGATGACTCTGTGATAGAGGTGGATGTGGCTGCCGAGTTGCCCGAGTCGTATGTTCATCAACAGGCAGAGCGTCTGCGCCTCTACCGCGAACTCGATTCGCTGCGCACGGAGGAGGCTCTCCAAAACTTTGCGGCTCGACTCAAAGACCGCTTTGGTGCGCTGCCTAAGGCTGCCGAGGAGCTGCTCAATGTGGTGAGATTGCGCTGGGAGGCTGTGCGCTTGGGTATGGAGAGGGTGAAGGTCAAGAATGGCTTGATGATAGTCCACTTCGTGGGCGATTCGTCATCGCCCTATTTCAAGAGCGAACTCTTTATGGAGATGTTGCGCTACGTTACGCAACACCCCGACCGCTTCGTTTTGAAACAGCATAACGACCGCTTGGCAATGACCGTGCGCAGAGTTGCGGATGTCGAGCAGGCGTGGAAAACTTTGAAGGAACTATGAATTTAATTATCGACATAGGCAATACCGCAACCAAAATCGCCGTTATGGATAGTAACAACCGAGTTGTTGCTCGCCGGCGTGTGGAGCATCTTACCGAAGAGATGATGACAGCACTGCTGGCTGAGTTTCAGTCCATTGACAAGGCGATAGTGGCATCGACCGGTGCGGGTGATGAGTGTGTGTGCAGGGTGCTGAGCGAGAGGGTTGATTACTTTATGGAGTTTACTCCGGCAACAGACATCCCGCTGAAAAATGGTTATAAGACGCCCGAGACTCTCGGTGCCGACCGCCTCGCAGCGGCAGTGGGTGCGCAGGAGTTGTATAAGGCCGAGAATATGCTTATTGTTGATTTTGGGACTGCTATCACCTACGACCTGGTGACGGACGGCGTGTTCAGAGGAGGTAATATCTCGCTTGGGGCGGGTGCTCGATTTAGGGCGTTGCACGACTATACCGAACGATTGCCGCAGTGCGAGCCGACCGATGAGGTTTTGGAGTTCGGTCGCTCGACCAAAGAGGCCATCGAACAGGGCGTAATGAGGGGCATAAAGTACGAAACCGAAGGTTATATTTCCGATTTTTCGGCAAAATATGACAAATTATGCATAATTTTTACCGGTGGAGATGCAAAATACTTTGTGAATCGAATTAAAAATACGATATTTGCAGATTGGGATTTGACCCTTTACGGATTGAATCGAATTTTGGAGTATAATGCAGCGAAAAAAGATAATGAATAGAGCGGCGAAAATAGTATTTTCGGTAGTTGTATTTTTGGCAACAATGACGTGGAGTGCGGCGGCGCAGTCGAATGCGACCAATGCCTTTTCGCCATACTCTATGTACGGAGTCGGAGAGTTGAACACGCAGGGTGCTCTGCCTATGCGCTCGATGGGAGGTATGGGAGTTGCTTGGCGTTCGACCTCGATGGCCAGCCTGCTCAATCCTGCGGGTTATAGCGCAACTCTGCGCAAGAGTTTTATCTTCAACTTCGGAGCCGAGGGTATGCACGCAGTCAATTCGCAAAATCGCTACGATGCATCGACCGGAGCCGATGCCGGCTCGGTCAAGAGTTCGAAGACTACGGTCAACTTCCACGAGATAGCCTTGCAGATGCCGTTGGCAAAGGGCTTGGGTCTTGGCTTTAGTTTGACTCCGTATAGTAGTGTCGGCTACGATATGACCGCAATCGAGCAGGATGAAAATGCTTGGTCGGAGATTGGTCAGGTGAAGTATAACTATCAGGGCGAAGGCGATATTACCGAGATTAAACTCGGTGTCGGTTGGGAGATTTTTAACGGATTCTCGCTCGGAGTGGCCGGAATGTACTATTGGGGTGATATCAATCGCCAGTACTCAACCAAAATTGCCCACAATATAGTCGGTGATGGCGAAACCCTCTCGGCGTTGGGCAGCGAGAACTTCAGCGTTTCGAACTTTAAGTTCCAGGCGGGAGTGCAGTATAGCGTAATCAATAACGATAAGCGTTCATTGACACTTGGTGCGACCTACGACCTTGGTGGCAGTCTGCGACCGAAGTTGACCGAGACCCTCTATGTGAACGATGCTCTGCAGACTCCGGTCTTCGATCGAAATAAGCGTGATGAGATTCGTCTGCCGATGCAGATTGCGGGCGGAATCTTCTATCAGGATGTGAAGTGGTCGGCAGGATTTGATTATGTTTACCAGAATTGGAGAGGCAATAATGCCAAAATTGCGAACATCATCGAGCAAGGTGTCGAGGTGGCATACGCCAATACCAGCACCTATAAGGTGGGTGTCGAGTATACCCCCAACCGCTTCGATGTGCGCCGCTACTACAACCGAATCTCCTATCGAGCAGGTGCTCGTTATGGCGGATATTACCAGACTTTTGGTGGCGAGCGCCTTAACCAATATGCTGTAACGGTCGGTTTTGGTTTGCCGTTGCGCTTCCTCGGAGCCTCATCGGTGGATATTGGTTTCGAGTATGGTTGCCGAGGCTCTAATAAACGTATTGCCGCTGGCAGCATCGGTCTTGTCAAGCAGAATTACTTTAAGTTTGCTATCGGCTTGTCGATGTTTGGCGAGGATTATTGGTTTGTAAGACCCAAGTATGACTAATCGAATAACTCAAAATATAATGAATAAAATGAAAAGTGTAAAAGTTTTATTGTCTGCATTGTTTGCAGTGGTAAGTATGTCTGCCGTAGCGCAGGATTTTAGCGATCCCCAGTATGCTAAGTGGGGCGAGACTCCCGATGAGCGTAGAGAGAACATCGTAACCAGCCAGTTCCTCAAGGAGTCTATCGACAACCAGCAGTATGACTTGGCTTCGGGTTACTTCAAGACTCTCGTTGCGAAGTGTCCGACTGCTTCGCAGAACATCTTTGTTAATGGTATTAAGCTCTACCAGAAGCGTATCGCAAAGTCGAAGACCTTGGCCGAGAAGAAGGCTAATGTCGATTCGCTTATGTGGGCATACGACCTGCGTAACGAGCACTTCGGCTCGCACCCCAAGTATGGCTCGGCATACATCCTCGAGCGTAAGGCTCGTGAGTTGCTGACCTACAACCAGTCGGATCGTGCCGGCATCCGTAAGGCATTCGCTGAGGCTATCGAGGCTGCAGTTGCCAAGAATGGTGCTGTAGGCTCGGAGTTGTTGGCAATCTACTTCAAGAACCTCTGCGATGACTATGTAAATGAGGAGGTTGAGGCTGAGTTGATTTTGGCTGAGTATGAGCGCTTGTCGCCCATGTTCACAGATGCAACCGATGAGGATAAGAAGAATAAGGAGCAGTTCGAGACTGCGTTTGGTTTGAGCGGTGCTGCAAACTGCGAGAACCTCGAGAAGCTCTTCACTGCTAAGTTGGCTGCAAACCCCGATGACGTTGAGGTTTTGGGTCAGGCTGTGACTTTGATGTCGCGTGCAAATTGCGAGTCGGATTTCTTCTTCGCAACTACCGAGAAGTACTACCAGGTGAAGCCTTCGGCAGAGACAGCTCTCTTCCTTGCACAGGCTTTCCAGAATAAGAAGGAGTTCGACAAGGCGAAGCTCTACCTGCACGAGGCTGTGAAGGCTGAGGAGAATCCTGCCGAGAAGGTTAAGCTCTACATCCGTATCTCGGTTGTTGAGTTGGCTGCACAGCACTTTGTAGAGTCGGCTGAGGCTGCAAAGGAGGCTATCGCTATCGAGCCTGAGAATGGATATGCATACTTCATCTTGGCTCAGACCTATGCTTTGGGTAACGCAAACTGCTCGGGTTTGGCTAAGGATGCAACTTTCTGGGCTGCATACGATACAATGAACAAGGCGGTGTCGTTGCTCGATGCACAGCCCGATGTTAAGGCTGATGCACAGAAGTTTATGGCAACCTATCGCAACTTCTTCCCCACTGCAGAGGAGTGCTTCTTTGCAGAGTTGAAGGAGGGCTCGGCATACACCGTGAGCTGTGGTATTGCTCGTGGCGTGTCGACTGTTGTACGTTTCCGTCCGCAGTAGTTCTATGGGAGCTAAAGCTATGAGAAAATATGCTATGGTAGCACTTTCCTTGTTGGGAAGTGCTATCTTGCTATTCTCTTGTGGCTCGGAGGAGACCTCTTCGGAGGCCGCCAATAACGAGGCCCTGATGACCGAGCGTAGTGAAGATTTGATGATTCTCATGTCGGAGAACGGGCGTCGCTCCTATCACTTTAAGACCCCTCTGCTGGAGGGCTATACTTTGGCTTCCGACCCCTATCGCGAATTTCGCAAGGGTATCCACATCATTACCTACCAGAATGACTCGCTCACAACCGTAAATGCTACGCTGGTGGCTAACTATGCCATCTTCTACGAGAAGCGCGAGTTGTGGGAGGCTAAGGGTGACGTGGTGGTCGAGAAGGCCGATGGAACTAAACTCTACACGCAACAACTCTACTGGAACTCCAAGACGGGGCGTATCTACTCGAATGTCGATTCGAAGATTGTCAAGGGTACGGATGTCTTTATGGGCGAGGGCTTCGAGTCGGATGAGGAACTCAAGGATTGGCGTTTCCGCCGAATGTCGGGTAAGATGTTTGTCAATACGGAGCCGACCGAGGTTTCGGACTCGACGTCTGTGGCTGCAACACCGGCAACAACCGAGCCGAAAAATGCCAAGAGTAAACCCGTCACCGAGAAGAGGGAGAAAGCCCAAAAGGTTGAGCCAGAGGTTCAGCCCGAGCCTCGAGAGTCTATCCATAAGGCTAATGAGGTGCAAAAGCCCGTATCGGCCACGGGAGTACAACCTCGACCAATGCTCAAGAGAGCCAATAAACGAATTGAGGCGAGTGGCGAGAAGATGAAGGTACAGAAAGCCGAGAAGGCTGTACTTGCTGATGAATAAATAGGGAGAAAGATGCAGGATATGATTACATCTGTTGTGGTAATTGTCGTGATGCTAACCCTCTCCGCATTCTTCTCGGGTATGGAGATCGCCTTCATCAATAAAAACCGACTCAAACTCGAGATTGATCGCAAGCAGAATCGCCTGTTTGACTATATTGCCGACATCTTTGCCCGCCACCCGGGTCAATATATTACCACTATTCTGGTCGGTAATAATATCGCGCTTGTGGTCTATTCGCTCTGTATGTCGGTGGTGATTAGGGCTTTGGCCTATGCTTTCGGGTGGCGAGAGGTGGCCGATAATGGCTCATTCGTGCTCGAGACCATCGTGCCGACCATAATTGTAATCTTCGTTGGCGAATATATTCCCAAGTCTATATTCCGTAGCAAGCCCAATTTCTACTACAAATTCTTTGCGCCGGTAATCTACCTGTTCTATCTGCTGCTCTATCCGTTGGCTCGCTTTACTACGCTGCTGTCGTATGGCATATTGCGTCTGTTCGGTCGCAAGAACGAAATCGGAGAGGTCGATATGCGATTTGATCGTAGCGATTTGGAGCACCTGTTGGATAGCAACAATAACGATACCCAGCACGAGCCTGCCGATCAGGAGATTAAAATTCTGCAGAATGCACTCGATTTTGCCGATTTGAGAGTGAGAGATTGTATGATTTCTCGCGTGGATATCGAGGCGGTGGATGGCGAGGATACCTCTATCGAGGAGTTGACCGAGAGGTTTGTCGATTCGATGTATTCGCGAATTTTCGTGTGGAGGGGCTCGATTGATAATATCGTGGGCTATGTCAACGTCAAGAGTCTGTTCCATGAGCCCAAGAGCATCGAGGAGGTGCTTATGGAGGTCGATTTCGTAGCAGAAACTCTGCCTTTGCAACAGATGCTCGAGCACTTTATGAAGAGCAAGAGCAATATCGCTGTGGTTATCGACGAGTTTGGCGGTACGGCCGGTATCATCTCGTTGGAGGATGTCCTCGAGCAGATTTTTGGCGATATTGAGGACGAGCACGATAAGCCCGAGATGGTCGAAAAGCAGGTGTCGGAGAATGAATATGTCTTCTCATGTAGGTTGGATGTGGAGTATCTGAACGAGCGCTATGGGCTCAATATCGAGGAGAGCGAGGAGTATGATACCTTGGCAGGATACATTATTTATAATTATGACGGACTGCCCGTTGCAGGCGAGATAATCACGATTGATGACCTCCGAATTAAGATTTTGAGGACCACTCGTTCCCGTCTGGAATTGGCAAGAGTCGAAATGTTGCAAAAAAAATGATGTTGAAGTGCAACTTTTCGGAATAAATTTACTACCTTTGGAAACTATTTTTGACTAATTATAAAACATTTAAGTAATATGTTAAGTCTAAACACTTTAAGAACCAAGTTCGGCATTGTGCTTTCGGTGGTGATTGCACTTGCTTTGTTGGCATTTATTTTCTCGCTCCGTTACGAAATGGGTTTCGGTGGCAATGACCCGAAAGTCGGTGAGATTAACGGAGATAAGATTCTCTACTCGGAGTACTACAACGAGTACGAGGTAACCAAGAACAACAATGGTGGCGCAGAGGCATACGATGAGGCTGCCGATGAGCGTTTCTCGCAGGGCGCATGGCAGTCGCTGATTGCTAAGCATGCACTCATCCCCGGCTTTAAGCAGATGGGTATCGTTGTGTCGGATGCAGAGCGTTTGTCGATGCTCTCGGGCGAGCACGCTTCGGGTGTCTTCTACAACGCATTTGCAAATCCTGCCACTGGTGAGTACAATGTGAACGGCATTGCCGAGTTCCTCACTCAGTCGGAGGCTAACCCTCAAATGCACCAGCTTTGGAACTACATCAACTCGCAGGCTACACTCGAGCGTCAGATTGCAAAGTTCTCGGGCATTGTTAAGGGTGGCGTATACGTTAATGCATTGGAGGTTGCTGATGGCGTTCGTAATGCAAACAACACCTTTGCAGGTAAGGTTGTAGCTCGCCGCTATAACTCGCTCCCCGATTCGATTTTCACCGTAAGCAAGGGCGAGATGAAGAAGTACTACAACGAGCACAAGGAGATGTTTGCACAGCAGCCTTCGCGCTCGATTTCGTATGTGGTATTCGATGTTGAGGCAACTCAGGAGGATATGTCTGCACTCGAGGCTGAGGTTAAGAATGCAGCAGCAGAATTTGCACAGACTGAGGATATTAAGTCGCTCGTGCGCCAGAATCGCCACGGTTCGATTGATGATCGCTATGTTAGCAAAGACGAACTCTCGAAGGCTGAGTCGGCTGCTCTGATGGCAGGTAAGACCTTTGGCCCCGAGCTCTCGAACGATGTTTGGAGTGTTGCTCGTGTTATGGATAGCAAGGTCGTTGCAGATTCGCTCACTTTGAGCCACATCGTAGTACCTTACAACGAGGAGAAACTCGCTGATAGCCTTTACCTCGCAGTTAAGGGTGGTGCTGACTTTGCAGAGGCTGCTCGCAACCACTCGATGGTTGAGACTGCAGCTGCTGGTGGTGTGATTGGCACAATGCCTTTCTCGGCTCTTCCCGTAGAGTTTGTTGCTCCGATGGAGAAGGCTCGTAAGGGCGATATCGTGAAGATTGCTACCGGCAACGCTATCCAGATTGTTAAGGTTGACGGCCTTAAGGGTCGCTCGAAGCACGTTAAGGTTGCTCGTTTGGAGTACCCCGTAGTTGCATCGGCTGCAACCACTCGCAATATCCACAACTCGGCAAGCTCGTTCGCAGTTGAGGCTAATGGCTCGATTGAGAAGTTCAACGCAGCTGCTGCTGAGGCTTCGATGACTCCGCGTGTTGCTGAGATTGCAAACGGTGAGCGTTCGGTGCGTGGCTTGGAGCGTTCGCAGGAGGTTGCTCGCTGGGCTTACAATGCTGAGGTGGGTGATGTTTCGGAGATCTTCAAGGTTGATGGCGACTATGTAGTAGCTGTTCTGACCGAGATTGACGATGAGGAGTATAAGCCCCTCTCGGAGGTTGAGTTCCAGGTTAAGTCGGCTCTTCTCAACGACAAGAAGTTTGCTCACATTGTTGAGCAGATGTCGGGTGCGACTATCGATGAGGTTGCTGCATCGTTCGGCGAGGAGGCTACCGATTTCGAGGGTGTGACCTATGGTTCGTTCTATGTCAATGGCGTGGGTGTTGAGCCTCGTCTGGTAGGTGCTATCGCAGCAACTGCCGAGAAGGATGTTCTTTCGGCTCCTGTTAAGGGAAATATGGGCGCTTACGTCTTCGTTGTTACCTCGATTGAGGCTGGCGAGCAGAGCGCTGAGGCCGAGAAGGTACGCCTTCAGGCTATGATGGAGGGTATGTCGCAGCAGGCATCGCTCTTCGCTGTTCAGCAGATGGCAAAGGTTAAGGATTTGCGTAGCAAGTACTTTTAATTGAGATACATTTCCGGTTAAGAGCGGTATCTGTCCTTCGGGGCGGATACCGCTTTTGTTATTGGCCATTAGCTATTAGCCATTGGCCATTGGCCATTGGCTAACTCATCTAACCCGTTTCTCTCATTGTTAAATAATTTTGAATTACGAATTATGAATTGTAAATTATATTTGTTACCTTTGTAACACTTTCCCTACCGATACAAATATAAACTAATATACTAACTGCAACAATGATGAAAATCAATTCTAAGAGTGTGTTTGCGGCGGGCGTATTGGCTCTTTGCGTGTGCGTATGCGTATCGTGTGCCGAGGAGCAGAAGTCTACTATCCGCAACCGAGAGTATGGCGTGATGGTTATGGAGCCCACATCACGACAACTTAATTCAGTCTACTCTGCTTCAATTCGCGGTAAGCAGGATATCGATATTCGCCCTAAGGTTTCGGGCTATATCACCGATATCTATGTCAAGGAGGGCTCGATGGTTAAGAAGGGTCAGACCCTCTTTGTTATCGACCAGGTGCCTTATGAGGCCGAGTTGCAGACCGCTATTGCGAATGTGGATGTGGCTCAAGCTTCGGTCGATGCTGCCGAGCTGACAACCAACAGCAAGGAGCGACTCTTCGAGCAGAAGATTATCTCGGACTTCGAGTTGCGTATGGCGCAGACTACTTTGGCAAGTGAGCGTGCAACGCTGGCACAGGCTAAGGCGAAAGAGGTAAATGCTCGTAATAATCTCTCTTATACGATGGTCAAGAGTCCTGCAGATGGAGTTCTTGGTACTTTGCCCTTCCGTGTAGGTACGCTTGTAAGCCCTTCGGATGCGACTCCCTTAACCTCTGTTTCCGATAACTCCGAGATGTATGTCTACTTCTCGATGACCGAGAGTCAGGTGCTCTCGCTTACACGCCGTCACGGCTCGTTGGAGCAGGCTCTGCAGCAGATGCCTTCGATCGAGTTGCAGTTGAGCGATGGAACAATCTACTCGGAGAAGGGTCGCATCGAGTCGATAAGCGGTATTATCGACCCCACTACCGGCTCGGTGTCAATTCGTTCGCGCTTCCCCAACCAGAAGCGTCTGCTCTTGTCGGGTGGCTCGGGTAATGTGATTTTGCCCCACCAGCAAGAGGGTTGTCTGGTTATTCCTCAATCGGCCACATACGAAATTCAGGATAAAATTTATGCCTATAAGCTCGAGAATGGCGTTGCCAAGTCGCAGATTATCGGAGTCTTCGAGATTAGTAACGGCAAGGAGTATGTCGTGGAGTCGGGCTTGATGCAGGGCGACACTATCGTAGTCGAGGGTGTGGGTCTGCTGCGTGATGGTATGGCTGTGAAGGTTAAGGATGTTGTTAAGAGCGAGTAATAGAAAATCCCGAGAGAGATGAATATCAAAACCTTTATCGACAGACCAGTACTGTCGTCAGTAATCTCGATTGTAATCGTTCTGGGTGGACTCATTGGTCTTGCATCGTTGCCCATCGAGCGATATCCCAACATTGCACCTCCGACAATCAACGTGAGTGCATCCTACACCGGAGCGAGCGCCGAGACGGTGCAGAAGAGTGTGGTGGTGCCACTGGAGGAGGCTATCAATGGTGTGGAGAATATGACCTATATGTACTCCACAGCGACCAATAATGGTAGTGCCAATGTTCAAATCTACTTCAAGCAGGGTACTGACCCCGATATGGCGGCAGTCAATGTCCAGAACTGTGTTTCGCGTGCCACTCGCCAGTTGCCTTCGGAGGTTACGGATGTGGGTGTCACGGTCAAGAAGCGTCAAACCAACATCTTGGAGCAGATTGCAATCTATAGCCCCAACGGAACTTACGATAGAACTTTTATTGTAAACTATATCAAGATTAACCTTGTGCCGGCACTCTCGCGTATTGCCGGTGTGGGTGATATCGATGTGCGAGGTTCGGATTATAGTATGCGTGTGTGGCTCAAGCCCGATGTTATGGCGCAGTATAAGCTTATTCCTGACGATATCACTGCGGCACTTGCCGAGCAGAATATCGAGGCGGCTACCGGCTCGCTGGGAGAGAGTTCCGACCAAACCTTCCAGTATGCGATGCGTTACAAGGGTCGCTTGGAGAAGCCCGAGGAGTTCGAAAATATCGTAATTCGCGCACTGCCCAATGGCGAGTTGTTGCGCCTGAAGGATATTGCAACAATCGAGCTGGGAACGCAGACTTACCTCTATCTGGGAGAGGTTAATGGTTGCCCCGGAACGTCATTCTCGATATTCCAAACCCCGGGCTCGAATGCAACCGAGGTTATCAACCAGATTGATGCATATATGGAGGAGGCTGCCAAGAGCTTCCCCGCCGATTTGGAGATGGTCGTTCTGTCGAGTTCGAACGACTTCCTCTATGCTTCGATTCATAACGTAATCCGCACCCTTATCGAGGCTATTATCCTCGTTACATTGGTAGTATTCGTATTCTTGCGCTCGGTGCGTTCGACCGTGATTCCGCTTGTGGGAACTATCGTGTCGCTTATCGGTACGTTTATGTTCCTCTACTTCTTCGGCTTCAGTATCAACCTGCTCACGCTGTTTGCGTTGGTGCTCTCGATTGGTGTGGTTGTCGATGATGCGATTATTGTGGTCGAGGCGGTGCATTCACGCTTCGATGCGGGTTATAAGTCGCCCTATAAGGCTGCAGTGGATGCAATGGACGGTATCACCTCGGCCGTTGTGACAAGTTCGCTTGTCTTTATGGCGGTGTTTATTCCTGTGTCGATGATTGGCGGAACTTCGGGCGCATTCTACACCCAGTTCGGTATCACAATGGCAGTGGCAGTGGGTATCTCGGCTATCAATGCGCTGACTCTGAGCCCGGCACTCTGCGCCATGATGCTTAAGCCCCACGATGAGGAGGGTAATGAGGTTAAGATGACCTTCGGCAAGCGTTTGAATATGGCACTCGATGCCTCGTTCGAGCGTATGCGTAAGCACTACTTGCGAGGTGTTACGGCTCTGCTTCGTCATCGCTGGGTGGCAGCAACGTTGCTCGTAGTGTCGGTTATCGGCTTGGTTTACCTTATGCAGAACACCAAGACGGGCCTTATTCCTCAGGAGGATATGGGTACGGTGCGTGTCGATGTGTCGACTCCTCCGGGCAGCTCGTTGGCCTATACCAAGGAGATTATGGATAGGGTAGACCGCGATATCATCAAGGATATCGATGAGGCTCGTGCTTATGTCAATATGGCAGGCTTCTCGCAGACGGGTGGTGCTGGTACCTCGCAGGGTAACTTTACACTGCGACTCAAGCACTGGGACGAGCGCCCCGGTAAGGAGCATAGTGTCAGCAACATTATGGATAGAGTGAAGGAGTATGCGGCAAACTTTAACGATGCCAAGATATTTACCTCGGCACCGCCGATGATTCCCGGATATGGTGCAACCAACGGTTTTAATGTCTACATCCAGGACCGTAAGGGTGGCTCTATCGAGGATTTGGCGATGGTTACTACCGAGTTCCTCAAGTATCTGAACGATAGGCCCGAAATTGGCTCGGCTCACACTTCGTTTAATCCGAAATTCCCGCAGTATCAGATAGATGTAGATGCTGTGAAGTGTAAGCGTGCAGGTGTGTCACCCAAGGAGGTGCTTACGGTGTTGAACGGCTACTATGGAGGTCGCCTGTCGACTCGCTTCAACCGATTTACCAAACTCTATCAGGTGAAGGTGCAGGCCGATCCGAAGTATCGTACCGATTTGCAGACTCTGGATAACATCTTTATCCGCATCGGTGGCGAAATGGCTCCTATCAGCCAGTTCGTTACATTGAAGAAGATCTATGCACCCGAGAACCTCTCGCGATTTAATATGTTCCCCTGTATCAGCGTGAATGGCCGTGCGGCTGAGGGCTACTCTTCGGGTGATGCAATCAAGGCTGTGCGCGAAATTGCAGCAGAGATTCTCCCCGTGGGTTATGGATTTGACTTTGGAGGTATCTCGCGTGAGGAGGCTCAGAGTGGCAACAATACTATCTATATCTTCATCGTCTGCATAACACTAATCTACTTGATTCTCTGCGCATTGTATGAGAGCTTTATGCTGCCGTTGGCGGTTATTCTCTCGGTGCCGTTCGGTATTGCTGGTAGCTTCTTGTTTGCCCACACGATGGGTCTTGAGAATAATATCTACCTCCAGACCGGTCTTATTATGTTGATTGGTTTGTTGGCTAAGACGGCCATCCTGATTACGGAGTATGCCGTTGAGCACCGCAGAAAGGGAATGAGTATTATGCGTGCAGCCTACTCGGCAACCAAGGAGCGTTTCCGCCCGATTTTGATGACTGCTTTGACAATGATTTTCGGTCTTCTGCCGCTGATGTTCTCGTCGGGTGTGGGTGCTAATGGTAACAATACGCTTGGTGCCGGTGTTGTGGGTGGAATGCTTGTCGGAACGCTGGCTCTGCTCTTTATAGTTCCGCCCTTCTTTGTGGCGTTCCAGTGGCTGCAGGAGAAGATTAAACCTATTAAAAAAGCCGAATAACAATGAGAAAAATCTTTTCGACCATTATAATCCTCACAGCGAGTGTAGTCCTCTCGGGCTGCTCGATTTACGGCCGTTATTCGCGCCCCGAGGATATCTCGACCGATAATCTGTTCGGCGAAAATGTGACTACGACAGACACTATCACCATAGCCCATATTCCGTGGCGTGAGTTCTTTACCGATGTCAAGTTGCAGAACCTTATTGAGGAGGGCTTGCAGAATAACTCCGACTTGCGTGTGGCAACGCTTCGTATCGAAGAGGCTAATGCGGCATTGCGTACAGCTCGCCTGTCGTACATCCCTTCGTTCTCGTTCTCGCCAAGTGGAACGCTCTCATTGGGCGACAATTTCCACTCGTTGAGCAGCAGCTATAAAGTGCCGATTGATATCAGTTGGGAGTTGGACCTCGCGGGTCGCCTCTTCAATAAGAAGCATAAGGCAAAGGTGGCATACGAGCAGAGCCTTGTAAACCGCCGTGCTGTGCAGACTCGTCTGGTGGCATCCATCGCCAATCAATACTACACGCTGCTGATGCTCGATAGCCAATTGGCTATCTCTCGCACTACGGCAGCCAACTGGAAGGAGAATGTTCGCATTATGCGTGCGATGATGGAGGCCGGTATGACCAATAAGGCATCGGTGTCGCAGACCGAGGCTAACAGCTATGCTATCGAGGCTTCGCTCTTCGATCTCGAGCGCCAAATCCGCGAAGTGGAGAATGCTCTCTCGTTGCTGCTCGGCTCTACACCCCGCGCTATCGTTCGTGGAACGCTCGATGAGCAGACTACACGAGTGGATTTTTCGGTAGGTGTGCCGGCGCAGTTGCTTGCTAATCGCCCCGATGTGCGTGTTGCCGAACTCAATCTTGCAATGGCTCATTATACGACAAATCTGGCGCGTTCGGCCTTCTATCCGCAGATTAACCTCGGAGGTACGCTTGGCTGGCAGGGCTCGGGTGCATCGTTGGCTAACCCCGGTGAGTTCTTGCTCTCGTTGGTGGGCTCGCTCGTGCAACCGATATTCAAGGCCGGTGCCAATCGTGCTCAACTCCAGATTGCCAAATCGCAACAGGAGCAGGCGAAGATTGCCTTTGTGCAGACTCTGCTTAATGCCGGAGGCGAGGTTAATGATGCTTTGATGCAGTTCCAGACGGCTCTCAATAAGACCGATGTGCGTAAACGCCAGATTGAGGCTTTAGAGTCGGCAGTGGAGTCGACCCAACTGCTTATGCGCCACGGAGATGCTACATATCTGGAGGTGCTCACGGCTCAACAAAATCTGCTCTCGGCGCAGTTGAAACAGATTTCTGACCGCTTCGAGGGTATCCAGGGTGTGGTTAATCTATATCAAGCACTTGGAGGTGGAGTAGAATAACCAAAAGAGAGTGAATAAAAAGTGTATTTTGTCGTTACACTTGCCCTCAAAATGCTCATTTACACTTAGTAAACTCCGCTTTTTCGGGCTTCGCAAGCCTAAAACTACATCTTTTTATTCACTCTCTTAAGAAATAGGGCTGAATAAGTTTCATTTTAAGTGACCCCAAAAGTTTTTTATCTAAACTTTTGGGGTTGCTAATAGCCATTGGCCATTACCCCCCCCCAAAAAAAAAATTATTGCTTGACGTAGATAAGTTTCGATGTGTCGTAGCCTCGCTTGCGGGCAATGTCGAGGATGTGGTCGAGGGTTTGCTGTGGCAACTGGGGTGTGCGCGAGAGTATCCAAAGGTAGTCGGGCGTACTGCTACCGACCAGTGACCACTGGTAGTTCTCGTCGAGGGCGAGGATGTTGTAATCCGAGTAGAAGAACAGGAAGAACGACACTCGCAACTGCCCCGGGGCTTTGCCTGAGTGAGCCTTGCCGTAGGAGGTTTTATGTTTGCCTGTGATGCGGTTTATGCCGCTATTCTCGACTGATATTTTGTCTTTGGATATCGGCTTGTAGATGGCTTTGCACTTCTCGAGATTGTGCTCAAATCGGTGGTCGAAACGTGCAATTTCGTACCATCGGCCCATATATCGGTCGATATCGAGATTTGAGATTGTCGAGTAGTCGATGTTGCCCTTCTGTGTGGTGCACCCAACACCCGTGGCCAGGAGTGCTGCGCACAATAACCCAAAATAACTCTTTTTCATACATCTGCATTTTAGTTTAGGAGTTATTATGCAAATAGCCTGCCCAACTTGAAAGTCGGACAGGCTATGTGTGTAGCAGCGTAAACTCCTCTCGGCTTACATCGTGAGTTTAACTCCGACAAATACCGAACGAGGCAGCGAGGGACCGTAAATATATCCCGAGTCGCGCGATGCGCCGCGGTCGAAGTCTCTCTGGTAAGAGTTGAGGATGTTGTGTACGCCGGCATTGATTTGCAGACCTATATTCTGCCAGATGTTGAACTTGTAGGAGAACTTCAAACCCAGGTCAAAGAATGATTGGGTGTGCTCCACTCTGTCGTTCTCGAGAATTGAGCCATCGGGCAACATTCCACCCGCAGCGTGTTGCATATACATACGACCCATATAGTTACCTGTGAGGTCGATTTTAAAGTCGCGCACAGGCTGGGTGGTGAGTACGAAGTATCCGTATACGTTCGGCGAGCGGAACATATTGGTCACTGCGGGAGCGGTGTCGCTCCACTGCTCGGGTTGTGTGTATTTGCTGCGCTGGAGAGTTACGCCCGCAGCCACATCTACCCACGGCATATACGAAACCTTGCCTTCGATGTTGATTCCCATAACCGTTGCACCCGAGCCGTTGTAACGCTCATACATTCGAGCTCCATCGTGGATGTCGTAGACTCCATCCTTGCCCGGGATGGGAACGATGCTTGTGCCGAGGTCGCTGCCGGCATAGTCACGCAGAGCGAATACGTCATTAAGCTTGGTGTAAAAGCCCTCGACAAGCAGGTTGGTCTGCACTCGGTCAAAGGTTTTGTATAGGTCGCCCGAAATGGTGAATGTGTGCGAACGCTCCTCCCGAAGATCTTCGGCCAGACGGATGCGGGTGCGCTCTCCGCCCACGATGAGGATGTGCAAATCCTCGTCAAAGGCTTGCGGAGCGCGAAATCCCGAGCCGTAGGTTGCTCGCAGATTTATGTTGTGGGTGGGGTTGTAGCGCAATGTTACGCGAGGTGAGGGTATGCAGAGGAACTTCTTGCTGCTGGCGCTATACCAATTATCCAAACGGCCTCCGGCAAGAAATCCCCACTTGTCGAACTTGAACTCACCCTGAGCCAATACACTCGCATTGTGGATGTGCTGCTTGGTGCGCATACTCTCGTATCCCTGCTCACCGGCATAACCGATAGGGTCATCGTAGAGGTAGTCGTAATTGTACTCAATGCCGGTCGTCAGCTCAAAGAACTTGATGCGGTAGAGGTACTGGCCTCCGGCTACGGCCGTAACTCCCTTGGTCTTGCCGTATGCCAATTCGTTCATCTCGGCTCCGTAATAGCTGTCGCGATTGGTCGACTGCGCCGATGTGAAGACACTGTAACGGTGGTGAGTATCCTTTGAGGTGCCCTCGAAGGTCAGGCCTCCGCTATTGATGAGGTGGTCGGTGGTCTCGGCAATCCACGCCTCGTGGGGTGGGCGGTCGAGTTGGTCACCGCCACGGCGATACTCGTTTGTGGCGTGATAGTCGAGAGAGAGTTTGCTGTATGCGCTGGTCTTGATATAGGCCTGTGTACCTATGGTCTGCGACTTGATGGTCGGGATTTCGACAAATCCATCGCCATCGTGGTCGTAGGCATCGCGCAGACGGCTCTGACCATAAATCGTAATTCCAGCCTTGCGGTCATCTGTTACGAGCGAGGCGTTGAGCGTAGTGTTGTTGTCGAGGGCTCCGGTGCAGCCGAGCGATGTGAGTGTATGCGAGAGTTCGCCCGAGTTGCGCAACGGCTCCTTGGTGATGATGTTGACCGTGCCACCGATTGCCGATGAGCCGAAGAGTGCCGAGCCGCCACCTCTGACGACCTCCACTCGCTCGACCATATTGGTCGGGATATGCTCCAATCCGTAGACACCTGCCAATGCCGAGAATATGGGGCGTGAGTTGATGAGAATTTGCGAATACTGGCCATCCAAGCCGTTGATTCTCACTTGTGCAAAACCGCAATTCTGGCACGAATTCTCGACACGAACACCCGGCTGGAACGACAATCCCTCAGCGAGTGTCGGAGCCGAAACCTTGTCGAAAATCTCGGGAACTACGATGTTGACGAGCGAAGGCGCTTCGCGGCGTGTGGTCTCGTTGCGGTTGGCCGAGACGACCACTGCATCGAGCGAAACTTGCGACTCGGTGGTCTCGAAGTTGAGCAAGATGTCCGAGCCACACTCCACCTCAATCTCCTTGGTCTGATTGGCGTAACCAATGGCCGAAACCGATACCTTGAACCTTCCTACAGGAACGTGATATAGCGTATAATGGCCTGTGGCATCGGTTGTTGTGCCGATGGTGGTGTTGTCGATGGTGACGGTAATGTAGGGGATATGTGTCTGCGTTTTGGTGTCGATGACGTGCCCGTGAATTGTGGCTTCGCACTTCTCGCCTACGGCATGGTTGTGGTTGTCGGGGCTCTGCGCAACAGCCGATATGCACGCAAATAATGTGATTATTGCAGTTGAAAATACTCTTTTCATTAGTGATTTTACTCTTTGTATAATATATATGTGTATAAATGTTGTCCTGAAATCGACAGCGACAACCGAGCACAATTACCTCGTTTGAAGTGGAGTGTGCTCAATAAACCGATAGATTATAAAAGAGTGGCGGGAGGTGCTCTTAATGAGTGAGTTGCGTGAGGCGCAATAGTGACCTGCTCGGTCAGATTTGTTGTAATTTCGGATTTGAAACCATAACTCTTGCACAGTGCGACCCCTGTTGTAGCCGCCAATGCGAGGAACATCGCCAAGAAGGAGATGGCCTGCATCTGCGAAGATGTATGGTTGTGTGATGAGCCGGCAAATGGGTGGGAGTGCATAACCCTCTCGCCCTCCACAAAGTGCTCGTGCGAGAAGAGAGTGACACTCGACCAATACCACAAAAATAGTGTTAGAAGCAGTGATCCGATAAGTGCTATTTTGCGCTCTCTGTTTGCCATTTCGACCGCAAAAATAGTAAAAATGTTAAAATTTTAAGCATAAAATAGGGTGCATTTTCCGAGAAAATTAGTATATTTACAATCCCAAATATCGAAAACGGAAACAAACTAACTATTATGAAAAAACTTATTGTGACTCTGAGTGTTGCCTTTGCTGCAATTTCGGCATCGGCATATACGCCCAACAAAATCGTTGTGCCTGACGTAGAGGGGTATAAGACCCTTAAGTGTGATTTCCACCTGCATACCGTATTCTCGGATGCTACTGTTTGGCCTACTACCCGCGTTCAGGAGGCCGTTTGGGAGGGTTTGGATGCTATTGCCATCACCGACCACATCGATACTCGCCATCAGAAGAATGTGAAACTCGGCTATTTTAGCAAGGAGAAGTGCAACCGAAATACCTCATTCGAGCTGACTAAGCAGGCGGCTGAGGGTACCGACCTCATCGTAATCCATGGAGGCGAGATTACTCGCGAGATGGCTCCGGGTCACTGGAACTGCATCTTCGTCAAGGATAACGAGAAGATTGTCAACGATGCCGAGACCTTTAATGACGACCACGTTAAGGCTGCCGAGGCGGGTTTGAAGGAGGCTCACGCACAGGGTGCATTCACCTTCTGGAACCACCCGCAGTGGAATAAGCATGCTCCCAACAAGACCAAGTGGTATCCCGAGCATACCAAATTCCTTAAGGCCGGTTATATGCAGGGCATTGAGGTCTATAATGGCGAGTACTGCCCCGAGGCTCACGAGTGGGCATTGAAGCACAACTTGACGATTTTTGCCAATACGGATGGTCACGCTCCGTTCTTCTATGAGATTGATTATCTGCATGGTGAGCACCGCCCTGTGACCTTGGTTTTTGCTAAGGAGCGTTCGCAGGAGGGTATCCGCGAGGCGCTGGATAATCAGCGCACTGTGGCATTTGCCGAGGGTATGGTTTATGGTCGTGAGGATAATGTTCGTGCTCTCTACGATGCTTGTGTTAAAATTGTAGACGTTAAGCACACTTGGCGCAGCACCGACATCACTATCGAGAATCGTTCGTCGATTCCGTTACGTTTCTCGAAGGCTCCGGGCTCGGAGATGTGGAGCTATACTCGCGATTGGGAGGTTGCTCCCAACTCGGTGCAGACAATCAGTGTGAGAGCTCTGCAGAAGGATCATAAGTATCAGGAAATCACCGCTGAGGAGGTCGTTGTAAACCTTTTTGTCAATACCTATATGGTTGGCCCCAATCAGCCTCTGAAGGTTAAGTATGTAGTGCCTCGCAAGTAGGTCGTTGCTGTATACAAAAACAGGCTCGAATGTAGAAATTCGAGCCTGTTTTTGTACTATTTATAACTATAAAAGTTCCTCGATGCGGGCTACGGGTGCTGTGTCGAGTGACGAAAACTCGCCCTTCTGGTAGCGGAAGTATCCCGCCAGTGCAATCATCGCTGCATTGTCGGTTGTGAACTTGAATTCGGGTAGGAATGTACGCCATCCGCGCTTGCGACCCTCGGCTTGAATAGCCTCGCGCAAACCCGAGTTTGCCGAAACTCCGCCGGCAATAGCTATATCTTTGATTTTTAACTCTTTGGCTGCCTTAATTAGCTTGTCGAGCAAGATCTCGATAATGGTCTTTTGCAGCGATGCGCAGAGGTCGGCCTTATTCTGCTCGATAAAGTCGGGATTTTCGGCCATCGCATCACGCAGAGTGTAGAGGAACGAGGTCTTCAGTCCCGAGAACGAGTAGTCAAAACCCGCAACATGAGGCTTTGCAAAACGGAAAGCCTCGGGGTTACCCTCGTGGGCAAGTCGGTCGATTACGGGACCTCCGGGATAGGGTAGACCCATCACCTTGGCGCACTTGTCGAAAGCCTCGCCGGCAGCATCATCAATTGTAGAGCCGATAATCTCCATTTCGTAAGGTGAACGCACGCAAACAATCTGGGAGTGACCTCCACTCACGAGCAGACACAAGAACGGGAACTCGGGGTGGGGTAACTCTCTGTCGGGCAGGTCGATAAAGTGTGACAGAATATGCCCTTGAAGGTGGTTGACCTCGACCATCGGGATATTGCCGGCAATGGACAATCCTTTGGTGAACGAAACACCTACCAGGAGCGAGCCGAGCAGACCCGGGCCTCTGGTGTAGGCTATGGCGTCAATCTTGTCGGGCGTGATGCCGGCCTCCTTCAGGGCGGTATCCACTACGGGGATAATGTTCTGCTGATGAGCGCGTGAGGCGAGTTCGGGGATTACGCCTCCATACTTAACATGCACCGCCTGCGAGGCAATGACATTCGAGAGAAGGGTGGTGTTGCGAATCACGGCTGCCGAAGTATCGTCACACGAAGATTCGATGCCTAATATGGTAATATCCATTTTTGAATGATGTTTTGTGCGGTTTTTGCCTGCAAATTGTAGGTTTTTAATTATAATTTGTTAACTTTGTAAGTTATTATATATAACTTACGGTCAAAATTAACTATAACAACTGTGCGCAAAGTTATAAAAATATTGGGAAAACTCCTATCGGCAGCGATTTTGTTGTTGATAATGTTGCCCATATCCCTTTCGCTGCTGTTGGATATTCCGGCGGTGCAGAACTTTGTGGCGCATAAGGCTGCGGAGTTTGCCTCCGAAAAGCTCGACACCCGGGTAAGTATCGACCGACTGAATGTCGAGTTGCCCAATAAAATCAATCTCTACGACTTCTATGTGGAGGATTACCAGCAAGATACGTTGCTCTATGTGGGTCATCTGCGGACAAACCTTAAGAGCGTTCGTGGCGGAATATACTTCGGTGCGGCATTTGCCGAGAAGGCAAAACTCTACATTGTGGAGGCTCCGAGTGGCGATATGAATATCAAGGAGGTTGCCGACCGTATCAGTAAAAATAGGGAGAATAGGAAGAACTTCCGCCTCGAAATCCAGAGTGCCGAGGTCGACTCTCTCGAGTTGCATATCGAGCAGAGCGAGCCTCGCAATCCCGAGTATGGCGTGGATTACAGCGATATGCAACTGCTCGACCTCGATGCCAAAGTCGAGAATTTGACGATTGAGAGCGTGAATGCCTATGCGGTGGTGAGTGGCGATATTAAGGCTTTGACTTTCACCGAGCGTAGCGGATTTGAGGTGGATAATGTTACCGGATATTTTAAGGTCGATAAGGGTATTGTTGAGTTGCGTGATGCGCGAATTCAGACTGACAAGTCGAACATCCTCCTCGATTCGTTCCGCCTCAAGAGTGCCGATTGGCTCGATTATAGGGATTTTATCCACAATGTGAGAATAGATGCTGTGGCGAGTCGCAGTACGGTGTCGAGTGACGATGTGGGCTACTTTGCTCCTGCTCTGCGTGGGTGGCAGACGACTCTTTCGGGAGTCAACGTGCGAATGAATGGCACTGTGGATAACTTTACCGGCAGTGTGAGTGGTGCTCGTACTCAGGCGGGCGCAACGCTGCGTGCCGATGTTGCGATTAAGGGCTTGCCCGAATATCAGAGTAGCGATTTCGATATTCGAATTAGACGCTTTGCGGCTTCGGCAGCAGAGACAGAGCGTCTGATGGCAAACATTGCCCATCTGCAACTCCCGGCGAATGTCGTTCAGATGCTCGATAGAGCAGGTGACCTCTCGGTTGAGGGTCGCTTTGAGGGTCGTATCTCATCCTTTAGGACCAAGGGCGTAGTCGGCTCTGCATCCGGTGATGTCGGATTTGAATTTGCTCTCTCATCGGCTGAGGAGGATGCTGCGCATAAGGCATTGGATGCGAAGGTTGCCACCGCCTCGGTCGATTTGGGGCGTATCCTCGGCATCAAAAAGCTCGGCACTACGGGTCTGAGAGTGACTGCTGCAGGAGATTTCGGTGGTGGCGAGTATGGGCTGGATGTCGATGGCGAAATCAACCGCTTTACAATGCTCGACTACTCCTACGACTTGATTAAGGCTCAGGGCCGTGTTGAGAATGGCGATGTGGATGCAACGATTACGGCTCGCGACCGCAATCTCGACTTCGATTTGAGGGCGGTGCTGGGTCTTGGTGGCGAGTTGCCGACATACGATGTGGTTGTCGATCTGCATAAGGCCGACTTGTCGGCTATGCACCTCAATCGCCGCGATTCGATATCGACCCTCTCGGCAAGTATCGGTATCGGTGCGGTCGGCAAGATTCCTGATGCGCTTAACGGAGAGGTCAATATCGCCGATGTGGAGTATCGTTACAACGACAAGAAGGTGAACTCCGAACATATAATCCTGACGATGGAGAGCAACGAGGATGCAAGCTCGTTTATGCTCACCTCGGACTTTGCGGATGCCGTCTTCGAGAGTCGCAATAACTATAAGGATGTGTTGGCTTATCTGAAAGATATGCTTGTCCGTTATCTGCCTCTGTTGGATGAGGTGCGAGCCCCCGAGGCGACGGTGGCAGCAATCGAGGGAAAAGAGGATATGCGTGAACACAACTTCTCGCTTCTCTCGCTTACGACCAAGAATTTTAACCCGATAGCCGATGCCCTGATTGGTGGTTTGCAGGTGGCCGATGGCTCGACTGCGCAGGTGTTGCTCGACCCGCTGAATAACCTCTTCTTGATGAGAGCCCATAGCGACTACATCGAGCGCGACAGGATGTTGGCAACGATGCTTAAACTCAATGTTAGCAATCGTACCGATTCGTTGGCTCTGCGCCTTGGGGCCGAGGACCTCTACATGGGAACGCTTCATTTCCGCAATTTGGAGATGCGTAGTGGCGTGAAGGATAACTATATAGACCTCTCGGCCGTATTCCACGATTCGTTGAAGAACTCTTCGGGCAATTTGGGATTGGGTATCCGACTTCGTAAGGATGCCGATACCAATCGCCGAAGCGTGGATGTGGCATTGGCGCCATCCCGCATTGGTCGAGGTGGCGAGCATTGGAACCTCTCGGCCAAGAGGATAGATGCCGACTCTTCGCGAATAGTGATAGACGACTTTATGGTGCGCAATGAGCGTCAGTCGCTCATTGTGGATGGTGTTGCATCCCGCAGCCGAGAAGATTCGCTGACTCTGCGCCTTAATGACTTCGATCTCTCGCCTCTGTTGCAGATAGCCGAGACGGTGGGTTACAATATCGAGGGACGAACTAACGGTTACGCCTCGGTGAAGTCGGCTCTGAAGGGTAGCGAGATTGATGCCGATATCCGTTTGGATAGTATTCTGGTGAATAAAATCCCATTGCCGGCGATGAAGCTCGACTCGCAATGGGACTTCGAGCGTAACCGAGCACGATTCTTTGTTACCGAGCGCGAGAAGCGCGATACGATTATCAGAGGTTTCTATGCCCCCTCGCAGGTGCGCTATTACGCTAAGGTCGATATGGATAGCCTCGATATGGCACTTATCAATCCGCTGCTTCAGGGCATTATCTCCGATACGCACGGTGTGGCGGTTGCCGACTTGACCTTTACCGGTGAGCGCCGTGATGCGGAGCTTAGGGGCGATATCGCCGTGAGGGATTTGAGCACCAGAATTGACTATACGCAGGTGGAGTATCGTGTGCCACAGGCGAAGGTCGCCGTGCGTAATAATCGTTTCCATGTGGGCGATGTCGAGGTCTTCGACCAGGAGCAGAATAAGGGAACGCTCTCGTTCGATTTGAGCCTCGATAACCTCTCGAATATCTCCTACAATCTGAATGTGCGCCCCGAGAAGATGTTGGTGCTCAATACCACTTCGCAAGATAACGACTACTTCTACGGTAAGGTCTATGCCAGCGGAGCCGCTACGATTGCGGGTGATAAGAGTGGAGTGGTGATGGATATTGTGGCTGCTACGGATGATAATACCGAGTTCTATCTGCCGCTGTCGGGTAAGACCGATGTGTCGAATGCCGACTTCGTGATTTTTGAGCAGGCTGATAAGCCCGATACGACCAACTATCTGGTGCGTAAGAAGTTGATGTTCGAGCGCCGTCAGCGTAAGCGTACCACTTCGAGTGATATGATGGATATCAATATGGCGCTGGATGTGCGTCCGAATGCGATGTGTCAGCTCGTTATCGACCCCACTGTGGGCGATATCATCAAGGGTCGAGGCGAGGGTGCGCTGAATATGCACGTCAATCCCACGCAGAATGTCTTTGAACTCTATGGCGACTACACTATCACCGAGGGTAGCTACCTGTTCACGCTGCAAAATATCATCAATAAGAAGTTTATCATCGAGGAGGGCTCGACCATAAGCTGGACCGGTGAGCCGGTGGATGCGCTGCTCAATATAGATGCGGTCTATAAGGTGAAGGCCTCGTTGCAGCCGCTGTTGGCGGGCAGTGTGTCGTCTAACACCTCGACCCGTGCCGTGCCGGTGGATTGTATTATCCATCTGAGCGACCGCCTGACCAAACCGACCGTAACCTTTGATGTTGTGGTACCCAATGCCGACCCCGATGTGCAGGCGGTGGTGGCTAATGCTCTGAGTACTCCCGAGAGCCGTTCGCAACAGTTCCTCTATCTGCTGGTGGCCAATAGTTTCATCTCGGAGGCGGCTTCGAGTTCGGCTTCGAATATCGGTGTCTCGGCATCTGCTGCTACCGGATTTGAGCTGCTATCTAATCAGTTGAGCAACTGGCTTTCGGCTGATGATTACAATATAGTCATCCGCTATCGACCCAAGACCGAGGTGACCAGCGATGAGGTCGATTTCGGCTTCTCGACAGAACTTATCAATAATCGTCTGCTGCTCGAGGTGGAGGGTAACTATATGGTCGATAGGTCGATGGCGGTCAATCCTAATGCATCGAATTTGATGGGTGAGGCCTATCTGACATGGCTTATCGATCGTGCGGGTAATCTGCGCCTGAAGGGCTTTACCCACACCATCGACCGCTTTGACGAGAACCAAGGTCTGCAAGAGACGGGTATAGGTATCTACTACAAGCAGAGCTTCAACAACCTGAAAGATTTGAAGCAGCGTGTGAAGGAGAATTTTACCATTCGCCGCCGCGAGAAGCGACTCAAAAAGGAGCAGAGCGAGAAGAACGAAACTGCCAATCAAAGCACAGGAGTAGAATAGATTGAAGAATAAACCAAATAAAAACTTAAATAAAATTTACGATTATGATTACACTTTTGCAGGCTACTGAGGTTGTAGCCACCGAAACAGCCAAGATGGGATTGTGGGAGCTCTTCACTAAGGGCGGTTGGCTTATGTGGGTATTGCTCCTGTTGGGCGGATTTACCATCTTTATCTTTGTCGAGCGATTTGTTGCCATTCGCAAGGCTTCGCAGCTCGATATGCACTTTATGAATCGCATCCGCGATTACATCTACGATGGCAAGATTGACTCGGCGGTAAATCTTTGCAAGAAGACCGATACCCCTATTGCCCGCATGATCGAGAAGGGTATCGAGCGTCTGGGTCGCCCGATGAACGATGTGCAGACCGCTATTGAGAATGTTGCAAACCTCGAGGTGTCGAAACTCGAGAATGGCTTGCCCTTCCTGGCAACCATTGCCGGTGGTGCTCCGATGATTGGTTTCCTTGGTACGGTTATGGGTATGGTGCAGACCTTTATGGATATGTCTGCTGCGGGTGGTACGGTCGATATGGCTCTGCTCTCGAGCGGTATGTATATCGCGATGGTTACCACAGTGGGTGGTCTTATTGTTGGTATTCCGGCATACTTCGGCTACAACTACCTGGTGGCTCGCATCGAGAAGTTGGTATTCCGTATGGAGGCAAACTCGATTGCATTTATGGATATTCTTAATCAACCCGTTCAAAAGTAATCGACTATGGCAATCAAACATGGCTCAAAGGTCGATAAGTCATTCTCCTCTTCGGCGATGACCGACCTTATGTTCCTGCTGTTGATATTTATGCTTATCGCCACAACGCTTATCAATCCTAATGCTCTGAAGTTGATGTTGCCCAAGAGCTCCAACCAGCTTAAGGATAAGGCGATAACCACTGTGTCAATTCAGCAGAAGGGCTCCACATACAACTACTATGTCGAGTTGGAGCAGGTGAAGGGTATCGAGGGTGTAGAGCGTGCATTGCAGGCTCGCCTTGAGGGTCAGGAGGATCCGACCATATCGCTCCACTGCGACAAGACCGTAGCCATTGACGAGGTGGTTAAGGTGATGAATGTGGCTAAGGATAATAACTATAAACTGATTCTGGCAACACAGCCCTAACGGCTCTAAACGACCGAATTATGTACTATTACGACCCGAACAATAATCGCTCGAAGCAGTGGGCGGCACTGGTGACGGCACTCTATGTGCTCTCGCTGGGTGTTGCCTTTGCTTTCGTGTCGTTTGATTTCGGTAAGATGCCGCCCCCGACCGGCGATGAGATTTTGGTCGAGTTTCTCGAGCCGACACCACCGCCACCGCCACCGGCACCACCCAAGGTGCGCAGACCCGAGCCGAAGATGCACGACAACTTTGCGCCCGAGGATAACGAACAGCAGGTGACCGGTAAGGACGAGCAGACCCGCACGGTCAATCCGAAGGCGCTCTTCAAGATGAATAAGGGTGGTGCAGATGAGCCCGATAAGGCGGGTAATCCAAAGGCTCAGGAGGGCGAAAAGGATGAAGCGAAGGGTACGGGCGGAGGCCTCAATCCCTCGGGTAACGATCAACTCGATAAGGGTCTGCAAGGCCGAGGCTTGGTTGGCGATTTGCCTCGACCCTCCTACCCGGGAAATAAGAGCGGTAAGGTGGTTATTCGTGTCACGGTCGATAAGACGGGCCGAGTGACCAATGCCGTCTATGAGCCCAATGGCTCGACTTCGTCGGATGATGCGCTGGTGCAAGCGGCTATCGCTGCTGCCAAGAAGGCGCGATTTACCGAGAGTCGCAGCTTTATCGAGGGCGGAACTATTACCTATCGATTTAATCTTAAATAGTTCGATATGAAGA
Organism: Alistipes sp.; assembly: GCA_017631055.1. Lineage (GTDB taxonomy): Bacteria > Bacteroidota > Bacteroidia > Bacteroidales > Rikenellaceae > Alistipes. The sequence goes on from JAGBTZ010000049.1 coordinate 31,725, forward strand.
GATTGCTATTGATGGTTGTGGGCGTGTTGTCGTCTGTGGGAGTTATGGCACACGAGGGGGCGTTTTGCCACAATCCTAAATCAGAGGAGGCTCAGTCGCTGCAGGACTCCCTCACACAACCGAAATATCAGGGTGCTCACCTTGCCTTTAAGTCTGCCAAGCACAACTTTGGTGTGGTGAAGCGTAAGGGTGGTGACCTGCATGTTCGCTTTGAGTATGTGAACGATGGCATTGAGCCATTGGTGATTACCCGCATTGCGACCTCGTGTACCTGTATCCGTACCGATTATCGCCGCCGACCGCTCGATGTGGGCGAGAGTGCAGTGATAGAGTTGACCTACGAGCCCCACAAGATGGAGCCGGGAATGTTCCATAAGGTTGTGCAGGTCTACTCCAACTCGGTGGATGGTATGCATCTGCTGACGGTGAGTGGCAACTCGGTCGAGAGGTAGAGTAATGGTGTCCAAAGTGGCGTAGGGGATGATAAAACGATAGAGGGCTGTCGCAACATCGGTTGTCGGACAGCCCTCTATCGTTGTGTGGTGGTTGTTACTCCTCCTTAAATCCTTGTGCTTTAAGGCGAATATCCGAGCCATCGGGTGTTACGAGTGCTGCGCCCGTGCTCTCGGCAGTGATGTGGCCGATAACGTCAATGCCTCCCATACGCATAACCTTCTCCTGCATCGCAAGCGGCACGGTGAAGAGCAACTCGTGGTCTTCGCCACCGTTGAGGGCAGCCACTACAGGGTCTGCATGCATCTCTTCGGCCAAGGCTGTTGTCTGCTTAGCGATGGGGATGCGCTCGAGGTAGATGCGGGCTCCGCACTTCGAGGCTTTACAAATCTGCAAAAGGTCGCTCGCCAATCCATCCGAGAGGTCTATCATCGAGGTCGGTACTATGCCCTCCTCCGCGAGTTGCTCGACAACATCCTTGCGAGCACGAGGCTTGAGATACTTCTCGAGCAGATATTCATATCCCGCAAACTGAGGCTCGGGGTTTTCGACACCCTTCAGTACGCGCTTTTCGCGCTCGAGCAGATGCAGTCCCATATAGGCTGCACCGAGGTTGCCGGTGATGCAAATCAGGTCGTTGAGTTGAGCACCCGAACGATAGCTTACGCTCTCCTTCTTGGTGCGACCTATGGCGGTGATGCCCACGACAAATCCGGTCATCGAGGCCGATGTGTCGCCACCCGCCAAATCGACGCCCAACTCTTCGCAAGCAAAGTGCACACCCTCGTAGAAGTCCTCGAGTGCCTCGACCGGCAGTTTCGATGAGATGCCGAGCGAGAGCATAATCTGCTCGGGGCGGGCATTCATCGCGAGAATATCACTCACACCGATAGTCACGGCCTTGTAACCGAGGTGCTTGAGAGGAAAGTAGGTGAGGTCGAAATCGACACCCTCAAGCAACGTGTCGGTCGAGACGACCAACGCTTCGTCACCCGCAGTGTCTATCACTGTGGCATCATCACCAATCCCTTTGAGTGTTGAGGGTTGCTTTGTCGTAAACTTTGAGGTCAGACGGTCAATCAGGCCGAACTCTCCCAACTCCGATATTTCGGTTCTCTTTCTCTGAGACATACTTATATTTATATTATATATTGCAGATTTCGTATTCAACTCCGCAAAGATACTAAATTCCTCAAAAACCTTCCGCTTTTGACCTTGTTTTTGTTCGTCTTGGATAATAATCGCCTTTGATGTGGCTCATTTCTGCAAAAAAAATGTATTTTTGTGGTTATGAAAAACGAAAGATTGATTTTTGTAACCAACGATGATGGTTATCAGGCAAAAGGTTTTGCTGCTGCAATAGAGATTGCACGCAAGTTTGGTCGAGTGGTGGCCGTGGCTCCCGAGCGTACCCAGAGTGGTATGAGCCAGGCTATTACGATGTATAATCCGCTCTACTTGAAGAGGGTGCGCGAGGAGGAGGGACTGGAGGTCTACTCCCTCTCGGGAACTCCGGTGGATTGTGCCAAGATGGCCTTCGACTATATGTTTGAGGGGCGTATTCCCGATCTTGTGATTTCGGGTGTCAACCATGGCTCGAATGCCGCTGTGAATGTGCTCTACTCGGGCACGATGGGTGCAGCTATCGAGGGTAGTTTTTATGGCTGTCCATCAATAGGCTTGTCGGTTACTACGCACGACCTTGATGCCGATTTCTCGGCAGCTGTGCACTTTGGCGAGCAGATTGTTCGCTCGGTGCTGGAGGGTGGTGTGCCGACTCCGTTGTGCCTGAATGTCAACATCCCGGATGTTCCAATAGAGCAAATTCAGGGCGTGAAGGTTTGTCGCCAAACTCGCGGATATTGGCGCGAGGAGTTCTTCAGTCGCCAAGACCCGCACAATCGCCAATACTTTTGGCTGACGGGCGGTTTCTGCAATGCCGAGCCCGAGGCGGAGGATACCGATGAGTGGGCATTGGCTCACAACTACATTTCGGTAGTGCCGGTGCAAGTCGATATGACCGACTACTCAAGGCTCGGGGCACTGAAAGAGGTGTTGAAGTAGTTGAGCGTGAGGCCTATGTGGTTGTTTCTCGAGGCGGTCTTGGTCCTGACACTTATAGTGCAGGTGGTGGCAATCGTCTTTGCTGCACGTCTGGTGCGTAAGACCAAGTACAATGTGGCTTGGATACTGATGATTATCGGCTCGATAATCATCTCGGTTGTGATGTTCCTGCAGCTGAGGATGTATAACGGCAAGATAGATGTCTCGCCTCGGGCAATGGTCGGAGTCTGTGCCTTCTCGACCATCTGCATCTCGGTAGGTGTGATGTTTGCCCATCGAATGTTTAAGTATATCGACCGCCTTAATCGCCAACGCACTCTGCTCAACAAACGACTGTTGACGGCTGTCTTGCGTGCAGAGGAGCTGTCGAAATCTCACTTCGCCAAGGAGTTGCACGATGGAATGGGCCCGCTGCTTTCGTCTGCGAAGATGTCGCTTACGGCTCTCGGGTCGGCTCGAGATGAGAATCAGCGAGCAGCGATTGTGACCAATACTACCCACGTTATTGATGAGGCTATACGCTCTTTGCGCGAGATATCCAACAATATGCAGCCGCAAGTGCTCAAGGATTTCGGCTTGGCTCGCGGTGTGCGTAACTTTATCGATAAGAGTGTGGCAATTCACGATGTGGAGATTGACTTTTCGACCAATTTGAGCGATGAACGCTTTGATGCGGATGTCGAGATTGTGCTCTACCGTGTGATATGCGAGCTTGTGAATAACTCGTTTAAGCATGCCAAGTGCCACTTGATAACTCTCTCGTTGACAATTGACGATGGGGTGCTCTCGTTAGAGTATACAGATGATGGTCGAGGCTTCGAGCCGCAAGCGGTGATGGATTGCGGTATGGGGCTTTCGAATATCTCTTCGAGGGTAAACTCGCTGAACGGAACGCTCGAGATTACAAGTGCCAAGGGAGCCGGTATGAGGGCTGTGGTGTACATCGATACCGGGAATGTGGTGGGTGTAAATGTTTGATTATGAAAGATGTAAAGATAATACTTGTAGACGACCATGCTCTGTTTCGCAATGGCGTGAATACTCTGATTTCGATGCGTGAGGGGTATCGTGTTGTCGGAGAGGCCGGTGATGGAGCCGAGTTTTTGGAGATGCTGCCCAACGTGGCGGTTGATGTGGTATTTATGGATATCTCGATGCCGAATATGGGCGGCGAGGAGGCTACTCGCAAGGCATTGGCGCTGTATCCCGATTTGAAGATTGTGACCCTGTCGATGTTTGGCGACGAGAACTACTATACCCGTATGGTGGAGGCTGGAGCCAAGGGTTTCCTTCTCAAGGACTCCGCTATCGAAGAGGTATTTGAGGCTATAGATGCAGTGGTTGAGGGTGGTAGCTACTTCAGTGACCGACTCTTGTCGTCTATCTCCAATCGTATGCGCTCCACCGATCGCTCTTCGGAGGAGTTGTCGGCTCGCGAGATTGAGATTTTGCTCTGCATCTGCCGCGGCTTGTCCAATCAGGAGATTGCCGAAGAGTTATTTATCTCCAAGCGTACCGTAGATGCCCATCGAGCCAATATCCTCGAGAAGACCGGTTGTCGCAATACTGCCAGCCTGGTGGTCTACGCCATCCGCAATCATCTGGTTGAGTTGTAACCATTAGCCATTAGTTTTGGCTCTATTCTCAAAACCGCTTGAAATCGGAGTGGTGGGTTTGGCAGAAGGGGCAATAGCGGTCGTAACTTTCGGTGTGGTAAGTATTTCCGCACTTAGGGCAGACCAAGTAGCCCGTGCTGGCTGTCAGTGAGTCGTAGGCGTGTTCGAGTAGTTCGATGTGGCGGCGGTTGCAGCCGTCAATCCATATCAATATGCGGGCAACATAGCGATTGCCACTCTCGATGGCTCGAGTGGCGGCACTCCCTTGGGATGAGGAGTGTTGCGAGCGAGCCGAGTCGATGCTACGCCTGAGGTTTTCGGCTGTGGTTGTTGACAGGTCGGCACCAGCGTAAGGCGCAGAGTAGTTGCCGCCAAAGAGTTCGGTCGCGTGCTTACACATCTGCTCGTGTATGCGTTCGGAGTGGGCGAGTGCGAGAAATAGTTTTTGGCGTGTGTGGTCATTCTCGGTTGCGGCCTGTCGGGCATAGGAGTCGTAGCGCAGACTTTGGATATGGGCAGCCGAGGAGTGGGTGTCGAGGTCATCGAGAGTCGCTTTCCATTGTAATTCAAGGCTTCGACCACTAATCTTCGAACGAATGTGCAGTGTCGCTATCAATGCTGCTCCGCAAAAGAAACAGAAGATTATTATCGCAATGTTGCGTGTCTTCATACTCTTGGCTTTTGGAGCCATACATGAAAAAAACGTGCCCAAGTCGTTCGACTCGGGCACGTTTTGCATTAAAATTCACTCAGGCTCTTACAATCTTGCCTTGATAGCCTTCGACTCCTCCTCGTATCCGGGTTTGTCCAAAAGGGCAAACATATTCTTCTTGTAAGCCTCCACTCCCGGCTGGTTGAAGGGGTTCACGCCAAGCATATAACCGCTGATACCGCAAGCCTTCTCGAAGAAGTAGAGCAGAGCACCGATGGTGCGAGCCTCGATTGCGGGCAGTGCGATGCGGATATTGGGTACATCACCGTCAACGTGTGCCAACTGAACTCCGAGCTCGGCCATGCGATTAACCTCCGAGATACGCTTGCCGGCGAGGAAGTTCAAACCGTCAAGGTTATCCTTGTCGGCCTCGATAACCACCTTGTGTGCGGGATTTTCAACCGAGATGATGGTCTCGAAGAGGGTGCGCTCGCCCTCCTGGATGTACTGACCCATCGAGTGAAGGTCAGCGGTGAGGGTTACGCTTGCGGGGAAGATTCCCTTGCCGTCTTTGCCCTCGCTCTCGCCATAGAGCTGCTTCCACCACTCGTTGATATACTGCAACTTAGGCTCATACGAGCCGAGGATTTCAATCTTGCGACCCTGGCCGTAAAGTACATTGCGAACGATTGCATACTCGGCTGCGAGGTTCTCCTCGATAGCAACCTCTGCTGCGGTAGCTTTCTCCATCTCGACAGCACCTGCAACCAATGCCTCGATGTCGACACCGCCCACTGCCAACGGCAAAAGACCTACGGGGGTGAGTACCGAGAAACGACCACCTACATTGTCGGGAATGACATACGAAGGATAACCCTCATTGTCGGCCAAGGTCTTCAGTGCGCCACGAGCCTTGTCGGTGATGGCTACGATGCGCTCCTTTGCCTCCTCCTTGCCGTAACGGCTCTCGATCTCCTCCTTGATGATGCGGAAAGCGATAGCGGGCTCGGTGGTAGTTCCCGACTTCGAGATTACGATGGTTGCAATCGAGTACTCCTTCAGAGCCTCGAGCATTTCGTATGTATAATCCTCCGAGATATTCTGGCCGGCGAAGATTACGGTCGGATTCTCGTGCTTCTTGCGGAGATATTCGAACGAGTTGCTCAGCGCATCGAGAACAGCCTTTGCACCGAGGTAAGAGCCACCGATGCCGATGCAGATTACCACCTCAGCCTTCGAACGGAGCTTCTCTGCCTGAGCCTTGATAGCTGCAATCTCCTCTGCACTAATCGAAGAGGGAAGGTTTACCCAACCCAAAAAATCGTTACCGGCACCCTCGCCAGTGTGGAGCATCTTGTTTGCTGCCGCTGCCTGTGCATAGAGCTCGGCAGTCGGGGTAACACCCGCCTTGCGAATGTCGAGTTTCATCAATTCCATAATTAAGAAATCTATTTATTTGAATTAAAATTTATACAATTTCTAACCTATCCGTTCCGTTATTTTCGCCCTTGGGTATGCGTTCTCGGCAAAGACGAATTTTACGAGTGCAAAAGTAACGAAAAAATCGTAAAAAAAACGTAAAAGATATTTATCTTTTTCATACCTTTGCCAAAGATTGCGTGGTTACGGCTTCGAAGTGAGGTAGCTGGAGCGTAATCGGTTGAGGAATAGCGATTTGGATAATAATTAAAATTGAGATAAAAATATGGGACTTTTTTCATTGACACAGGAGTTGGGTATCGACCTTGGTACTGCCAATACCCTGATTATTCACAACGATAAGGTGGTTGTCGATGAGCCTTCGATTGTGGCCATCGATGCACACTCCGAGAAGTTGGTGGCAATCGGTCATCAGGCTCGCCAGATGCACGAGAAGACCAACCCTCGAATTAAGACCATCCGCCCGCTGAAGGATGGTGTGATTGCCGACTTCAACGCTACAGAGTTGATGTTGCGAGGTATGATTAAGAAGGTGCGTATGTCAGGTAGCCTCTTCTCGCCCTCGTTGCGTATGGTTATCTGTATCCCTTCGGGCTCGACCAATGTCGAGATTAGAGCCGTGCGTGACTCGGCCGACCGTGCCGGAGCTCGTGAGGTCTATATGATTTTCGAGCCTATGGCTGCAGCTTTGGGTGCGGGTTTGGATGTTGAGGCACCCGAGGGTAATATGATTATCGACATCGGTGGTGGTACTTCGGAGATTGCCTGCATCTCGTTGGGTGGTATCGTATGCTCGGAGTCGATTAACGTGGCAGGTGATGTCTTCACCTCCGATATTCAGAACTATGTTCGTCAGCAGCACAATATCCGCATCGGAGAGCGTACTGCTGAGGCTATCAAGTGCTCGATTGGTGCAGCCGTTCCTCAGCTCGAGAATGAGCCCGAGGATTACATCGTGACCGGTCCCAATATGTTGACGGCTCTGCCGCAGACTGTGTCGCTCTCGTCAAACGAGATTGCTTATGCGTTGGAGAAGTCGTTGGTCAAGCTCGATGCAGCGTTGATGTCTGTACTCGAGAAGATGCCGCCCGAGCTCTATGCCGACATCGTGAAGAATGGTGTCTACTTGGCCGGAGGTGGTGCCTTGATTAAGGGTCTGGATAAGCGTCTTTCGGAGAAGACCGGTCTGCCGTTCCACATTGCCGAGGATCCGTTGCGTGCAATCGCTCGCGGTACGGGTATCGCTCTGAAGAATATCGACCGTTTCTCGTTCTTGATGAAGGGATAATCTAATTGACAATTGATAATTGATAATTGATAATCGATGGCGGGTATTTGATGGCTGTTGATTCTCAATTCGGAGTATGTATCGTCTGTTGGAGTTTATACGGCGTAGTTATGTGACGCTGTTGTTTGTAGTTTTCGAGATTATTGCCATCGGAATCTACTCACGCTCGACATACTATACTCAAGCTACAATCCTTGCTCGTGCGAATGCCCTGACCGGAGGCTTGGCGGGTACGATAACCGACATCGGTGGCTACTTCTCGCTCGCAAGCGAAAATCGAGCCCTGACGGCAAGGGTTGCCGAACTGGAGCAGCGATTGAGCTACTACGGGGGTCTGGTCGATACGACCGCAACGATTGACATCGCCGAGTTGCAATATGAATTTATGCAGGCGAGGGTGGTGTCGAGTAGTATCAACCGTGCTCGCAACTTCATAACTATCAATAAAGGTTTGCGCGATGGCGTGATGAGTGGTATGGCTGTATTGTCGCCCTCGGGCGAGGCTGTGGGCTATATCCTCGACTGTTCGGAGCGCTACTCGGTGGCGATTTCGATTTTGAATACTTCGTTCCGTACCGGTTGTAAAATCAAGGGTGACGGCTATTCGGGCTCTATCGAGTGGAACGGAGGCTCGCCCTATGAGGTTACTATGCGCGAGTTGTCGAAGTATGCTCAAATCGAGGTGGGTGCCGAGGTCGTGACTACCGGAGTGTCGCACTACTTCCCTTCGGATAAGTTGATTGGTCGGGTCGAGAGTTTCGAGTTGGACGAGTCGAAGACCTACTACAATGCCAAGGTGCGTTTGGCTGCCGATTTTTCAAATCTGCATAATGTTATTTTGGTGAAGTATATCGACCGTGAGGAGGTTATGGGGCTTGAGCATGGTGCCCAAAGCCGTGGTTATTAAATTGAGATAGGGATGCATCGCGCAGGTTATTACATACTACTCTTTGCAGTGACGTCTTTGTTGCAGATATTCTTCTTCAACAACCTCTCGCTGTGGTCGTGCTTTGCTCCTATGGTCTATCCGGCATTTGTGCTGATGCTGCCTCTGAATGCCTCATCGATAGTTGTTCTGCTGTCGGGCTTGGTTATGGGTGTTGTGATGGATTGGGGTATGGGCACCGCGGGTCTGAATACTATCGCTATGCTGGCTACGGCCTATCAGCGCCGTCCCGTGCTCAATCTAACACTCGGTGCTGAGGTGGTGCGTGATGGAGGTATTCCCTCTATGTCGCGTATGGGTCAACACCAATTTGTGCAGTATCTGATAATTATGATGGTGTTGCATTGTGTGGCCTTCTTTGGCTTCGAGGCCTTTACAACCTCTTATTTCTGGTATCAATTCCTGCGATTGGTAGTCAGCACGTTGGCATCGATACTCTTCGTCTGGTTGATTATGTCGCTCTTCACACCTAAACACGCTTCGCGATGAGTAGTCGTGGTGAGGGTCTTGTTCGGTTGCGCCATCTGCAATTTGTAGTGTTGTTCATCTTTGGAGCGATACTGTTGCGCTTGGCGTGGATTCAACTCTTCGATTCGAAATATAAGGATATGGCTCGCAATAACGTGCTGCGCCACGTTACGCTCTATCCTGCCCGTGGCGAGATATACGACCGCAATGGCGAGTTTCTGGCTCAGAGCCGCGAGTGCTACGATTTGATGGTTGTCTATCGCGAACTGCCCAAGACGGGATTTGACACTGTGCGCTTGTGCCAAATGCTGAACATTCCACGCACCAAACTCGAGAGAGAACTCTCTTCGGCTCGATATGCTCCGCGTGCGGCTCGTCGAATTGTGAGTTATGTGCCCAAGGAGACCAAACTTCTGCTCGATGAGTATAAGATTCCCGGATTTTATACGGTCTATCGCACCGTGCGCCAATATCCACGCAAGGTGGGAGGTAATCTGCTGGGCTATGTGGGCGAGGTGAGCGAACAGATGCTTCGCCGATACGACAACTATGAGGTGGGCGACTACATCGGCCTTACGGGTGTTGAGGCGGCATACGAGGAGGTCTTGAAGGGTAAGAAGGGTCTGCGTGTCGAGGAGATAGATGCCTATGGAGCAGTCAAGGGCTCGTATATGGATGGAGCCTTCGATACTATTCCCGAGCATGGTAAGTCGATTGTCTGCACCATAGATGCCAAGCTGCAACTCTTTGCCGAGGAGCTGATGGAGGGCAAGGTGGGCGCTGCGGTGGCAATCGAGCCCTCGACAGGCGAGATTTTGATGATGGTCTCGTCACCGACCTACGACCCCGATAAGTTGGTGGGTCGTGAGCGCGGCAATAACTATATGGATATGCTGCGCAATAAGCGCCGTCCGCTCTATAACCGAGCCGTGAAGGCGAAGTATCCTCCGGGCTCGACCTTCAAGTTGGTGCAGGGACTTATCGGTATGCAGGAGGGTGTGCTGCGCCCGAGCCAGACCTACCCCTGCCACTTGGGTTATAGGGCAGGGCGTGTCTCGATGAAGTGCCACGAGCACCGCTCACCGGCAGATTTGTCGTATGCCGTGGCGACTTCGTGTAACGCCTACTTTTGCTATGTCTTCCGCAATATCCTCGAAAATCCGAAGTATGGAGGTGTGAAGAATGGCTACGATGTATGGAAGGAGTATGTCGAGAGCTTCGGCTTTGGTCGTGACCTTGCAACCGACTTTATGGGCGAGGGTTCGGGCTATGTTCCCGATAAGGAGTTTTACAATAAACGCTATCGTGGCTCGTGGAATGCCCTCACCGTGCTCTCGCTCTCTATTGGTCAGGGCGAGTTGGGATGTACTCCGTTGCAGATGGCAAACCTGGCGGCGATTATTGCCAATAGGGGCTACTACTATCTGCCACATATTGTCCGCAGTGTCGAGGGTCAGGACTCGCTCGACCGCAGATTTTATGAACGCCACTACACGAAGGTCGACTCCAAGCACTTCGAGCCTATCGTGCAGGGTATGTGGCGCAGTGTGCATGTTGACGGCACCTCGACTTGGGCAAGGTTGGAGGGGCTGGATGTCTGCGGTAAGACCGGTACGGCTCAAAATCCCCACGGCAAGGACCACTCCACATTCCTCTCCTTTGCACCGAAGGATAATCCACGCATAGCAATCTCGGTCTATGTCGAGAATGCAGGTTTTGGAGCCTCGATGGCTCTGCCCATTGCTTCGCTGCTCGAGGAACTCTACCTGACGGGCGAGGTGAAGCGTCAAAATGTTGTCGACTACGTCAAGAGTCATAAAGTTTACTACCCACGCTATGATAAATAATGGCCGTACCAACCGCATAAACATCTTTGATGGCGTCGATTTCAAGACGGTATTCCTCTATATCGCCTTGACAATAGTGGGTGTGCTCTGTATCACCTCTGCCTCGTTTAATGCCGGTGAGGAGGAGTTCTTCTCGTTTGCGCACAACCACACCAAGCAGTTGATGTGGCTCGGAGTTGCGTGGGTTGTGGCCTTTGTGGTGATGATGCTCGATAGTCGCTATTTCCACATGTTGTCCTACCCGGCATACTTGGGCGGTATTCTGCTCTTGGTGGCGGTGTTGCTGTTTGGTCGTGAGGTAAATGGCGCTAAAGCGTGGTTTCAGTTCGGCTCGATAAGGGTGCAACCTGTGGAGTTTGCCAAAATTGCCATTGCGTTGGCTGTGGCGAGGATGATGAGTGGCTATTCGTTTGCGATAAACCGCCCGAGCAACCTCTTCCGACTTGGGGCGATGTTGTTGCTACCGTTGTCGATTATTGTCTTGCAGAACGATACCGGCTCGGGTATCGTGCTGGGTTCATTCCTCTTTGTGTTCTATCGCGAGGGGCTCAATAAGTGGCTCTGCATCCCGATTTTGCTCGTGGCACTGCTCTTTATCGTGTCGTTTTTGGTGACACCAACGGCGATGCTTATCTCGCTTATTGTGATATTTACCCTCTCGGAGATTATGATGAATCGCCTCTGGCGTAGCCGAGTGGTGGCGCTGGCTGCGGTATTCCTCGGCTCGATGGTGTTGCACTGGTTGTTGCGCCTGTGCGGAGTTGGGTGGGAGTACTATGTTTCGCTTATGATCTCCTCATTTGTGGGGGTGGCGGTGGCTGCTGTTTATGCCTTTAGAGCCAATCTGCGCAATATCTTCGTGCTGCTGGCGCTCTATCTGGCTTCGATGATATTCCTGCCTACGACCGAACATATATTCAACAATATCCTCAAACCCCACCAGCAAAATCGTATTCTGGTCTTTCTGGGTGCGATTGAGGATTTGCGAGGTCAGGGGTATAATGTCCACCAGTCGAAGATTGCTATCGGCTCGGGAGGTCTTTTCGGTAAGGGCTTTATGCAGGGTACGCAGATTAAGTACAACTTCGTGCCCGAGAAGCATACCGACTTTATCTTCTGCACCGTGGGCGAGGAGTGGGGCTTCCTGGGAGCCTTGGTTGTGTTGGGATTGATGTGTGCGCTGATTTTGCGACTGATGAAGATGGGAGAGCGTAGTGGCGAGCCCTTTACTCGAGTCTATTGCTATTGCGTGGCATCCATTCTGCTATTCCATACGCTTGTGAATGTCGGTATGACTATCGGATTGATGCCTGTGATGGGTATCCCTCTGCCATTTATCAGCTACGGAGGCTCCTCGCTGATTGCCTTTACCATTATGCTCTTTATCGCAATCAATCTCGATGCCTCGACCCGTACCGAAATCGGACATCGGATATAGGTTGGCCATTAGCCATTAGCCATTAGCCGTTAGCCGTTTGCCATTAGCCATTAGCCATTAGCTTGCTCTGCTATAATCCTTTGCGTGCAATGAGCCACGCAAGACGATTGTAGATATTGAGTGCCGTAGCACGCCAACCGATGGGTAGGGCGTTCAGTAGTCGCACCTTACGCAATGCACGGCGATGGAGGCGTGTGTAGCCGAAGAAATTAACCGCACGGCGAGCCTCATTGGTCCCACCCTTGACACTCTGGACAAGAGCTTTACCCAACGCTACACGGGCGAGATATTCGTTGCTCAGGTCGGTGGCTGTGGGGTCGTATAACTCCTCCAACGAGTGGTGGCTCTGCTCGGGGCGATAGATTGCAGCCGAGCGATTTTCGCCACTACGAGAGTAATCGACAAGCGGAGTGGGCGAGATGCAGACCTTGGCCGAGCGAGCAATCTTTGTCCACAGATATTGATCCTCACCCATACGCATACCCTCAGGGAAACCGCCTAAGCTGATTGCGAGTGAACGATTGAGAGTCGTTGCCGATGGGATGAGAACGTAATGGCGTTGCGACTCGGCAAAGAAGTCGACAATGCCTCTGCTTTGGGGTGTGTCGCCAATAGCTTGCTGCTCACCATCTATAACATAAAATCCTGTGGCATAGGCTCCGCAGTCGGGGTAGTCGGCAATCAGATGGCAAATCTCGGCAAGGTAACCCTCTCTCCACCTATCATCTCCATCGAGCAGTGCAATATATTCGCCTTCGGCCATCTCGATTGCTCGATTGCGGGCAGCACTCACGCCGCTATTGGGTTGGTGCAGGAGTCTGATTGCGGGATTGGAGGCGGCCAACGCCTCGACAATCTCGCCACTGCCGTCAGTCGAGCCGTCATCAATGACAATAATCTCGCGGGGCGTAACACTCTGAGCCTCGATTGAAGCGATGGCTCGGGCGATGCTTTCACGCTTGTTGTAGAGCGGAATTATTACCGATATTTCATTTGCTATCGTCTGCATATTGCAAATGTAGCGATATTTTATTAGTTTTGCAATGTATGAAGGTTTCGGAGAAGATAATTTTGGCTTTGCGCCACACTTTTGACACGGCTCTCTACTTTGCGGTGATGGCTGTGAAGGAGAATTTTCGTGACTATGTGGGTCGTGCCGGCCGAGGTGCAGCCACTCACGATAGGGTCGCAATTCTCGGTAATGGGCCCTCACTTTCGAAGGAGTTACCCTCGCTCTTGGAGCAGAAGCACGACTACGACTTTCTGGCGGTGAACTTCTTTGCCGAGGATGAGCGTTTTGCGGAGTTGAAGCCTGCATTCTATGTTTTGTCCGACCCGATGTTCTTCCGCCATACGGCTATGCAGTCGAGAGTTGATGCCCTATACCGCCTGCTTGCGGAGCGTGTGACGTGGCCGATGACTCTCTATGTTCAGTACTATAATCCCGAAAAGTTCGACTATCGAACTGCGCTGCCTAACGAGAATATCCGCATTGTACCATTCCATACCACGCTCTATGAGGGCTTTCGTTCGGTGCGACATTGGCTCTTTAGCCACGGACTTGGCAGTGCCAACTATGGTACGGTGGTGCAGGTGGGCGAGTATATTGCCCTCCATTTGGACTATCGCCATATAGAACTCTATGGCGTTGACCACACCTTGCTCGATGGGCTTGTGGTCGATGCCGATAACCGATTCTGTCGTATCGATAGCCACTATTACGATACCGCTCCGGCCGAGCCGAAGCCCGTGATGCGTAAGGTGCCGGCCGAGCCCTATACTGTGGCGGAGTACCTTGCCGAAACGGCTCAACTCTTCCGAGGCCACGAGATTTTGCAGGAGTACGCCTCCGAACTCGGTGCTCATATTATCAACTGCACCGAACATTCGATGATAGATGCCTATCAAAGGGCGAAAGATGGAGTTGTCCAATAAAAAATCCTGTCCAACATTTTGGACAGGATTTTTGCTATCACTCTTACCCCTATGGTTAGAATATGTAGTTGAGTCCGATATTTACACCCGGGTTATAACGCTTCTTCATCGTGAGCTGATCGACCGGAACATTCAAGTCTGTGTTGGAGTAGACCTTGGTGTTGAGCGGAACAGCAACCTCTGCCGAGAGGATAAAGTTGCGGTTCATCGCCAACTTTAATCCCAAACCTGCGCTCATGTGCAGCTTGCGAGGCTCACCCGTATAGATGAGGTTTTGCTCGGCCTGTGTCAGCGGCTGACCATCGAGAGTTGTACCCGTCTGGCGAATTTGCTTCATCTCGTCTAAGCGATACGCCTGTACGCACGCACCCATATCGAAGAAGGGGTTGGTTGCCAAGTAGAAGTTCTGCTTAATGAAGCGGAACGAGACGATTTTGAATCGCATCTCGAAGTTAGCCCATGCATAACCATCGCCAATCACGCTGTTGTAGGGTACACCACGCACCGTGTTGATGCTGCCCAAGCCATCCGAAATAATCTGGCGCAAGTAGAGCGTATTGATGTTTTGCAATGTGTAGTAGGGCGAATTGCCGGCCAACTTGCCCTGATATGCAAGGTGATAGGCAAAGGTAATCTTATCCTGCCAAACGGGCACATAGTGACGGAAGTGGGCTGCCAACTTGAGGTAGTGGTAGGCATCTGCACCCTTGCGACCATTCAAGAAGTCGGGAGAGCCGTAGGCGTATACCTCTGCCCAGATACCGCGCGAGGGGTCAGCCTCGTGTTCGCGACTATCGTAAACCAATCCGGCCTTAAACTCGATATGGTGACCACCATGTGCCTCACTCGGACGGATAAGACCCGCCTTCTGATACAACTGCCAAAGCGATGCAGAGTGGATACCCTGGCTCAAGAGGTAGTTGTTGGCCTCAACCGAGTCGTATGCCGGTGAGCCGTTCTTCTTGAGGGTGATATTCTGGACATCGTACCACCAATACGAAACACCCGCAGCCCAACGGAACTTATTGGATGTTATGTTGCCCTGGAAGTCGGCCATTACGCGCAACATATCTCGGCGCACGTTGTACATAGCCACTCGGTTCATCTGCTTTTTACCGCTCGCCAAATCCTGGAAGTAGGGCGAAGCCGCACCATTGAAGCCCATAAACGGGTACATCTGTGCTAAGATGTAGGTTGCAGCTGCCGTGAGGCGTACCTTCGGTATCAGATACTTCGAATCGTAGAAGAAGTGAAGCTTGACCTGATCCTTTGTGGTCCACGACAAATCGACATTGAACTTATGCTTGTAACCCGGGTAGGTCGAGCCATCGCCATAGTCGAAAATTTCACACAGAGCACCAATCTGAAATCCTGTGTCGCTATTGAAACCAATCGAGGGGAATGGTGCGAAATTCCAACCTTTCTTTACGGTCTGCTTCTTCGAATCGGAGTCGGTCGCCACGCTTTGCTCCTTTTTTGACTTCTTCTCGGTTGCGGTAGCATCCGACTCTGTTGCAATGCCATTGGCATAAATGCTTGATGTCATCAGCGTTGCAAACAATAGTGTTACGATGTGCTTAATCTTCATGGCTACAACATTTTAATTGTTACTGAACATGATTTTTCTAATCTCTTTATATTTCTCTCTCAATGCTTTGTTGCGATGTAGGCGCATATCTGATATTATCAGACGGATAAGACGATAGACCTCCTGTGCTACAATCGGAGCAGGCAGCAGTGCCAATGTTATGGGCAGTGCCCACTGCCACGGCAAGCAAGCGTAGGCTACAATTGCATAGATTATCATCAGCAGTGGCCACAACAGAATGCTCACCAGATAGCGCACCGAGTTGTGGAAGGCGCCATCCTTGAACAATCCGCACAACTTAGCCAAAACACCCGTAAGTGGCAGTGCAAAGATGGTTGCCGGTATCGAATAGGGGAGTGATATAATCAGCAACAGATACTTCATCACTTGCGACAGGGTGAAGTTGCGCACCGCAACCGAAGCCAAACTGATATCGCTCTTCAGGCGCATTTCAGCCGCCTCCTTGCCCAACGAGAGCACCTTTTCGGCTACCTCTGGCTTCTCCTCGCGCAGGCGGGTAATCTGCTCCACGGTGGCGTTGTTGGCCTCGAAGAAGAGCTCCATACGCCTTGCCTTGCGCCACTTTTTATCGCTACGACGCAGATGCCTTACACGGCGCTTAACCACCGCAGCACACACCTCGTGTGTACCTTCGTAGTGCTCATCATTCGGGATATAAAATATCGCCTCCTTCAAATGCTCGTCAAGCAGCGCTTTGATAGCGTTCATCTGCTCGGGAACGGTCATCTCGGAGTGAGAAGCAAGGAATTTTTGAACATTTATCGGCTCGCCAACCTGTACACGCACGGTCGAACGAAAACGGAAGAAGTTTCCGTAACGCATACCCACCGGCACGATGTAGAGCGGCATATCGGGCATCAGTTCCTGAGCCTGGAACGCTATGCGGAAGATACCCTTCGCCAAGGGTTGTGCCGAGTATTTGGTCTGATGTTGACCCTCGGGGAAGATGCAAAACGGTACCTTGTCGCGCAATACGTCGACCGCCTTTTCGATAGTCTCGTTATTCTTGCGCACCTCGTCAGCACCGTCACGCATACGCATAATCGGCATAATTTTGAGCCAACGAAATATCTTGGCAAGGATAGGCTTGCGGAAGATGTCAGCTCTGGCCACGAAGACCTTAGCCTTGTGGTCCATAGCCAAAATTACCAATGCATCCATCAATGCGTTGGTGTGGTTGGGAGCATAGATTATAGCCCCATCTTGAGGAATGCGCTCCTTGCCCACATATTTAATATGTCGATACGAAAGTTTAAGTGCGAAATCCACGTAGTAACGCAGAAAATCGTACATAAAATCGTAATCTTGTATCTTCTTCTCTCGCTTTGCCATAACTTAAGCCTTGGTGCCTACTCGGCGGAAGAGAGTTGCCACCGTTAGACCTGAAATAATATGCCAAATTCCCCACAAAGCGGTGATAATCACCATACCACCATTATTATGCCATACCTCGGGCGGGAAGATTGCTGCATTGAAGAGCAGTGCCAATCCAAGACCCGAATTTTGGATGCCGGTTTCGATGGTAAGCGAACGGCGATCTTCTTTGGATACTTTCAAAAGTGTAGCACCATAAAAACCGGTACCGAGAGCACTGGCGTTGTGGATAATAACCACCACCAAGGCGCAGAGGATGGCTGCATACACAGCCCAACGAGCTTCTAATGCTGTGAGTACCTGCGTGAGCGACACGATAACCATACCTATAAACAACAGGATAGAGAGTATAGATGTGGGTCGCTTGAGTTTATTCGAAAGGTTGGGGAAGTAGCGCGAAACGATAAGTCCGAGCACGATAGGAATACCGAGAATAATTAGAATCTGGTAGAGCATATCTCCGAAAGGAATGCTCAATGTCGGAATATCGTTGTGCACCGATGCGTAACGGCAGTAGAGCGTACCCCAAAACCAGAAGTTGAAGGGCGTAACTATCGGTGCAAACGCAGTCGAGATGGCTGTCATCGAGACCGATAACTCGATATTACCCTTCGAGAGCGAAGAGATGAAGTTCGAGATATTACCGCCTGGGCACGATGCCACCAGCAACATTCCGATAGCCACCATTGGTGTAATAAATGGATTGAGTGCAACCGCAACCAGAAAGGTTACAGCCGGCAATGCCACCCATTGAAGTCCAATGCCCAAAATTACCGATTTGGGATTGCGGAATACATCTCTGAAAGTCTGCAGTTTGATGCCCAAAGCCACACCGAACATCACGAATGCTAAGATAATGTTCACAATAAACATTTCGCCTGCTCCGAGGTTGATATTCAGAGCGTCAAGATATTGTAAATGTTCCTTCATATATTATGAGTTTTAATTTCCTGTTCTCTACAACTTACAAATATATAATATATTTTGTAAAATTAGACTTATTGGATAGAAAATAGGTCTTTATACCTATTGGGAGAAGTTGTGAAAATGGCGAAATTCTGCGTTATGCTCATCCTCAAAATGCTCACATACCTCGAGTATGCTCCGCTTTTTCGGATTTCGCAAGCCTTGAATTTCATCCATTTTGACAACTTCTCTTTCGGGCTGAAGAAAATGGCGAAATTCTGCGTTATACTTATCCTCAAAATAGAGATATTAATGAGTTTAATGAATTTAATGAATTTAAGGTGTTCCCCTAATTTCCCTAATCTCCCTAATCTCCCCAGTTTCCACAATCTCCCCAGTCTCCCCATCCAACTCATCCACATCCACCCCCCCCCAACAAAAAAAGGGCTTAAAGCCCTTTTTTGAGTATCACCCGTGCCTCTACGGGGTAGTGGTCCGAAAGATCGGTAGGCAGGACCTCATACGATAGTGTTCGGAACTGCTCCGAGACCAGAATGTAGTCGATGCGCAGCAGATTGAAGAAGCCTGCGAAGGTGTGGGCATAGCCATTGCCTTGCTCGCTGAATGTGTCTTGCAGACCACTGGCCACCGTGCGATAGGAGTACGATAGCGGGACATCGTTGAAGTCGCCACAAACAATTACCGGGCGTTGACAATGCTCCATATCGTGGCGCAGGGCATCGACCTGATGCGAACGCATACAACTATTCTCGTAAAGACGTTCAGCTATGCTCCGAAACTTAGATACACGCCCCGAGTCGGCTGATTGCAGAAATTCTACATCGCTGATATATCTGCGCTCCTCGCTATTTATCGAGGTTGATTGCAGGTGGAGGTTGTAGAGTCGTATGGTGTCATCGTTGACTTTCAGGTCGGCCCATTGTCCCTTGGCTGTACCGCAAAAGCCGGCTATCGAGTCCGACTTTATGATGCGATACTTCGAAAAGCAGATAACGCCATCCTCATAAACCGCCTGGATTGGGGTGCGATTGTACTTGGCTAACCTCTCGAAGAGTTTATCGTGCTCCTCGCCTTGTGTCGGGAACTCCTGGAAGCAGATAATATCGGGATTTTGGTGCTTGATGAGCGAAACTACCGAGTCGGCAGTCGATGTGGTCCACATCTCATCTTTGAAGCCTCGCACGTTGTAGGTCAGCACCTTGATATTGCCGCGCTCGTAGCGAGGTGTGCCGTACTCTTTGCCTATCTGGATTTTGTAGTAGAGCGAAATGTAAGGCCATCCGAGTAGTATGAATGCCGACACGAAGATAAACATACGCCACCTCCAACGGATAATCCAGTATAGTGCCAATCCAATTGCCACAAGGTAGACTATCGGAGCGACCAACCCCGTCAGCGAGAAGTACCACAACTTCTCGGGCTCGAAAAAGCGGCCGACAAATATGGTGAGGATAGCCACAGCAACCACTGCCGAGACGAGCATCATAACCCAATCGAGAATCACCATCCATAACGAACGGTGCGATGAGGTGCGTGATTTACGGTTGCGACTGCCACCTATTTGACTGCTGTAATACTCTGCCATAACAAGTGGGGAGTTTAATACCAAATTTTGCCGCTACGCTTCCAATAATAGAGGAGTAACCAGCCCCACAACATACCTCCAACGTGTGCAAAGTGTGCCACACCGAGGTCGTAGCCGGTGGCTCCATAGAATAGCTCGATTGCGGCATATCCAACAACAAACCACTTAGCCTTAATGGGGAAGGGTAAAGGGAAGACAAACATCTGGGCATTGGGGTACATCACTCCGAATGCCAACAGCAGACCCATAACGGCTCCGGATGCACCTATAAGAACAATGCCCGTATCGCCTGTCAGCCACGCCACACCCATCTGAATCAATGCTGCACCAACGCCGCAGACCAAATAGTAGATCATAAATCGCTGCGGACCCAACCTATCCTCGAGTGTGCGGCCAAACATCCAGAGTGCGAACATATTGAAGAATAGGTGGCTGAAACCTCCGTGCAGGAACATATAGGTAATGTACTGCCACGAGTGGAATAATGGCGATGAGAACCAATAGAGTTGGCAATACTGCGCTGCAACTGCCTCGACCGAGGGTATAAGAGTGGTGGCAATGTATATCAGTACATTGACTATTATAAGGTTTTTGACAATGGGGGGTGTTCTGAAGTATGGATTCATCTCTTTTATCCTAATTTATTGCGTAAATCCTCAAGCGAAATCTCTGCCATAATGGCCTTGCCCGAGGGTGTGAAACTGCGGTTATTGCTCTGCGTCAGACGCTCGAGCAGAGCCTGAGCCTCTTCGTTTGACATCGAGGTCGAAGCTCTGCGTGTAATGTTGCGAGCCATCGTTGCTGCCAAGTTGTGGCGATGCTGCTCGATGGCCGATGCCGGTGTGTCGAAGATTCGCAATAGCTCGTATATCAGCACATCAGCCTCCGAAGAGTCTGCATCAGCGGGAATGCCGTTTAGCTCGATGTTGCCATCGCCGGCAAAACGTATATCGAAACCGAGCGAAGCGAACTCTACCTCGTTCTCCTCGAGCAGTGAGTAATCATCGTTCGAGAGGGTCAGCGTTTGCGGGAATAGCAACTGTTGGCTCACTGAAGAGCTGTTCTGGAGTCGTTGCAGATAGTTCTCGTATGTGAGTTGCTCCTGAGCACGGCGCAGATCGACCACAACCAACCCTGTACCATATTGGGCTATAGCCATACCTCCACCCACGCAATGCGCATTCGAGAATACTGCAACGGGCTGCGAGAGCAGGCTCTGCTCCATACTCTCTGCGCCTATGTCAGTCGAGGGTATGAAGTCGAATTCGGCGGTCGAGTCGTTCATCTGCGATGGGAGGTGATACTCTCGATTGAAGCCACTCTCGATATCAAATTCACGATTATTGCGCCCTGCCGATGAGAGCCCCGAGGGGATGTAGCTCGATTCGGATGACGAGTAGCCACCTGCCGAGTCCTTGTGTGATGGCTCCGCCTCCTCGGTGATGTAACCCTCGCGGAAGGGGTTGTAGTCGCTGATGCTGGCAGCCTTGGGCTCGGAGTAGATTACTCCCTGCTGCCAAACGGGAATCTCGATACCCGAATCATTGTCGAAATCGAGCATCGGAACTGCACCCGTCTTGGCGAGAGTTTCGCGCACGGCTGCGTTCAAAATCTGCCATACATTCTCCGAGTCGGCAAACTTCACCTCCGTCTTGCGAGGCGAGACGTTGACATCCACTCGGTCGGGGTCTATATCTATAAATATAAAGAACGAAGGGAACGTACCCTCGGGAATAAGTTTCTCGTAAGCCTTCAATATCGCTTTGTTCAGGTATTGCGACTTGAAGAAACGCCCATTCACGAAGAGGAACTGCTCGTTATTGCGCCTTTTGGCAACAGATGGGCGACCGATGTATCCTCTCAGGCGGACAATCGAGGTGTCGGCATCGATTTCGAGCAGATTATTCTTGATGCTCTTGCCGATAACATCCACGATACGACCTGCCAACGACGAGCGGCCGAGTCGATATATGGGTGCATCATTGGCGTAGAGTTCAAATTCGACCTCGGGATTACAGAGGGCTACGCGCTGGAACTCCGATTTGATACGGGCAGCGTGTTTCGAAGGCTCCTGCGTAAACTTACGGCGAGCAGGAACATTGTAAAAGAGGTTGCGTACCAGGAATTGTGAGCCAATATCGGTCATTATCGGCTTCTGGGAGCGGAATACGCCGCCCTCGATAACTGTCTCGGTACCTGTTGGATCGTCTGCCTGACGTGTACGCAACTCGACTTGCGATATGGCTGCAATCGAGGCTAAAGCCTCACCTCGAAAACCGAAAGTGTGCAGTCGGTAGATGTCGTCTAATGTCGAGATTTTACTCGTGGCGTGGCGGTCGAATGCCATGCGGGCATCCACAGGCGACATTCCGCAGCCGTTGTCGATGATTTGAATCAACTCCAAGCCTCCGTTGCGGAAATTCACCTTGACGCACTGCGCTCCTGCATCGAGGGCATTCTCCATCATCTCCTTTACGACCGATGAGGGCTCCTCGACAACCTCGCCTGCGGCAATCTGGTTGGCTACAATCTCTGGTAGCAGTTTAATTCTGTCAGACATTCTTTTTACTTTGACAATATGGCTATTAGCCATTGGCCATTAGCCATTAGCTTTGTTTCTCTCCTCTGTTTTTGGTCAACTTACTCTTGGTAGTCGTTCGGAACGATAACAATGGGTGCGTAT
Source organism: Alistipes sp. (assembly GCA_017631055.1). Taxonomy (GTDB): domain Bacteria; phylum Bacteroidota; class Bacteroidia; order Bacteroidales; family Rikenellaceae; genus Alistipes. The sequence continues at coordinate 54,050 of JAGBTZ010000049.1, forward strand.
GGGTCAAACTCTGCCTCCTCGGTCTTGGTTGAGGTGTTGCCATTGCTCTGCTCGGTTGCCGTCTGCGCAGTTTGTGTGCCATTCATCAGTGCCACAACTCGAGGAACGAGCAAGTAGGCCAACAGCAAAACAAACACCGCCACCAATGCCAAAGTCGTTATCGGGCTTCGCTTACCGCTACGCTCGTTACCCTCGGCACTTTTGCGTTCGATGCGCATCGCCTTGCGGCGGCGCAGATAATCCCCGGGCTTATAATTGCCCTCGGCTACCGCATCGTCAATGTCGGCTCCTCGCTCACCGCGCAACTCGCGCCTGCGCTGCTCACGAGCCTCCTTTACGGGGTCGTAGTAGCGAGGGATGTAGTTGAAGCGGTTGGGGTGCTTCTTTGCAGGAGTGAACAATCCCATAATTACGTTTTATCTAAAAAAGTTCTTCATTCGCTCGAAGATATTTTGGTCTTCGACCTTGGCAGCCTGCTTGAATGATGGCTGCTCCGAGAGCTTCTCGACCAGCTTGCGCTCCTCCTTCGAGAGGCTTGCGGGGATAGTGATGTCGACCACCACCAAAATATCGCCACGACCATATCCATTCACCGAGGGCAGACCCTTGCCTCTCAGTCGCAATACCTTGCCGGCATGCGTTCCGGATGCAATTTTAATCTTTGCCTTACCCTCGATGGTCGGCACCTCGACCTCGCCACCGAGCAGAGCCGTGGTGACGGTTATGTTGAGGTTGTGAATCAAATCATCCCCATCACGCACCAATTGTGGGTCGCGCTCCTCCTCGATAACAACGAGCAGGTCGCCATTAACGCCTCCGTGACGTGCTGAGTTACCTTTGCCCGCAACGGTGAGAGCCATGCCCTCGCCCACTCCGGCCGGGATTTTAATCTCGACAACCTCGCTGCCTCGCACCGTGCCCTCGCCGTGACACTCCGAGCAGGGAGTGTTGATAACCTTGCCCTCGCCACCGCATGTGGGGCAGACGCCCTGGGTCTGCATTCTGCCGAAGAAGGTGTTCTCTACGCGAGTAACATATCCCGAGCCGCCACAGGTTGCACAGGTCGAAAATCCATTCGCACCCTCAGCTCCCGAGCCGCCACACTTCGTGCAGGCGATATTCTTATTTATTTTGAGTTTCTTGGTTGTGCCATTGGCAATCTCGGCAAGCGTAAGGCGTACCTTTACACGGATATCGCTACCGCGATTGACTCTCTGGCCACCGCGACCACCACCGAAACCACCGAAACCACCTCCAAAGTGACCTCCGAAGATGTCGCCAAACTGCGAGAAGATATCCTCCATCGAGAATCCTCCGCCACCAAAGCCACCGAAGCCACCACCCGCAGCTCCGCCATTCATGCCGGCATGACCGAACTGGTCGTAACGGGCACGCTTGTCGGGGTTCGACAATACGTCATACGCCTCGGCTGCCTCCTTGAACTTCTCTTCGGCCTCCTTGTCGCCTGGGTTTTTGTCGGGGTGGAATTTGATGGCCGCCTTACGGTAGGCCTTCTTTATCTCATCGGCATTGGCGTTCTTTTCGACTCCCAACACCTCGTAATAATCTCTCTTTTCTGCCATATTTCTCTGACCAATAGAGTTACTCGCCAACTACAACCTTTGCATAACGAAGGACCTTCTCGCCAAGCATATAGCCGCGCTGAACAACGTCAATAACCTTTCCGCGCATATCTTCGCCGGCTGCGAAACGAGCCACAGCCTCGTGCAAATCCGAATCGAACTCCTTATCCTGAGCCTCGATTTCGGTCACACCCTTTTGGCGCAGTGCATCACAGAACTTTTGGGCCACCAGCTTCTCGCCCTCACGCAGCGAGGTGATGTCATCGCTCTTCTGAGAAGCATCCATCGCGCGATAAATATCATCCAACACCGAGAGCATCGACTTGAGTACGTCAGCGCCACCGCTCTGGACAAGATCCATCTTCTCGCGCAGGGTGCGCTTGCGGAAGTTGTCGAACTCCGCCTGCAGACGGATATATTTGTCGCGCCACTCGGCAGCCTCTCGCTCGAAGTCGTTGGCCGGAGCCTCCTCTGCAGCCTGCTCAGCGGGCTCTGACATAGTGGCAGTCGAGGACTCCTCGCCCTCTGTCACATTGTCACACGGAGTCCCCTCGCACGAGGGATAACCCTCGCCATCAGTAAATCCTTCGTTGTCGTTAATTGTTTGATTGTCAACTTTCTTGTTTTTCATAAATATCTTATTTTTGTATTTTCCGTAAATATATTGCGCAAAATATATACCAACCCTCAGCTTCGTGCCATTAGTACATATTGTCGTACATTGTTTGGCTCTTGTCGTACTTCAGGTCGGCAAGCGATGCTGCCTTTACACCGATGTTGAAACTCCAACTCTTGTGGAATCCGAACGGAATCCACATGAACGACATCTGCCAACAGTGCAGGTCGCGCGTTATGCTTATCGAGGAGGTGGTTAGCTTGTTGTTCATTATATCGTAACCTCCCGTGATGCTGACACCCATCTTTGGCGTTATGTTTATACTTGCATTGAAACCGATGGTCTGCGTGACATTGTGCTTGACGCCCGTGGTGCCGTTGTTGGTGTAACTTGCCGAGTAACTAATCATGTAGTTAAAGCCGAGGTTCCACGGCATCGAGAAGTCGTAGTATGCCTGCGACATATACTGCCTTCGCAATACAGGGTCAAGCGTTCCGTATGGGTCGCTGAATGGATTGATATACTCGGGCGGTATCGAGTTGATATCGTTGATTGCCGGCTGCGAACGGTCTTGGCGCGACTTGAAGGTGTAACCGAAACTCCAACCCGTATTTATAATACGACCCAGACGACCACGGCGAATCATCAGTTTGTTGATACGTCTACCCTCGGGTGTCACCTCGTAGGGGTCGAGCGTGGCGTTGAGGTTCAGTCCGAAGTTCGAGCCGAAGATGGTTGTGCGGAACGAAATGGGGATGTTCGATAGTTTCATCGAGTCGGCAAGGAAGTTATATGAACCGCTGATTTGCAACATGTCGATAAGCTTGACCTTCTTCACACCCGAGGTATCGCGCTTGCTGAGGACCTTCATCTCGAGTGTCTGCGAGAGCGAGAAGTTGAGGTTCATCTGCTGACCGGCACCCGGCACACCATAAGCGTTGTCCGAGTAGGGCGAGTAGACTCGGTGGCGACCCAACGAGTCGGTCTGTACCGTCTGGTAAAATCCATACTTCTGCTTACTGAAGTCGGGAGCATACGAGAATCCAATCTGGGGAGCCAAGGTGTGGCGTACAGCCTGCAACTTGCTCGTCTTGCTCTTCATCTGCCACATTCCGTAGATTGTCGTGTTGGCCGAGAGCGAAGCGTTGTAGTTGTAGAGTCGATAGAAACCATACACAGGGTCGAGCATATCGACCTTGTTGGTTTCGGGATTCCACTTCTGCTCAACCTTCTTGAAGTACCAACGCTCGGTGTAGTTGAACGAGGGCGAGACGTTGATGTAGTTGAACAGATTGAACGATGCCGATACGGGGATGCTGTGCTCGATACCGTTCTTCATATTCTTGAGTGTCTGCATCGAGAAGACATCCTTCTCGGTGGTCGATACCGTGTTGGTCATCTTCGCCGAGTAGCTGAGCGAAATCTTCTCATACCAACGCTGCTTGCCCACAGCCTCCTTGCGCTTGAAGGGGTAGATTCTCGACACATTGAAAGCGATGGTGGGGAGTGTAACCTGGATAGCCTTGGTCTGCGAGTTCTGCGACACGGCGAGGTTCATCGAGAGCGACATCGGAGTTCCTGCCCAATTCTTCGAGTACGAAATCGTCGAGTTGGTCTGCGTTGCAAGGATGTCGTTCAGCGATGTTGCAGAATAGCGATTATAACCGCTGGTTTCGAAGTTTACCGATGCCGAGAATGTCGAGCCCGGATTAGCCTTCGGGTCTTGAGTGTGGGTCCACTGAATGCGGAAGTTGTTCTGCTTGATGTAGTCGGGCTCGCCCTTCTCGCCATACTTCACGCTCGCGAAGTTGGCCGAGAGATTACCGTTATACTTGTAACGCTTGATGTAGCGCGATGCTGCCGAGAGTTCCCACGAGCCGAGGGTGTAGATACCACCTCGGATTGCCAAGTCGGCATGGTCGCCCAACTTGAAGTAGTAGCCGAGGTCACGAATGAAGAATCCCTTCGAATCCTCGCCAAATGAGGGCATCAGCAGACCCGACTTCGGACCCATATTTATCGGGAAGAAACCTTCGGGGATACCGAGGAAGTAGATAGGCACATCCTCCATAACCAGATACGCCGGACCCGTGATAATCTTCTTGCCGGGGATAACCTTTGCCTTGGTCATTGCCAGGTAGAAGTGGGGGTGGTCGGTCTGGTCGCAAGTGGTGTACTTACCATGCTGAATGTTGATGGTGTTGTCGGCCATCTTCTTGATACTTCCGCCCACGAGCCATCCATCGCCCTCCTGGGTCGCTACTCCCTTGATTTTTGCCTTTTTCGAGGAGATGTTGTAGGTGATGGTATCCATCGTGTACGAAGCCTCACCTTCGGTAAATACCGGGTGGGTGGTGGTCGGCTTGCCATCCACAGAGTCGGGCTTGCCGTAGGCGTAAATCTCCTTGGTGTCCATATTGACACGCATAAAGTCCGCCTTGAGGTTCATATTCTGGTAGGTTACATCTCCCTCGTTGTAGATGTAGACCAACTTATTCTTGACATCGTAGACCAGCGAGTCGGTGTTCTTACCGCTGATGATATCATCGAGGAAGCCGCCCTTCTTGCGCTGGGTGGTGTCGTTGTCGAATACGCTGATAGTGTCGCCTCCGACCGCTCTCAACGAATCTCTTTGAGCGAGTGTTGCCGAGTCGGGAAGGTTTACTGCCGAACGCTCAATTACGGGTGCAACGCCTGTGCGCCTACGCTGACGAGCGTTCTGCAAGTCGGGGGTGGGTGTCGGCGCAACCTTTACACTCTCTGAGCTTTCGGTTGCCGGGCGCAGAGTATCCGAGACTGCGGCCATGACGGCATCTAATGCAATGATGCTACGCGCTTCGTTGGCTGCTGCACCGAAGAGCGTCTGCACTGCAATTGCCAAAATGGCGGCAGAAATGATGTATTTTACCTTCAATCGTTTCAAAAATCCAAAAATTTTCATTACCTTTGCCGACAAGTCGGCAAAACCGCTAAAAATAGCGTTGTGTGTGCGTGTGTACGCATTTTTAATCCGACAAAGATAGATAAAATTTTGGATATAAACACCCTTTAATCGAACTTTATATGCGCAGAATAATCGTTTTACTCGGTTTGCTACTTACTACACTCGCAACAAACGTGGTCGGGGCGGAGGATATTGCCCATGGTGTGAGGGTTGTGGTAATTGATGCGGGGCATGGTGGCCCGAAGTATCCGGGTGCAAGTTATCGCGGTGTTACCGAGAAGAGCCTGAACTTGAAAGTTGCGCTCAAGTTGGGCGAACTTATCGAGAATAGAATGCCCGATGTGAAGGTTGTCTACACCCGCACGACCGATATGCAGTTCTCTTCGGATTTGAATAAAGATTTGCAGGCTCGTGCCGAGATAGCCAATAAGGCGGGAGGCGATATTTTTATCTCGATTCATGCCAACGCAGCGCGTTCGACAAGCGCTCGAGGAGTCGAGACTCTGGTTATGGGCGAGAGCCCCCTGGAGCAGCGCGTGAACGAGAGCGTTCTCTTTGCCAACAACAAGGAGGAGTTTATCGATATGTCGAACGAGAAGACTGCGGCAGTGGTGAGGGCATATATCCAAAATCTTCAATTCACCTATGGTGAGTATAGCGAGATGATGGCGCGTCTTATCCAGAAAAACTACGCCAAGTCGGGCCGTGTGGCTCGTGGTATCAAGCGTCAGCCTTTGAAAGTGCTCTATGCTACCGATATGCCGAGTGTGCTGACCGAGATAGGCTTTATGTCCAATCCCGAGGAGTTGAAGTATATGACCTCCGAGAAGGGCCAAACCGAGATTGCCGAAAATCTCTATAACGCAGTTAAGGAGTATTCGGACTTTGTGCGTAAGTCGTTGCTTGTCGATGAGCCGTCCAAGAGTTCCGCTGTGGCTGTGACTCCCTCGCAGAAGGCTGTCGAGGTGGCAAAGGATAGCGCTACGGCGAAGAGTGTGCAGACGGCAAATCTGCCTATCAAGAAGCCCGCAGAGGCGGTGACAGAGGTTAAGAAGGTTGATGTGGCGGATGTGAAAGATAAGGTCCAGTCGGCACCCAAGCCGGTGGCGGGTGTGGAGAAGGTTGTCGCTCAACCTAAGTCTGAGCCCGCGAAGAGCGTTCAGCCGAAGAGTGAGCCCGCCAAAGCCGAGCCCGCGAAGAGTGTTCAGCCCAACCCCGAGGCGGCAAAGCAACCGGCAACACAGCCCGTAAAACAACCCGCTGCTCAACCAAAGGGTAGGAGTTTTGTAGTACAAATTATGGCGAGCACAACTCCGCTCTCGTTGGAGGATGCACGATTTGGAAAGCAACGTGGCAAGGTGAGCCAATATACGGCAGATGGTGCTTATAAATACAAGTATTGCGTGGGCAACTACTCCGACCGCGAGAGCGCACAACGAGCAGCAATGTCGTTGCGTGCAGAGTTTAGTGGTGCTTTTGTGGTTGAAGTTGAGGGTAGTAGCGTGGTTAAGCGTTAATGCTCATGGTTTTAATGATATAATACAAAATGAAAAGATATGAAAAAAGAGGTTAAAATTGGAATTTTTGCAGTTGTAGTGTTGCTTGCGACATGGGCAGGTGTGCGCTTTTTGAGTGGTCTGGATGTCTTCAGCCGTACTCGTACCTACTATGTCGACTATACCGAGGTGTCGGGCATTGCACAGGCTTCGCCTGTGATGATTCTCGGTGTGAAGGTGGGCTCGGTGACCGAAATTAAACTCGACCCCACGAAGGCCGAAGGCGTGAGATTGACTTTGGAGGTTAGTCGTGATTACGATTTGCCGGTTGATTCGAAGGCTAAACTCTTTAGTGATGGTCTGATGGGTGGTAAGGCGATTGCCATCGAGTATGGAACATCCGCAGAGTTCCTCAAGAGTGGTGATAATATCACTGCCGCATACGACAAGGGCTTGATGGATATCGCCGGAGCCGAATTGGAGGGCTTGACCAAGAAGATTGGCGAGGCTCTCGGGTCGCTGACTGCAACACTCGACAATGTGAACGCTCTGCTGGATGATAACCGCAAGAGCTTCAATGGCGTGATGCAAAACCTCGACTCGATGACCGGCTCGATGGATGATGTGCTTACGGGCAAGAAGGCCGATTTGGCTGCTATTGTCGATAACCTCTCGGCATTTGCCGATGCATTGGGCCGCAATAGTGCGAAGATTGATTCGGTGGTTACCAATGTGGCAACCGTTGCAGACCAGTTCGCAGCAGCAGATGTAGCCAATTCGTTGCAGCAAACTCTCTCGAAACTCAACTCTACGCTCGATAAACTCAATAGCGGTGAGGGTACAGTTGGTAAGTTGATGAGCGATGAGGCTCTATACGACAATCTCGCAATGGCGAGTGCCAACCTTTCGACTCTGCTTGCCGACTTGCAGGCATACCCCAAGCGATATGTTCACTTCTCGCTCTTCGGTCGTGGTGCGAAGGCTGACGAGCGTGCCCACAAGAAGGCTGCCGAGGCTCAGGCTGAGTAATAATTGACACTGTAATAGATATTAAGCTCAACGGAGAGTATGTCAAATCCTGCGAAATTGGAATCGAGCATAGGTTTCGACCGAGTGCGTGAACAGATTATTGCACTCTGTTCGATGCGCCGTGCGCAGGAGATGCTCTCGGGCGAGGGCTTTTCGACCTCGAGGCGCGAAATCGAACTCCGTCTTTCGCTTACCGATGAGGTGAGCCGACTACTCTCGATGGAGCAGGAGTTTCCGCGTGAGGAGTTCTCGGATATTGCCGAGATTGTCCGCAAAATCGAGATTGAGGGTACTTTCCTCGATACGTCAGAGGTTGTTACGCTTGTTCGAGCACTCCGTTCGGCCGGGGAGGTGTCGTCATTTATCTTGAGCCGCGAGGCTGCGGCCTACCCTTCGGTTAGAGCCTTGAGCGAGGGTGTTGCCTCGTTTGTGCATATCGTTGCCGAGGCCGATCGCATTATCGACAACTTCGGTCAGGTGAGGGATAACGCCTCGCCCGAACTTAGTGATATACGCCGCGAAATCCGTGCTCGCGAGGGCCAGGTGTCCAAGCGTCTGCATCAGGTCTTGAATGCCGCCAAGAGTGCCGGCATAGTCGATGCCGATGCGATGATATCTATTCGCGAGGGTAGGGCAGTGATACCTGTGGCAGCGGGTAATAAGCGTAAACTTCAAGGATTTATACACGACGAATCGGCTACGGGTAAGACCTTCTATATCGAGCCTGTGGAGGTTGTCGAACTCAATAACGAACTCAAAGAGTTGGAGTACTCGGAGCGCAGGGAGATTGTGCGCATCTTGAGCCGCTTTACCGATATGTTGCGCCCCGAGGTGGTGGCTATAGCCTCGGCCGAGGAGTACCTCGCAACGATAGATATGCTGCGAGCCAAGGCTCGTTGGGCAGCCGAGAATGGGGCTGTTAAGCCGATACTCTCTACGGAGGGTCGCTTGGTCTTGCGAACAGCACGTCACGCTCTGCTCGAGCAGACACTGCGTGCGCAGGGTCGCAAAATTGTGCCTCTTGATATGGAACTCGATAGCCATAAGCGTATTATGGTCATCTCGGGTCCCAATGCCGGAGGTAAGTCGGTATGCCTTAAGACGGCGGGTTTGGTGCAGTATATGTTCCAATGTGGATACCTTGTGCCGGTGGCCGAGAACTCGGAGCTGCCGATTTTCGACCGTATATATATAGATATAGGCGATGAGCAGTCGATTGACAACGACCTGTCGACCTACTCTTCGCACCTGACCAATATGAAGGAGATGCTCTCGGGAGCCTCCGAGCGAACGATGGTGCTTATTGATGAGTTCGGCTCGGGCACTGAGCCGGTGATTGGAGGAGCCATTGCCGAGGCGATATTGGAACGATTGGTCGAGCGCAAGTGTTATGGAGTGATTACCACCCACTACTCCAATATCAAGTACTATGCTGCCAATACCGATGGAATTTCGAATGGAGCGATGATGTTCGATGTGCAGAATATCCGCCCTCTGTTCCGCCTCGAGACGGGTAAGCCTGGTAGTTCGTTTGCAATCGAGATTGCCCGCAAGATAGGACTCCCCGAGCAGATTATCCGCTCGGCAAGCGAGAAGGTGGGCTCCGATCATATCAATATCGAGAAGCAGTTGCGCGAGATTGCCCGCGACAAGCGTTATTGGGAGCAGAAGCGCGACCGCATACGCATTGCCGATAAGAAGGTCGATGAACTCGAGCAGCGTTATAAGGAGCAGTTGGAGCGCATCCGCAGCGAGCGTAACGAGATTATAGGCAAGGCGAAGCAGGAGGCTAAGGAACTCGTGAAGGAGGCTAATCGCCAAATTGAGAATACGATTAAGACTATCCGCGAGTCGCAAGCCGAGCGAGATATGACCCGCTTGGCTCGTCAAGAGTTGCAGGAGTTCCGCGAGGCGGTCGAGAATGAGTCGGCAATGGATGCCGAGCGTGATGAGAAGGTCGCTCGCGAAATGGAGCGATTGGAGCGCCGCAGGGCTCGCCGTGCCGAACGCAAAAATGCGACAGGTAAGGAGCCGGCTCAAACCGTGCCTGAGCCGCCCAAACCCAAGGAGGTTGAGGTGGGCTCAAAGGTTAAAATCGAGGGTCAGGATATGGTTGGCGTGGTGCAGTCGATCAAGAGCAAGAAGGCTCAGGTAGCCTTTGGTCATATTCTGACAACTGTCGATAAGGAGCGACTGAAGGTGGTCTCGAGTGCTGAGTATCGCGAGGCTACACGCCCCGTGACACCTCGCACAGTGATTGCTACCGAAATCTCGGAGCGCAGACTCAACTTCTCGCGCACGGTCGATGTGCGAGGTATGAGGGTTGTGGAGGCACTGGATAAGGTGCAGGATTTGGTCGATGATGCGCTGATGGTGGGTGTCGATACGGTTACGGTATTGCATGGTAAGGGCACAGGTGCTCTCAAGGAGGAGATTAGAGCCTATCTGCGTACCATCCCTCACATTGCATCGGTGCGTGATGAGCATCCCGATATGGGTGGTGCCGGAATCTCGGTAATAACATTCAAATAACCTGAAGTATGAAGTATAGGTTATCCGAAATAGCGAAAATATGCTCAGGCAGACTCTGTGGTGTGGACTGCGAGGTCTGTGGGGTCGAGACCGATAGCCGTAATTGTGCTTTCGGCAAGGATGTGATGTTTGTGGCTATGCGTGGCGCAAATCACGACTCACATAACTATATTGCCCAGATGTACGAGCGCGGTGTGCGAGCCTTTATGTGTGAGAAGGAGTGTGAGTGTGGCGCTGGAGCCGGATGTGTCGTGGTCGAGAACTCTATCGAGGCTCTGCAACGTCTGGCAGAGGTGCATCGCGAGCAGTTGAAGGGTACGGTGGTCGGCATTACGGGCTCGAATGGCAAGACCATTGTCAAGGAGTGGATTGCGCAATGTCTGCCCGCGGGAGTGAAACTCTTCCGCTCGCCCCGCAGTTATAATTCGCAGTTAGGAGTGGCTCTGTCGTTGCTGATGGCGGAGGGCGATGAGGATTTGGTGCTTATCGAGGCCGGTATTTCGCAGATGGGCGAGATGGAGCGCTTGGAGCGAATGATTCGCCCCGAGGTGGTTGTGGTTACCTCGTTGGGGGATGCCCATCAGGAGGGCTTTGAGTCGCTAACCCAGAAGATTGAGGAGAAGTTACGCTTGGCAAAGGGTGCTCATAGCGTAATATATCATAGTGCTTACCCGGAGGTTGGTAGCGCAGTCAAGGCGTTGGATGTCGTGAAGTTCGATGCAGCGACCGAGCCTGTCGGAGAGTTTGCTGACGAGGCTTCACGCCGCAACAGCCAAATTGTCGAGGCCTTTTTCAAGATTATGGGCTACGCAGCCCCCGATTTTTCGCATCTGCAACCGGTGGCTATGCGCCTGGAGGTTAAGGAGGGTATCAATGGCTCGATAATCGTGAATGATACCTATAATTCCGATATCAATTCGCTTGCCATAGCTCTGGATTACCTCCACAATGTGGCAGGAGGTAGGGCTAAGGTACTGATTTTGTCGGATATCTTGCAGAGTGGAGTATCGAACGAAGAACTCTATGGCCGTGTGGCGGCTTTAGCTGCCGAGAGTGGTGTCGAGCGGATTATCGCTATTGGCGAGAGAGTCTCGGCTGCCAAGGAGCAGTTCGAGGGCGTTGAGGTCGCTTTCTATGCCTCGACCGATGAATTCTTGAATCGTATGAACGGCCGTGACTTTGCCGATGCAGCGTTGCTGCTGAAGGGTAATCGAGCGAGTCGTTTCGAGAAGATTAGTCACGCACTGGAGCGTAAGAGTCATACTACGGTGTTGGAAGTCAATCTCGATGCGATGATTTCCAACCTGAACTACTTCCGTTCGCGCCTTGCTCCCGCAACACGCCTTACCGCTATGGTTAAGGCTTCGAGTTATGGTGCGGGTGATGCCGAGGTGGCGCAGATGTTGCAACACGAGGGGGTAGACTACCTTGCCGTAGCGTTTGCCGATGAGGGAGTTCTGCTGCGCGAGAAGGGTGTGACGATGCCTATTGTGGTGCTGAATGCCGATGAGGATAGCTTCGACCAGATGGTGCTCAATCGCTTGGAGCCCGAAATTTACGGTTTCCGTTCGCTTGAGGCCTTTGTGGCGGCTGTGCGCCGATATGGCGAGCGCAACTTCCCGGTGCATCTGAAACTCGATACGGGTATGCATCGCTTGGGCTTTACAGCGGATGATGTCGAGGCTCTCGTTGCCAAACTCGCCGAGTCGGCCGCAGATGTGCGTGTGGCTTCGATTTTTGCCCACCTAAGTTGTGCGGACGACCCCTCGCAGGATGATTTTACTCATTTGCAAATCGAACGCTTCGAAGAGATTAGCAGCCGTATTGCCGAGGCGTTGCCTTATGCGGTTGTGCGCCATACTGCCAACTCGGCAGCCATCGAGCGCTTCCCCGAGGCTCAATTCGATATGTGCCGCTTGGGATTGGGACTCTATGGATTTGGCTATGAACATAACGAGAAGTTGACCCCGACTTCGACCCTGAAAACCCGCATAGTTCAAATCAAACACCACCCTTCGGGCGAGGGCGTAGGCTATGGTCGTGCCCAGCGCTTGGAGCGCGATAGCGTGGTGGCCACAATCCCTGTGGGCTATGCCGATGGTCTTGATCGCCACTTGGGTTGCGGAGTTTGGTCGATGATTGTGGGCGGAGTGAAGTGCCCGATTGTGGGAAGAGTCTGTATGGATAGCTGTATGATTGATGTTACGGATGTGCCCAATGTCGCTGAGGGCGATCAGGTCTTGGTCTTCTCGGCCGTTGAGGGTAATACGGCCGAAGATATGGCTTCGTTGCTTGGAACTATTCCCTATGAGGTGCTGACATCGGTGTCGGCCCGTGTGAAACGAATTTATGTTAAGGAGTAATGTACGGAACACTCTATCTTATACCTTGTCCCATTTCGGACGAAACCACTGTGTCGGATGTTCTGCCGGCACTCAATCAGCAGATTATCGACACTCTGGACTACTTTATCGTAGAGAACACGCGCTCGGCAAGGCGTTTTCTCTCGAAGGCTAAAATTTCGCGCCCGATAGATACGCTCACCTTCCGTGAACTCAATGAGCATATTACCTCTGCTCGTGAGGTAGAAGAGTTGGTGCGCCCGTTGCTTGAGGGGCGTTCGGCCGGAGTCATCTCCGAGGCGGGAGTGCCGGCAGTAGCCGATCCGGGAGCGTTGGTTGTGGCGCAGTGCCACCGTAAGGGTATTAGAGTAGTGCCGTTGGTTGGCCCCTCGTCAATAATTATGTCGGTAATGGCATCGGGACTCAATGGTCAATCCTTTGCCTTCAATGGCTACCTTCCGGTCAAGGAGCCCGAGCGTTCGCGTGCTATCAAACGCTACGAGAGTCGTGCTCTTGCCGAGAATCAGTCGCAACTCTTTATCGAGGCTCCCTATCGTAATGCGAAACTCTATGAGCAACTGCTCAAGGTGTGTGCACCCTCTACGCTGATGACCATTGCGGTCGACATTACTGCTCCTGGCGAGAGTATCACAACGCGCTCGATTGCCGAGTGGCGCAAACTCTCGATGCCCGACATCAATAAGCGACCGGCGATATTTATATTGGGTCGTTAGCCTCCGAAAAACAAACTGCTCCCCGATTTCGGGGAGCAGTTTGTTTGGCTATTAGCCGTTAGCTCTATTGCGGAGATTACTTCTCGATTGTAAAGTCGGCCTCGCCTTTGAATTTGGCAACGACAGACTCGCCCTGCATCAAACTCAGCACATCGCCCTCAATCTGGTAGCCATCAATAGCCTCGAAGATGCCCACAAACGCATCCTCCAACTCCATATCGGGGCAAGCCATACGGGTCATACCCATACCTCCGGTGCGGAAAGCGCCACACTCCTCGAGTTGGTAACCACCGAAGAAGTTGTTGCAAGCACCTACGCCCACAATGCCCTCGCCATCGAGTGCAAACCAGAATGTGTCGGCCTCTGCGAATGCATCATTGCTCTCGCCTTGCAACTCGGTGAGATTCCACTTGGTATTCTCCATCGGGAGATTTTCGACCTGATTGCAGGCTACGAACATCATCGCCACAACTGCAAATAATACTCTCTTCATACTCTTCATTTTTTTTAGTTAAAATATCGGGGCGTCTACTAATTAAACGCCCCGATACTCCGAATTATTGTTTAGTACTCCAACTTTGCCAAACGCTGGTAGCCCTCGTAGCGCCACTTTGCATTCTCCTCGGCTGCCTGGAACAACTCCTGAGCCTCTGCAGGGAACGCCTTCATGAGCGAAGTGTAACGCACCTCCTTCATCAGGAAGTCCTGGAACTTCGACCAATCCGGAGCCTTCGAGTCGTAGACAAACGGATTCTTGCCCTGCTCCTCGAGCATCGGGTTGTAGTGCCACAAGTGCCAATAACCGCACTCAACAGCCTGCTTGCCGATGGTCTGCGTGCGGGTCATACCGCCCTTGATACCGTGGTTGATACAGGGAGCGTAAGCGATGATGAGTGACGGGCCGGGATAAGCCTCAGCCTCCTTCAGTACATTCATCAACTGTGCCTGCGAGCCACCGATTGAAACCTGTGCAACGTAAACATAACCGTAGGTCATAGCGATTGCACCCAGATCCTTCTTGCGGATACGCTTACCGCTCGATGCGAACTTCGCAACAGCACCAACGGGAGTAGCCTTAGATGACTGGCCACCGGTGTTCGAATAAACCTCAGTATCGACTACGAGGATGTTTACATCCATACCCGAAGCCAAAACGTGGTCTACACCACCGAAACCGATGTCGTAGCCCCAACCGTCACCACCGATAATCCACTGTGATTTCTTTACAAGCCAATCCTTATGCTCGAGAATAGCCTTGCATGTGTCGCAACCGCAAGCCTCCATCATCGGAACAAGGCGCGAAACCACCTCTGCCGACTTAGCCGACGAGCCACGATTCTCGATCCACTCCTTCATTACGCCCTTCAACTCATCCGAGCACTTCGCGCAGTTAGCGATAGCATCCTCCATCATATCCTGTACTCGGTCACGCAACTTCTCGATGCCGACATGCATACCCAAACCGAACTCTGCGTTATCCTCGAAGAGCGAGTTAGCCCAAGCCGGTCCCTGACCCTTAGAGTTGGTGCAGTAGGGCGTCGAGGGCGCCGAGCCCGAGTAGATAGAGGTACAACCAGTAGCGTTGGCAACCATCATCTTGTCGCCGAAGAGCTGAGTGATAGCCTTGATATAGGGAGTCTCACCGCAACCTGCACATGCGCCCGAGAACTCGAACAAGGGCTGTGCAAACTGCAAATTCTTGACAGACTTAGTCTTATCGATAACCTCCTTGTAGCCAATCTTCTCGGTGCAGAGTGTCCAATTCTCAGCCTGAGCCATCTGCGACTCGAGCGGGCGCATAATGAGCGACTTCTCCTTCGAGGGGCAGATATCCACACAGTTACCGCAACCCGTACAATCGAGCGGCGATACCTGCATACGGAACTTGTAAGCCTTGGTCTCGCCCAAGCCCTGCTTCCACTCCAAGCCCGAAGCTGCAGCCTCCTCCTCAGTTGCGAGGAAAGGACGGATGGCAGCGTGAGGACAAACATACGAACACTGGTTACACTGGATACAGTTTGCAACCTGCCACTCGGGAACATTCACAGCGATACCGCGCTTCTCCCACGCAGCCGTGCCGTTATCCCAAGTACCATCCTCGCGACCATTGAATGCCGAAACGGGGAGGTCATCACCCTTCAGTGCGTTGATCGGGTCTACCACGTTACGAACGAACTCGGGACGGCTCATATCGACATTTGCGGCCGCAGCCTTAACATCGATAGAAGCCCACTCTGCGGGAATTTCGACCTTCTCGACAGCGTTACCACCTGCGTCAACGGCAGCGTAGTTCATATTGACGATATCCTCGCCCTTCTTGCCGTAGGTCTTCAGGATAGCCTTCTTCATCTCCTCGACAGCCTTGTCGAACGGAATGACGTTAGCAATCTTGAAGAATGCCGACTGCATAATGGTATTGGTACGCGAGCCAAGGCCGAGCTCCGAAGCAATCTTCGTAGCGTTGATAATATAGAAGTTGATGTTGTTCTTTGCCAAGTAAACCTTCATCGCATCGGGCAGTGTTGCGCAAGTAGTCGTTGCATCGTGTACCGAGTTAAGAAGGAACGAGCCACCCCTCTTCAGACCCTTCAGCACGTCATACTTGTCGACATACGAAGGAACGTGGCAAGCCACAAAGTCGGGAGTGGTTACCAAGTAGGGCGAAGTAATCGGGTTGTCACCGAAGCGGAGGTGTGATGAGGTGTAACCGCCCGACTTCTTCGAGTCATACGAGAAGTAAGCCTGGCAGTACTTGTCAGTCGAGCCACCGATAATTTTAATCGAGTTCTTGTTCGCTCCGACAGTACCATCTGCGCCAAGTCCGAAGAACAAAGCCTCGAAAGTGCCTGCCTTTGCCATCGAAATCTCCTCGCCTACGGGCAGCGACAACATTGTAACGTCGTCGTTGATACCTACGGTGAAGTGGTCCTTGGGCTGTGCAGCCTTCAAGTTCTCGAATACTGCCAACATCTGAGCCGGAGTGGTATCCTTCGATGAAAGGCCATAACGGCCACCGATAATCATCGGCTGCAACTCTGCACCGTAGAATGCATCGCGGATATCCATATACAAGGGCTCGCCATTTGCTCCGGGCTCCTTGGTGCGGTCGAGTACGCAAATACGCTTCACGCTTGCGGGCAGTACATTGAAGAGGTACTTTGCCGAGAAGGGACGATAGAGATGAACGGTGATAACACCCACCTTCTCTCCCTGCGAGCGGAGGTAATCTACACACTCCTTGACGGTCTCGGTAACCGAGCCCATCGCAATAACGATATTCTCGGCATCCTCAGCTCCGTAATATGTGAAGGGCTTGTAGGTGCGACCCGTAATCTTCGAAATCTCCTCCATAGTCTCTGCGACCATATCAGGAAGTACATCGTAGAACTTATTTGCAGCCTCACGAGTCTGGAAGTAGATATCGGGGTTTTGAGCTGTACCACGAGTTACAGGATGCTCAGGATTAAGACCACGAGCACGGAACTCCTTGAGAGCATCACGATCGAGCAGTGCGGTGAGCGAAGCTTCGTCAATAAGCTCTACCTTCTGAATCTCGTGCGATGTGCGGAATCCGTCAAAGAAGTGGAGGAACGGCACACGGCTCTTGATTGCCACCAAGTGAGCCACTCCGGCCAAATCCATAACCTCCTGTACTGACGAAGTTGCGAGCATTGCAAAACCGGTCTGGCGGGTTGCCATAACGTCTTGGTGGTCGCCGAAAATCGAGAGCGACTGCGCTGCCAAAGCACGAGCCGAAACGTGGAATACGCCAGGGAGCAATTCGCCCGAAATTTTGTACATGTTGGGTATCATCAGCAACAGACCCTGCGAAGCGGTAAATGTCGAGGTGAGAGCACCACTCTGCAACGAGCCATGCACAGCACCTGCCGCACCAGCCTCCGACTGCATTTCGACCACCTTAACGGTCTCGCCAAAGATGTTTTTACGACCCTGTGCAGCCCATTCGTCAACGTACTCTGCCATGGTCGAAGATGGAGTAATGGGGTAAATAGCCGCAACTTCCGAGAACATATACGCGATATGTGCTGCAGCGTAGTTACCATCACAAGTGATAAATTTTTTCTCTGCCATATCTGAATATCTTTTAGATTTGAATTTCTAAACTCTGTTTGCACCTTCTGTATCCATAACCTTGCCAGAAAGCTTCAATCACGCAAAGTTACAAAATCGTTAGCGATACTCCTAATTTTTTCGATGTTAATAATTTCACAAAAGGGTAGAATTGACAATATCTTGCTTGATATCCTCTTCGTGTAGTCGTGTTAAGAGCCTGAAGCCTCTCCAAGAGTGGTGGCTGTCGTGGTTGTATAGTTTTTTTTGTATGACTTTTGCACACTTCGAAGGATAAATTCTGTCAGGTATGAAAAACATTCGGCCGCATCTGGCTTTGATTCTGTGTAATGTAATTTGGGCTATGGACTATCCATTCTATACGCTCGTTCTGGGGCGGTATGTCGAAGCGTTGCCGATGGTTACCGCTGCACTGATTGTAACTGCATTGATGTCGCTTGTGCCGTTATTGTGGGAGAGTGCCGAGAGAGTCGCTCCGCGCGATAAGCGGCTCTTTCTTGGGGCTGCGCTATTGGTCGGTGTGGTGCGTAAGTTGATGATGATGTATGGACTTTCGCGTACATCGCCCATCGATGGCTCGATTATCGCTACGGTAACGCCTCTGCTGGTGTTGATGATATCTGTAGCACTCGGCTTTGATAGATTTACCAAACGTAAGATAGTAGGCTTGCTGTTAGGTATGAGTGGGGCTGTGGCGGTGGTGTTGACGGGGAGTGCTACACGTCACGAACACTCGCAGATTATCGGTAATATCCTGATTTTTGCTTCGGCATGCACCTCGGCTTGCTATATGGTGTGGTTCAAAGGGTTAATCTCTCGCTATCGAATTACGACCGTGATGCGTTGGATCTACTGCATTGCGGCTCTGGTGGTGTTGCCATTCGGTGCAGATAGTTTGTTGCACACCGATTTTTCGGTTATGCACGGGCGTATACTATTTGCTGCGTTATTTGTGATTTTTCTTCCGACCTATCTACCTAATTTGATGCTCAATTATGCGTTGAGCAAGGTTTCGCCGACCATTACGAGTGTCTATGGTTATTTGCAACCGGTGTTGGCAATACTGCTCTCTGTGGCTATGGGACTCGATAAATTGCATTGGGATACGATACTCTTTGCCTGTGTTATATTTATAGGTGTATGGTTTGTGCTTACTTCTTATAATACACCCAAGAGAGTCCCACTTGCGGATCGTTGACAATGTCGGTGGAGTCGAGATGATTTAGCCGATGTCTAACGGCAAATGACTGCGGCTAATGGCTAATGGCTAACGCCCCCCCCCTCATCAAACACAAAAGGCATCCCCTTGTGGAAGATGCCTTTTGTATTAAGCCTTGTGGCTTAATGCAAGCGACTTATTATTTCATAAACTCGCTAACTTGGTCGTTGGGAACGATAGCCTCCTTGAAGATGTAGGCACCTGTCTTCTCCGACTTAACCATCTTGATACACTTGGTAAACTGCTTACCTGTACCGGTCTTAAGTGTTGCGACTACTTTCTTTGCCATAACGCTAAATACTATTTAATTTCACGGTGTACTGTAACCCTCTTCAAGTACGGATTGTACTTCTTACGCTCCAAACGATCGGGGGTGTTCTTCTTGTTCTTGGTAGTGATGTAACGCGACATACCTGCTACGCCACTCTCTTTTTGCTCGGTGCACTCGAGGATGACCTGAACTCTGTTACCTTTCTTTGCCATTTTTCCTTAAAGATTTAGTAAACTTTTTTGGGAGCGGCTGCCTCACGCAAGGCTACTGCAAGACCCTTTTTGTTAATGGTTTTCATACCGGTAGTGGATACTTTCAAAGTAATCCAGCGACCCTCTTCTTCCGACCAGAAGCGCTTGTTTTTCAAGTTCGGGCTGAACTTGCGCTTGGTCTTGTGGTGCGAGTGAGAAACATTGTTGCCCACAATCGCGGTTTTACCTGTAATTTCGCAGACTTTCATTGTTAAAAATTTTAATTTGCCTCTAAAATAGAGGTCGCAAATATACTAACTTTTTTCCAAACTGCAATCACTCTCGGTGAATAATTTTCAAAACTTTAATTTTGAGCCTTGATATGATTGCGCAAAAACTCTATAGCATAGGCAGTTGCGCGGTCGATAATCTGACCTCGGTCGGTGTCCGAAATACGCATCATAGCCTCTGTTCCCCTCTCGGAAGCCACCGCAAACCACACCGTACCTACGGGTTTTTCGGCAGAGCCTCCCGTTGGGCCCGCAATTCCGGTGGTGGCAACCGCGAAATCGGCACCCGAAATGCGCCTTGCACCCTCGGCCATTGCTCGTGCAACCTGCTCGCTCACTGCGCCATACTTCTCGATAAGCGATGCATCAACCCCGAGTATGTCCCTCTTCGCCTCATTGGCGTATGCCACGACTCCGCAGAGGAGATAAGCCGAAGCCCCGGCCATAGCGGTAAACTTTGCGGCAATGGAGCCTCCCGTGCAACTCTCGGCTACGGCCAATGTCTTACCACTCTCGACCAGAAGGCGATGCACCTGCTCCTGCATGGTTGCATTCTCGTAGCCGACCACGTTCTCCGAAATCAACTTCTCCAACATTCGGAACTGCTCCTCGATTTCGCGCTCAACAGACTCACCATCAACCTCGTATGCCGACAATCTTAGGCGGACAATGTTGGGTGAGGGGAGGTAGGCGAGGTGGAGATATTCGGGGAGAGCATCCTCCCACTCTGCAATGCGGGCGGCCAGCATCGACTCGGCAATGCCGGCGGTTATCATCGTGCGGTGAACAATCTGTCGCAGCGAGAAGCGCGATTTGAGGCGTGGCAAAACCTCATCCTCCATCAGGTGGCGCATCTCGAAGGGGACTCCGGGCAACGAGATTACAACCTTGCCCTCGCGCTCGAACCACATACCCGGGGCTGTGCCGTGGGCGTTGAAGAGCACCTCGCAACTCTCGGGAACGAGGGCTTGCGAACGGTTGAGTTCGTTGAATTCGATATTGCGGGCAGCGAGCATTGTGCGGACATGCTCCTCGACACGCTTGTCACAACGCATACCTCCGCCAAACATCCTGGCAAGAGTGGTCTTGGTTATGTCGTCTTTTGTGGGACCCAGTCCGCCTGTGGTGATGACCACATCGCTGCGCTCGAGCGACTGCTCAATGGAACGTACAATCTGCTCGGCTCGGTCACCCACCGATGAGCGCTCGTTTACGACAAAGCCCACTGCGTTAAGCCTTTGGGCTATGTATGCAGCGTTGGTATCGACAATCTGTCCTATCAGGATTTCATCGCCGATGGTGATAATCTCAGCTTTCATAATCTGTCTGATTTATTGCTTTGTGTCCGAAGTCGAATTATCGGTGTTCGTAGCTTCGGCAATCAACATCTTGCATGTGTGGCGCACAAGGCTCATACCCTCGTAGATAAGACCCGTATAGAGTTGAACGAGTGTGGCACCGGCATCGAGCATCGCCTTTACATCCTCGGGTGTCATCAAACCTCCCACTCCGATAATGGGGTAGGTGCCCTTCGAACGAGCGTGGATGCGGGCCACAATCTCGATAGCTCGCTTGGTCAGCGGAGCACCACTGACGGCTCCTTGGCCTATGTTGTTCAGAGTTTTATCGGATGTGGTCAGCCCCTCGCGCGAGGTGGTGGCATTGGTTGCCACGATGCCGTCAAGCGGGGTCTCTATCATGATGTCGGTCATCATATCAATAACCTCATCCGATAGGTCGGGCGAAATTTTCAGCAGTATTGGTCGATATTGGTCCTGACCTCTGCGGAACTCAAAGAGGGGTTGCAAAATCTCGGTAATGCTCTCTCGTGTCTGCGGGACATACTCCTTGAAGGTGGTGTTGTAGCTCACATTTACGGTAAAGTAGTCGGCATGCAGATAGAGGTTGCGGAAGACTTTCAGGTAGTCGGCAGCCTGCTCTTCGATGGGGGTTATGGTGTTCTTTCCGATATTGCAACCGACAATCACCCCTTCGTGCGGTGTGCGTAGATGCTCTATGGCATACTCCAAACCCTTGTTGGCCAATCCTGTACGATTGATGATAGCCTTGTCGGAACCTATGCGGAAGACTCTCGGTCGAGGATTGCCGCTTTGAGGGCGAGGAGTGATTGTACCCACCTCGACAAAGCCAAATCCCATAGCCGACAACTCTCGGTAAACCTCACCATTGCGGTCGAAGCCGGCAGCTACGCCAATCGGGTTTTTGAAGTGCATACCGAAAGCCTCTCGCTCGAGCGAAGGGTGCTCTATAGCGTAGATTTTACGCAAAAACCAACGACCTGCAGGGATATGACCCACCACACGCAACATAAACACCATTGCGCTATGGGCTCGTTCTGTGCCGAAGAAAAAGTTTAATATACGCAGTAAAAGATGCATCTTATTCAATACTTACACGCCACAAAGGTATAAAATAATTGACAATTGATAATTGATAATTGACAATTTTGATGCAACCGATTTGATGTGACCCTGCTCCTCTTAAAAAAACTCGGCCCTGTAATCATAACCATTGCGCAACGCCTCAAACTGCTCGGGATGTGCCTTGAGCAGTTGGCTGTCGGCATTGATATCGTAATGAGTCGGCATCCTTCGGCATAACTCCTCCCACGAAATCGGTTGAGGAGTGGACGGGCTAATCTGCGCAGGATACCACTCCCGAAGTGGTAACCCGAAGTGGTTGGCAACAGCTGCCACCGCCATAGCCGTAGCATTGGCCTTGCCTTGGAGCGAGTAGCCTGCGATGTGAGGAGTCGCCACAAACGCTTTTTTCAGTAGTCTATGGTCGATATCGGGCTCTCCCTCCCAAACATCTATGGCGCACTCCACCCCCGAGCGCAACAGAGCCTCGGTTGCCACGACCTCGCCTCGCGATGCGTTTATCAGAATTTTGTCACTCTCCTTCCACGAACTTAACAACCCATCATCGACAAGATGGAATGTGTCCGGTGCGAGTGGGGTATGGAGGGTGACAATATCGGCTTTGGCAAAGATCTCCTCGATGGGTGCAAACCCGAGGTGTTCACGCTCCTCGCGCGGAGGGTCGCAACAGATTGTGCGGAAACCCCACTCCCGAGCATACTCCCAAACGAGCGAGCCGACATTTCCCACGCCGACAATGCCGAGTGTAAGTTCTTGAGGAGTGACGGCTCGGTCGGCTGCAATCTGAGCCAAGACTGCCGACACCCACTGCAAAACGCCACGAGCATTGCATCCTGCGGCATTTTTGACAGAGATGCCGTGCTCTCGGCAATAGTCGAGGTCGATGTGGTCGGTACCGATTGTTGCCGTGACTATAAGGCGTACCTTCGACCCCTCGAGCAGAGCGCTGTCGCAATGCGTTCTGGTGCGAATAACTATTGCATCGGCATCGCACACATCCTCTCGAGTGAACTCTTGACCCTTGATGTAGAGCACCTCCGCAAAGGACTCGAAAACCCCTTGAATGAATGGTATTCCGCTATCAATTACAATTTTCATTCTGTTTAGTGCGTTATCCATCGCAAATATATGTAAAAAATGATTACCTTTGTCAGATAATTAGTGTAAACAGTATGAATTTGCAGGATTTTAACCCGAATGGCGTGGGTGTCGATAACGGCAACTACTTCGGAATGCCCTTTACTCCCGAGCAGGCGGAGTTGGTGCTGATTTCGGCTCCGTGGGATGTTACTTCGTCATACGGTGCGGGGTCGGCTTATGCTCCCGATGCGATTATCGAGGCCTCGACCCAACTCGATTTTTACGATCCGGTATCGCCCGACCAGTGGCGCAAAGGTATCGCTACGGCAGAGATAGATTATGATATTCAGGAGCTCTCGGAACGTCTGCGTTCGGATGCCGAGAAGGTTATCGAACATCTCGAAGAGGGTGGTGACCCCGAGGTGGAGAGCATCGCTCGCAAGATACGCCGCATCAACGAGGGTAGCTTCCGTATTAACGACAATATCTATACCCAGGCTCAACGCTGGATGGCGAAGGGTAAAATCGTAGGTTTGGTTGGTGGCGACCACTCGACTTCCTATGGCGCAATCAAGGCTGTGAGCGAGGCTTGTGGTTCGGTGGGTGTGTTGCATTTTGATGCCCACTGCGATTTGCGCGATTGCTACGAGGGTTTCGAGCACTCGCACGCTTCGATAATGTTCAATGTGTTGAAGGATATGCCCGAAGTGTCGAAAATCGTTGAGGTCGGAGTTCGTGACTTCTGCGATGATGAGTTGGCACTGGTGCGCTCGACCGACCGGGTCGATATGTACGATGATTACTCGCTCTCGATGTCAAAGTTTGAGGGCCGTACATGGCTGTCGCTCTGCGAGGAGATTGTCGAGCGACTGCCCGAGCAAGTCTATATAAGTATGGATATCGATGCCCTTTCGGTTGAGTATTGTCCCAATACGGGTACTCCCGTGGTTGGTGGACTTTCGTTCAACGAGGCGGTCTGCCTGATGGATTGTGTGGCACGTTCGGGTCGCCGTATTGTGGGATTTGATATGGTCGAGGTGGTGCCGACACTCGAAAATAAGATAGATGCATCGGTCGGTGCACGAATGTTGTACAAGATGTGCGGTATCGCACTCAAAACTCGTAAATAGCAGGATATGAAGAGATTATTTTTGATATTATCGCTTGTTGTGATGTTCTCATCGTGCCATAAGGGCGGTGTGAAACTCGGTGCCGAGGCCGATTCGCTGGCCTATGTTATTGGCCTTAATGTGGGTAAAAACCTCTTGCAGATGGACTCGACACTCAATGTCGATGTCGTGTGCACTGCCATCAAGGATGCTTTTACCGGTCACGAGAAGATGTCATTCGAGGAGGCAAAGGTCTACTATCTGCGCCAGATGAACTACACCAAGTACGAGCGATTTAAGCTCTACGAGGAGCAGTTCTTGGCCGATTTGGCTAAGAGCGACCGAGCTTATGCCCGCACAAAGTCGGGTATTACCTACAAGATTACCGAGCTTGGCGATCAGCAAAATCTGCCTTCATATCAGCGTGATACGGTGGTTATGCGTTACCGCATTCTACGTCAGGATGGAACAGAAATCTACTCTTCATACGAGCGTGCCGATACTACCCGCATCGCTCTGTCGAAGACAGTTGTCGGTCTGCAGGAGAACTTGAAAATGGTGGGCAAGGGAGGTAAGTTTACCTCTTGGATACCCTCGCTGTTGGCTTATGGAGCCGGTGGCAATGAGGAGCTCGGCATTGAGCCTAACTCGACTCTCTGCTACGAAGTAGAGGTGCTGGAGGTGGTGCCTTATCGCAAACGCAAATAGGTTGAATAGGACGATAAATTTTTATCGATTTTGCAAGATTGATGATTATTTGTATATTTGTCGCCCGTAAACAGATAAATAAACTTGATTAACTAAATAAATTTCAAAGAGATGAAAAAAATGATTATGTCGATTGCAGCTGCTATGGGCGCTGTAATTCTGTTGGCTTCTTGCGGTGGCAATGGCCTTATCACGAAGGGTAACACTTCGGAGATGGACACTCTTTCGTATGCTTTGGGTTCGAACATCGGTTCGGGTATGAAGTACGAGATGAGCGATATTCCGTTCGATTTCAAGGCTATCGCTAAGGGTTTGAACGAGGCTGCTATGGAGAAGTCGAGCCTCACTCAGGAGGAGGCAGTTGAGCTTCTTCGTGAGTACTTTATGAACACTCGCGAGGAGCGTACTGCTGCTATCGCAGAGCGTAACGCTAAGGAGGATAGCATCCGTTTGGCTTCGGGCGACACAACTCAGGTAGTGCGTGTTGCTGCTGATCCCGAGATGTTTGCAAGCGAGGAGGAGCGTGAGGAGTTGTCTTACGCATTCGGTGTTGATATCGGTACCAATGTCAAGAACAGCGGTCTTCCCATCCAGCTTTACTGGCTCAATAAGGGTATGCTCGAGACTCACGAGGGCAATGCTGCGGTTACAGAGGATAAGGTTAACGAGTTCCTCCAGAACTACTTTATGGTTGTTCGCCCCCAGCAGATTGCTGAGCAGTCGGCTGCATGGTTGGCTAAGGTCGAGAAGAAGTCGGGTGTGAAGAAGACCGAGAGCGGTCTGCTCTACAAGGTTGTTAAGGCTGGTGATGAGAGCGTTAAGGCTACCAGCGATAACGACACTGTTGTTGTTCACTATAAGGGTACTACCGAGGATGGTACTGTATTCGATTCGTCATACGACCGCGGTGAGACCGCTGAGTTCCCCCTCAATCACGTTATCCCGGGTTGGACTGAGGGTATGAAGCTCGTGGGTAAGGGTGGTAAGATTATCCTCTGGATTCCTTCGGAGTTGGCATACGGCTCTCGTGGTGCAGGTCGCAACATCGGCCCCAACCAGGCTCTTCAGTTCGAGGTAGAGCTCATCGATGTTAAGCCTTTCGCTGAGGCATCTGAGGAGGTTGCTCCCGAGGTTGCTCCCGCAGAGTAAGCTTGATAGATTATAGCAAACATCAGCCCGACCTTTCGAGGTCGGGCTGATTGTTTTTGGCTATTAGCCGTTAGCCATTAGCCATTGGCTGGGTTGGCCGGGTTAGATGGGTTGCTCAAAACTCCTCCCCTGTCTTAGGGGAGGTGCCCATAGGGCGGAGGGGTCTGTGAGTAAGTGCGACCCCCTATTAGTTCTCGTTCTCGTTTGCGGATTCTTCGCCTGCGGCGGCTATTGAGCGGCGGGTCTGTTGTTTTTTGGTTGGCAAGCCGAGCTTGCGCAGACGTTCGCCCGAGCGTATGATGTTGTCGTTGCCGGTGCAGAGTCGTTTGTAAGCCTCATCGTAGCTCGATTGAGCCTTTTCGAGCGATTGACCCACGCTCTCGAGAGCCGTAACGAATGCTACCAACTGCTCATAGAGTTTGGTGCCATAGGTTACGATGTCGGCTGTGTTTTTGCTCTGGTCGTTGCGCTTCCAGAGGTCATCTACCAACTTAAGCAGAGCGAAGAGATTGGTGGGTGACGATATGATGACCTTGCGGTCGTAGGCATCGCTCCAGATGGCGTTATCACTCTGTAGAGCTGTGAGGAATGCCGGCTCGTTGGGCACGAACATTATCACGAAGTCGGGCGATTGCAACAATCGCTGATACTCCTTGCTGCCCAGCTCCTTGACGTGCTGACGTACCGAGGCGATGTGGGCTGCCAGGTGGCGTTGGCGAGAGTCCGCATCCTCGGCTGCGGTGTAGTCGATGTAGGCTGTGAGCGATACTTTTGAGTCGATGACTATCTGCTTACCCTCGGGTAGGTAGAGTACAACATCGGGTCGTAGGTTGTTACCTTCGGCATCCTTGATGTTTAGCTGGGTGTCATAGTGTATGCCACGGATGAGGTTCGAGTTGTCGAGTATGCTGTCGAGAATCATTTCACCCCAGTCGCCTTGCACCTTCGAGTTTCCTTTGAGTGCCTGGGTAAGGTTGGCGGTCTCGGCCGTGATGCGGGCATTGAGTTTCATCAGGTTCTCCAACTCGTTGCGCAGAGCACCTCGCTGCTCGTTCTCTGAGGAGTAGATGCGCTCCACTCGCTCACGGAAGTCGGTGATGTTGTCGCGGAAGGGTTTGAGCAACTTGTCGATTTCATCTTTGTTGGTCTGGCGGAAGTGGCGCGACTGTTCGCCGAGGATGTCGTTGGCGAGGTTGCGGAATTGAGCCTTGAACTGCTCCTCCATCTTCTCGCGCTCGGACTCGCTCTGCTCGATGCGTGTGCGGAGAGTTGCCACCTCGACCATTCTCTCGCGTAACTGCTCCTCGAGGGCGGTGCGTTCTGTGACGTGGCGGTTTTCGAGGGCGGTACGCTCCTCTGCGGCACGCTGCACGAGCTCGTTCTTCTCGGCAGTCAGACGCTGCTCCAACTCGAGTTTCTCGGTGATGAGTCGTGCTCGCTCGCGATTCATCATCAGGGTAATGAGTGCCATCGAGACGGCTGCTATGGCAGCGCAAATAAGTATGATTATAACCATTGTGCTCATAAGTACGAATTTTGTCTCTACAAAATTAAACTTTATTTTTCTTTTTCGGATATTTTGGGCTATTTTTGTACGGAATAAATTTTTATGACTATGAGAATTATTGCACCATCGATGCTTTCGGCCGATTTTGGACATCTCGAACGAGATACCCGCATGGTCGATGCAAGTGCCGCAGAGTGGATACATATTGACGTTATGGATGGCGTTTTTGTGCCGAATATATCCTTTGGATTTCCGGTGCTGAAGGCTATTCGTAAGGCTTCGCCTAAATTCCTGGATGTGCATCTGATGATTGTCGAGCCCGAACGCTATATTACGCGCTTTGCCGAGGCGGGTGCCGATATGATTACCTTCCACCTCGAGGCTACTGAGAGGATGGCGGAGTGCATTGCCCTCGCTCGCAAGGCGGGCGTGAAGGTGGGTGTATCGGTGCGCCCTGCAACTCCTGTGGCGGAGTTGGCTGAGTGGCTGCCCGAGATTGATATGGTGCTTGTTATGAGTGTCGAGCCGGGCTTTGGCGGCCAGTCGTTTATGCCCCACTCTGTTGAGAAGGTGCGCGAGCTGCGTGCTATGGCAGATGAGGTGCACCCCTCGCTTATTATCGAGGTTGATGGCGGTATTTCGGCATCGAATGCGGCCTTGCTCTTTGATGCGGGTGCTGAGGTCTTGGTTGCCGGCAGCTCGGTATTCGGAGCCGAGGAGCCACAGGCGGAAATTGTAAAAATGTTGGAGGCGAGATGATTTCGGTAGATAATGTATCGGTGAGCTACGGAGGTTGGACCCTCTTTGACGGCATTTCGTTTCTGGTCAATCCAAAGGATAGAATAGGCTTGGTCGGTAAGAACGGAGCGGGCAAGACTACTCTCCTGCGCCTGATTATTGGCGAGCAGCAGCCGACCGAGGGTGCTATAACACGCAATGGCGACTGCACTGTGGGCTACCTTCCGCAACAGATGAAGGTTGCCGACACTA
>JAGBTZ010000050.1 GCA_017631055.1 Alistipes sp.
AGTTCTTTTAGGTGGTTATAGCAGTGAGGTTCCACCTCTTCCCATTCCGAACAGAGAAGTTAAGCTCACTTACGCCGATGGTACTGCGGTTTTCCCGTGGGAGAGTAGGTAGCCGCCTCTTTAAGGAGCAAGCCGATAGGTTTGCTCCTTTTCTTTTTGCATATAGCACCATATCTTTTGCACAAGACTAAAAATGGCGGTAGGGCTGTACACTTTGTACTATCCCTACTGCCATTTCTTAGCTTTGCACAAAACCTACGGCACTCTACACAAAAATCAAGAGGAGCAAGTTTTTGTCTTGTGCGAAAGTGCGAACGAGATACACAATGGGAGCAAACAGCATGCTTATTCGTGATTTTCTCGGCAACGATTGTGCAAGCCGAGAGTAGAGGGTGCTCGCAGACTATGCCGAGGCGCAGCCAATCGAAACGGTACATTGGAGCGATTTGGGTCGTGATATAAATCTCGTCATCACGAGTATTTGCATCTTGCGTAGGGCCGGGAGCGAGGGTCGCATCCAAGCAAATACGAGGAGATCTACCTTTTTCAAAATCTTGCTCTCTGCAACGAACTATCCATAGCGGAAGATTCTCTCGGGGTTATTGATAGGGTATTGCTCTACCCACCGTCATCACAAACAACCCCTCGGAATGACGAGTTTATTGGATGGGTTGGATGAGTTGGATGGGGATACTGGGGGCGCAGTCTGCGACTGCTTATGGGGAGGATGGGTTATGCGGTAAAAAAAAAAAACAGCGCAAAGCATAATGCTCTGCGCTGAAATGTGATATCTTGTACTGATTAACTAATCTTGATCCTTTTTCATTTCAATCTGATAATAGTTGTTATCAGGTTTGGTTATTGCTCCGGTGGCAGCATCAATGCCCCATCCGAGTACATCGCCCAGGTTGATAATCGATACCGGATTGAACTCTTTGCTGATTACGATGGTTTCGGCCTTGTAGTTCTCGGCCTCGGCACGTACAATTGTGTCATCGAATCCTCGTTTTACTTTAGTTGTAAATGGAAACACGACATCATGGTATTTAATGCCGTCTATAGTTAGACATACGCCCTCCTTGACATTGCTGTCAAATGTAACTTTAGCCTTTGATCCACAGAAAATTGATGCACACGAGGTAGCAGTGCATAAGCAGACTGCGCAGGCAATTAGATAAAAGATAGATCTCTTCATAATAATTTGTGTTTTATTTGCAGTCCGGCACCTCGGGTGCAATTATACAAAAAAAGAGCGTGGTGCTGTATGCCACACTCAAAGTCGAAGGTCCTAGGAAAACCTATTTGCACGAATATGGAAATAGCAGCCCACGCCGTATGCGTGAAGCTACTATGCTAACCCTGTGCAAAAGTCTGTGAATTTCCTAGGTTCTCGACTTACAAGTTAAGCATAACGCCTCTATTAAATATGTTGTGCAGAGAAATATCCCCTCTCTGCGACAACAAATATACAAAATAGAATCAATGTTAACAAAAAAAACAGAGCAAAGAATTTACACTTGGCTCTGTTATATAATCTTAAAAATAGTCTTCGTACTGATAAAACACCTTTCCTATCAGACTCCTACTTCTCGCGGAGGGCGGTTATGAAGTCGGTGTGCAGCGCCCAGAGGTTTTCGGTCTGGAGCCACAACTGGCGAGCTTGAGCCTGGCGAGTCGGGGGCTCGGCCTCCAAGCCTTGGAGGTACTCATCATCCACGGGATGCTCAGCAGCTCGGAACTCCTCGAAGAAGAGGCGATGCTTGAAGCTCAGTAACCTAAACTCCCCATCAGGGATTTGGCCTGTGCGGCGGAACTCCAACCACATCTGCAATAGATGTTTCTCGGGAGCCTTGTCCGAGATGTCATTAGAAATCTCTTCGAACAGTTCGTACTCCTCCATCGCCACATAGCAGAATGCAAGAGTTGTGATGCAACCCGTATGGTCCTCGGGATCGAGGTCGAGCAGCATCTCGAACATGCCGGCAGCCATCTCGAAGTCGTTAATCAGGAAGTGATCAATGGCCGATGCGTAGATGACTTCGAGAGCGGCACGGGTGTTGGTGTGCTCCCACTCGAGGATAATATCTTCATCCTCGGGAATCACCTCGACAATGCGCTGGAAGGCGTGAAAACGCTCGTTGCAAGCGGCTTCGATGTCGTGATCCTGCTCCTGTAACTCGTAGGAGTGCTTCAAGATAGCAGTGAAGTCGAACTCCCCACGACCGACGATTTCGAAGGTCTGGTTTGATGTCGGATTGAGAGTACATCTGTTACGTTGTTCCATACGCTTAGCGAATTTGAGTGTTACGGCTGATGATAAATATTTTTGCAAGGCGAATATAGCCAAAAAGTGGCAAAAAAGCGAGATTTAGGCAATTTACTCTTTGATTTTTTTGATTTAATACGAAAAAAATTCCGATATTTGCACCCCGTAAGGGCTGAGGCCCCACATATTTTGCCGAAATAGCTCAGCGGTAGAGCACTTCACTCGTAATGAAGGGGTCCCGGGTTCAAATCCCGGTTTCGGCTCAAAGGAGAAGGAGTGACTTTTGTTACTCCTTCTCCTTTTTTTCGAAAACCGGGTTTAATCCGGAGGGTTCAACCGCGTCAAAAGCCGAGTGCAGAGGTTGCTGGCAAACTATGCCGAGGCGCAAAGCGGAAACAACTATTGCGTAGCAATGGTTGTAAATCCAGGTTTCGGCTCAAAGGATGAGGGATGACTGCAAAAGTCATCCCTCATCCTTTTCTTCTAAAAACTGAATAAAATATCTCCCTATCTTACCTTAAATTCGGGATCGGCCTTATCGGGGATGGGCATCGAACTGTAATAGCCCGACTCGAACTTCTCGCGCACAGCCTTGAAGGCGTTGATGGTGTACTCCACATCCTCCAGCGTATGGGCTGCGGTGGGGATTATGCGCAGAATAATCTCGCCCTTGGGAATCACGGGATAGATTACAATCGAGCAGAATACTCCATAGTTCTCGCGCAGGTCGACAATAAGATTGGTACCCTCCTCGTTGCCACCCTTCATATATACGGGCGTTACGGGCGACTGGGTAACACCAATCTCAAATCCATTCTCGGTGAATCCTTTTTGGAGTGCGCGGGTAATCTCCCACAACTTCTCCTGATATTCGGGGTGGTTGCGGATGAGCTCCAATCGCTTGAGGGCACCGATAACCATCGGCATAGGCAACGACTTGGCGTAGAGTTGCGAACGCATATTATAGCGGAGCAGATTGATAAGCCAGCGAGGACCACTCACAAAGGCTCCGATGCCCGCCATCGACTTGGCAAAGGTGTTGAAGAGCACATCGACATCCTCCGTAACGCCAAAGTGTGCAGCTGTACCGCGACCACCCGGGCCCATGGTGCCAAATCCGTGGGCATCGTCAACCAGCAGGCGGAATGAGAACTCCTTCTTCAGGCGTGAGATGACATCGAGGAATCCAAGGTCGCCCTTCATTCCGAAGACACCCTCGGTGATGACCAGCACGCCACCCCTCTGCTCGTTGGCCAGCTCGGTAGCGTGGCGAAGTTGCAGTCGCAATGACTCCTCGTTATTGTGTCCGTAAACGAAACGCTTGCCTTTGTGCAGGCGCAGACCATCGATAATGCAGGCGTGAGCCTCGGCATCGTAGACCACCACATCGCGCGGAGTGAGCAGGCAGTCGATAATCGAAATCATACCCTGATAACCGAAGTTAAGCAGAAATGCATCCTCCTTGCCGACAAATTCGGCAAGCTCGCGCTCGAGTTGCTCGTGATATTTGGTCTGTCCACTCATCATACGAGCTCCCATCGGAGCTGCCATACCGAACTCTGCTGCGCCCTTAGCATCGGCCTCACGCACTTCGGGGTGGTTGGCCAGGCCGAGGTAGTTGTTAAGGCTCCAGTTGAGCATCATCTTGCCACGGAATTTCATGTGTGGGCCTATCTCGCCCTCGAGTTTCGGGAATGCAAAGTAGCCGTGTACACTCTTCATATACTGTCCAATCGGACCACCGGCATTGCGCTCAAGGCGTTCAAAAATATCTACCATAATCTGTGATGTTAAATTGATTTTAGTATTGTATTTTGGGAAGGTAATAGCCTTTTAATCATCTATTTAAGCAACCGAGCATTCTATGCCGAGCGCTTCGATTCGGGCTGCTATTTGCTGCAACTCTTCACGCTCGACCTTCTCGAGTGTGGGGCATGGAGTGTCGCGGTCGAGCGAGTAGACCATCACCCGTTGGGGGCGTAACTGCTCGACAATGTTTAACCATGCAGTGACCTCCTCATCGGTGGTGTTGTCGACCCTCTCTCCGAGGTATTCGCCCCGCAGAAACATTGTCTGCAAGATGAACTTGCCATCGAACTTTCGTAGATTTTCGACCACCTCCGCAACGCTATATTTGCCACAGGGGTTGTTGATGAGTCGGACCGTCTTGTCGAAGGCCGAGTCGAGCTTGAGGATATTGTTGTCGACCCTGTTCAGAGCACGGCGGACACTCTCGCGACCAATCATGGTGGCATTGCTCAAAACCGAGACCTTTGCCGAGGGGCAAAGCCTGTCGCGCAGGGCGATGGTGTCGTCAATTATCGCCTCAAAATCGGGGTGCATCGTAGGCTCTCCGTTGCCGGCAAAGGTGATGACATCGGGCGGTGTGGAGTCCGCAACCATCTGACTCAAAACCTCTTCTAAACGAGTGCGCACCTGCTCGCGCGAGTTGAAGCGGCGAGAGGTGGCGTGGTCGGCATTCCAGCCACACTCACAATAGATGCAATCGAAGTTGCAAAGCTTGGAGTGAGTCGGTAACAGATTGACACCCAGCGATAAACCGAGTCTGCGCGAGCGTATCGGGCCGAAGATTATATTTTCGAATAGTGCTGTCATGATGCAACAAAGATAATGTTTTTTTTGACTTCGCAAAACAGTGAATATACCTAATTCGTCTTTTGGAATAAAAAAATGCCGATAGCTAATATGGCTCAAAAGTGTCTACAAAAGCGTTTCCGAAAAATTGTGAATAATCTGTGAATAAAATCAGCATAGCCCCTCCGTAATAGACCAAAATAAAGCACCATCTTTGTAATGTCGAACAAGGCGCCCGAGGCGATAAGGTTTGGCAATAAACACTCTTTTTACGATACAATTTCTACCGCCGCAGTCTTCGCTGCGCCGGCTTATTGTCCCCCGTAACCGAAGAGAACGGCAACGAAAACAAGAGATAAAACAATATAAAAAGCTGATAATTATGACTAAAACGAACCTTGCAACTCCGAAGCCTGTTGCCTATGCTGATGCTGTGGCTGCGACCAAAGAGTATTTCGGTGGTGATGAACTTGCTGCAACCGTGTGGGTTAGCAAGTATGCCCTGAAAGACTCCTTCGGAAACATCTATGAGCTCTCGCCTGTGCAGATGCACGAGCGTATCGCTGCCGAACTCGAGCGTATCGAGAATAAGTATAAAAATCCCCTCAATCGAAAGGAGATTTTCGACCTGCTTGACCACTTCCGCTACATCATTCCGCAGGGTGGCCCGATGACCGGTATCGGTAACAATCTGCAGGTGGCATCGCTCTCGAACTGCTTCGTTATCGGTCACAAGAATCCGGCAGACTCTTATGGCGGTATCTTCCGCATCGACGAGGAGCAGGTGCAGCTGATGAAGCGCCGTGGAGGTGTTGGTCACGACCTTTCGCACATCCGTCCTTCGGGTAGCCCGGTGCTCAACTCGGCACTCACCTCGACCGGTATCGTTCCCTTTATGGAGCGTTACTCCAACTCTACTCGTGAGGTTGCTCAGGATGGTCGCCGTGGTGCGCTGATGATTTCGCTCTCGATTAAGCATCCCGATGCCGAGAAGTTTATCGATGCAAAGGTCGATACAGGTAAGGTTACCGGTGCTAACGTGTCGATTAAGATTGATGATGATTTTATGCGTGCAGCCATTGCCGGTGAGACCTATCACCAGCAGTTCCCCATCAAGAGCGACAATCCTACCTATGAGCAGGATATCGATGCCAAGAAGTTGTGGGAGAAGATTATCCACAACGCTTGGAAATCGGCAGAGCCCGGAGTCCTCTTCTGGGATACCATCATCCGTGAGAGTGTGCCCGACTGCTACGCCGATAAGGGCTTTACGACCGTATCGACCAACCCTTGTGGTGAGATTCCGTTGTGCCCCTACGACTCGTGCCGTCTGTTGGCAATCAATCTGTTTAGCTATGTCGAGAATCCATTCACCAAGGAGGCTAAGTTCAACTTCGATAAGTTCAAGGAGCATGTCCACAAGGCAATGCACCTGATGGATGATATTATCGACCTCGAGTTGGAGAAGGTAGAGCTTATCATCAATAAAATTGAGAGCGATCCCGAGGATGAGGAGATTCGCCGCGTGGAGTGCAACCTCTGGAAGAAGATTCGCGAGATGGCTCTCAAGGGTCGCCGTACAGGTTGGGGTATCACCGCTGAGGGCGATATGTTGGCAGCACTCGGTCTGCGCTACGGCTCGGAGGAGGCTATCGACTTTACCGTTCAGGTCCACAAGACTTTGGCTGTGGAGGCTTATCGTGCTTCGGTCGATATGGCGGAGGAACGTGGTGCCTTCGAGGTCTACGAGACTGCTCGTGAGGTTGGTAACCCGATGATTGAGCGTATCAAGGAGGCTGATCCCGAACTCTACGAGAAGATGGCAAAGGTTGGTCGTCGTAATATCGCAATGCTGACCATTGCTCCTACGGGTACCACTTCGCTTATGTCGCAGACTACCTCGGGTATCGAGCCGGTATTCCGCCCTGTATACAAGCGTCGCCGCAAGGTTAATCCTTCGGATCAGGATAATCATGTCGACTTTGTAGACGAGACAGGCGAAAAGTTCCAGGAGTACTATGTATTCCACCACAAGTTTATCGAGTGGGCCGAGATTAACGGCTACGACACCTCGAAGTTGGCTACAATCAAGGACGAGGAGCTCGAGCAGCTTGTTGCAGCATCGCCCTACCACTTGGCTACGGCAAACGATATCGACTGGGTTGCCAAGGTTAAGATGCAGGGTGCTATCCAGAAGTGGGTGGATCACTCGATTTCGGTTACCGTTAACCTCCCGAACAGCGTTTCGGAGCAGTTGGTTGCCGAGGTATATCGTACCGCTTGGGAGTGTGGCTGTAAGGGAGTTACCGTATATCGTGACGGTTGCCGTACAGGAGTTCTTCTCGACTCGAAGAGCAAGACCAAGAAGAAGGAGTGTGAGCCTGCAACCGGCGAGAATAAGCGTCCGCAGTCTCTGCCCGCAGATATCGTTCGTTTCAAGAACGGTACCGAGGATTGGATTGCATTCGTAGGCTTGCAGGATGGTCGCCCCTATGAGATATTCACCGGTAAGGTTGAGGAGGATGCAATGTATATCCCCAAGAAGATTACCAAGGGATTTATTATCAAGGTGCGCGAGGCTGACGGCTCGAAGCGTTACGATTTCCAATATACCGACCGCTACGGCTATACCAATACCATCGGAGGTATTTCGCGCTTGTTCGATGAGAGCTTCTGGAACTATGCGAAGCTGATTTCGGGAGTGTTGCGCCACGGTATGCCGATTGAGAAGGTTGTATCGCTCATCGATGGCCTACACCTCGATAGCGAGACTATCAATACCTGGAAGACCGGTGTGGAGCGTGCTCTGAAGCAGTACATCCTCGATGGTACCAAGTCGAAGGGTAAGTGCCCGCAGTGCGGCCAGGAGAATATGGCATACCAGAACGGTTGCTTGACCTGTATGTCGTGCGGCTACTCAAAGTGCGGTTAGTAGTAGAATCTGTATTGAGCTTATTTGCTTCGTTCTTTTATGCTTCTTACGGCTTTTTTATACTCAAATTCTCGTTACATAGGCTCCCTATGCTCCTCGGATTTGAATAAAAAACAGCCACAAAGCAGACAATAAAGTAACCTCGCAGATAAATTCAACACCGATTCAAAATTGAATACAAAACGGGCTGCCACAACAAAATGGCAGCCCGTTTTGTTAGGCAGACTTTGTTAAGGTTTATATTTGACTCAACTCTAAACCAATCTTCCTTATCTCCGCCTTGATAAGTTCAAGCCGCTCGTCAGAAGGCTTCTTTTTCGCAGTCAGGTAATCAGAGAATAGAGGTTGTGAAATTCCCAGGCGTGCAGCAATAGCTGTCGGTTTAATTTCCGGATGCTCTTTGAAGATACGAGCCAACCCCGTAGGCTCCGGCTCTTCATACAGAAAACTTTCAAACGACACATCTTCATCGATTGCATCCCAACGAATACCATCAACAGTCATTCGATAATCGCCTCTTTCATCATCTGTTGCTGCTTTGAGTCGTGGATACCACAGTAACGACTGCCAGAGGCTCTTCCCCTCATCCGTGCAGATGTGTATCCTATCATCTGCAAACCACAATTTCGTCACTTTCATAACTCTTACATATTAAAAGTTTTATGCCACTCATTGATAAAATTAACTCTATTCTCCTCCAAAATAGACTCTGCAAGGCGTAGAGTTGCCGGTTTCAAACCCTTATTCTCAACAAGCGAAACACAATCATCAAGCAGGTTATACTTTGCCACGCCATCTGCGTGTTCAACGTGAACATGTATTGGCTCATGCTCACGAGTGTAGAAAAAGAATCTCAACCCAAAAATTGTTAGTATTGTCGGCATATCTTCATTTATTGGTTATGCAAATATAGGTTATATTTTTATAACCTACAAATAAAATGCCGAAATAAAACAAAACTAGGACTAAAAAAGTCTTACTTACAGATTATTTATTATTCAAAAGTTTGATAACATATTTGGATAATTTAACATTTCTTCCTAACTTTGTTTTAGAAACTTTTAACTTATGGATAAAATGAAAAAATGGTTGACTTTTCTCATCGGATTCATTTCGGGCATTGTGTTTACCTTCATCGTGGCATTGGTAATATCAAGTAGTTCAAATAGTAATGGTATGACTTTCTTTGAACAACCCGCAAAATGTTTGATTAGCAGAAGATTTGAAGTTATTCAGGTAATAGACAATAACTATGCGTTAGCACAAGAGTCTTATGATGGTTTGGTGGTTCTTATTACAAATGATAATGGAGAATACTATTACGATGAGCAAACCATCGAAGTTCCCGTAGGACAATGTGTGCGACAAGTTGGTATATATAAATATCAAACCAAAATAGGAATAGAAAAGACCGTTCCAATTGTAAAATTAATGGATGAGTGATAGATAACCCTTGGCGCAAGTCAAGGGTTAATTTTTCTAAATTCACACACAATTGTCACAAAATGTCAAAACCATATGATAACTTTGCACAAAACAATAGACATAATGGCTTAATGGAACTATTATTACCATACGCATACGATGACGACGGGAATTTGGTGTATATTGACAATGCACAAAAGGAGCATAAATATACTTGTCCAAATTGTGGAACAGACCTTTCTTTAAAGATTAGCAAAATTCCAGAGGGACAAAAATATCATAGAAGGAATCATTTTGCTCACAAAGGAAATTCCGATAATCATTGTTCAGAATCTTTCTTGCATAGGTTTTTCAAAGAAAAATGTGCTAAATATATACAAGAAAAAATTTCGGCCCATGGATGTTTGTTTTTTGTGTGGCGATGCAAAAGATGTGGTGGGCAACATCGTACTAATTTATTAGAAAAGGCAGTAAAGGTTGTTCTCGAATATGATTTAGGTGTTTGTCGACCAGACATTGCACTATTCGATAACAATGACAATCTTCTTTTTGTTATTGAGATAGTTATTACACACAAACCAGAACCCGAAGTTCTCAAATACTACGAAGATAATAAAGTCGTATGTTTACGGATTAAAGTTGACAATTTCTTCGATTGCAAGAATATAATGAAGAAATTATCTCATCCAAGCACTGATAGCACTATTTTATGTACGTTCCCTCTAAATGAAACTCTGCTTAAACATCAACAACAGCCGCAACAATTACAATGTTGTATAAAACCTGCAAGTGTTAACCACTATGAAAATCTAACTGATTTTTTACAAAAACAAGGCAATAAGATATGTCAAAAATGTGGAGCAGCATTGCATATTAGAAAAGATTGGTGCAATCAACCATTCTTAAAATGTGAAAATTTAGAATGTAATTACAAAGAAACCTTATCCGACTATGATCATATACTATTTCCAAATATGGGAAAATCACATTAATAATATTATATTTGCAATAGAAAAGAGACGATTATGTTGGAGAGATACGAAGTATTTAGAGAATATGTGCGGGAGAGTTTCTCGCAGACAACCCAGGATTTGACCGATAAGGCTATCGAGTATGCTGCCGAGAAGTTGGCGGGCGAGGTGCGTTATGACGGCTCACCGCTACTCGACCACGCTGTGCAGGTGGCTATGATTGCGGTCAAGGAGATTGGCTTGGGTCGTAACTCGGCGGTGGCGGCTATCATCCACGATGTGGTACGCATAGCAGACAAGGCGAAGAGTGAAAACCTTGTCGAGCTGCTCGAGCAGATTCGTACCCTCTTTGGTGAGCAGGTGGTCGGCATTGTGGTCGGTCTTGCCAACATCTCGTCAATCAAGCTCAAGACCTCGAAGGAGCAGGCTTCGGATTTCCGTGATATGATTGTGTCCTACTCGGAGGATCCGCGCGTGATTCTTATAAAACTTGCCGATAGGTTGGAGGTTATGCGCTCGCTTAAGATATTCCCCAAGGAGAAGTGGCGCAAGAAGAGTTGGGAGAGTATGAATCTCTACGCTCAGATTGCTCACAAGCTCGGTCTGTACAATATCAAGAGCGAGTTGGAGGATGTTGCGTTGAGCTATCTTGAGCCTGAGGCCTTCAATGAGATTAAGACCAAGCTTGAGGCGACCGAGTCGGAGCGTCAGACCTTTATCGCTCGATTTGTGGAGCCTATTGCAGCTCGCATAGATGCCCACAATGCTACGATGCCTGAGGCGCAAAAGATTCGCTACCACCTCAAGAGCCGTACCAAGTCGATATTCTCGATATGGAACAAGATGCGCAAGCAGCATGTTCCCTTTGAGGGTGTCTACGACATCTTCGCCATCCGTCTGATTATCGACTGTCCCAAGGAGTTGGAGAAGTCGCAGTGCTGGATGGTCTACTCGATTGTGAGCGACATCTATACACCCAATACCGAGCGTATGCGCGATTGGATAACCATCCCCAAGTCGAATGGCTATGAATCGTTGCATACCACCGTGTCGGCAGGCGAGAGTCGCTGGGTCGAGATTCAAATCCGCACCGAGCGAATGAACGATGTTGCAGAGCGAGGCATTGCTGCCCATTGGCGCTATAAGGGCGTAAATCAGGGTGCGCAGACCAGCGAGCAGTGGCTGACCCACTTGCGCGAACTTATGGAGGATACGACCCAGTCGTTGGCGCAGCGCTTCGATGCCAAGCCCGCCTCGGGCGAGATTTTTGTCTTCACGCCCAATGGTGATATTCGCAAGTTGCCAGAGGGAGCGACATTGCTCGACTTCGCATTCGATATCCACACCTCGCTCGGCTCTACCTGCTCGGGCGGTAAGGTGAATGGTCGCGCTGTGCCCATTCGTGAGGAGCTGCATAATGGCGATATTGCCGAGATTTTTACGCAGAAAAACCAGACACCGAAGGCCGACTGGCTCAACTTTGTCGTCACCTCAAAGGCGAAGAATAAAATTAAAGCCTTTATGCGCGAGGAGCAGGCCAAGAATGCCAAGATTGGTCGCGAGGAGCTTGAACGCAAACTCAAGAATTGGAAGATGGCCTGCCCGATAGACGAGGCAGTGGCCTATCTTGTGAAGCACTATAAGTTGCGCACCGGTACCCAACTCTATGAGGCTGTTGCTACCGAGCGTTACGATATGGCAACCATCAAGGAGATTCTCACTCGCTGGCTCTCGGGCGAGGCCGATGAGGAGCGCCGTTCGGCTGTGGCCGAAGCCGAGGCCGAGCGCCAACGCCGTATGTCGCAGCAGAGGGAGACCTCGTCGAGTGATGCGCTGGTTATTGACGAGTCAATCAACAATATAGAGTATAAACTTGCCAAGTGTTGTAACCCGATTAAGGGTGATGATATCTTTGGCTTTGTGACCATATCTTCGGGTATAACCATCCACCGCAACGACTGCCCTAATGCCCAGCGTCTGCGTGAGACCTATCCCTACCGTATTATGGAGGCTCGCTGGAGGGCCAATGCCGATGGCTCGTTCCGTGCATCGGTGGCCATCGTGGCGCAGGATTCGACCGGACTGGCCAACCGCATAACAGAGGTTATCAGCCACGATTTGAAACTCAATATGCGCACGATGAGTTTCTCTTCGCGCAGCGATGGCAGTGTTGTCGGTACGGTGAGCGTTGAGGTGAGTGGTGCGGGCGTTGTCGATATGTTGATTCACGCCTTGATGCGCATCAAGGGGGTGCAGAGAGCCTATCGCGTAAAGTGATTTAAGCAAGCCTGAAATTAGCGCTTGTTATATAACTTCCAACAATAAGGGTGTGTCTAAAAATTTATTAGACACGCCATTTTTGTTGGGTTGTTCTCTTTGCAAAATTGATTGACTTTTATTTGTATAAAAGTCATATTTTCGCTACTTTTGTAAATCTTTCGCAGGGTGTTGACGTTCGCTATCGTTGAGGTGCGGAGTGCCCGCCGAACGAAAGAGGCTAAAATCAATGTAGATAGTGATTTAACTTGCTTATGAAACGCATAATTCTCTCCGGTGGAGGTACCGGAGGCCACATATATCCGGCAGTGGCTGTGGCCGAGGCTTTGAAGCGCCGCTATGGTAGCGATGTCGAGGTGCTCTTTGTCGGTGCCGAGGGTAAGATGGAGATGGAGAAGGTGCCGGCTTTGGGCTACAACATTGTGGGCTTGCCCATTCTCGGCATTCAACGCCAATTTACTTGGAAGAACCTGACCGTTCCCTTCCGCCTTGTGGGCAGTGTGCTGAAGGCTCGCAGAGTTATACGCAACTTCCGCCCCGATGCGGTTGTCGGCTTTGGTGGCTATGCGAGTGGCCCTGTGCTGTGGACAGCGCAGCAGATGGGTGTGCCGACCCTGATTCAGGAGCAGAACTCTTTTGCGGGTGTGGCGAATAAAATTTTGGCGAAGAAAGCGAAGCGTATCTGCGTGGCATACGAGGGTATGGAGCGAATGTTTCCTGCCGAGAAGATTACCTTGACGGGTAACCCTCTGCGTGGTACTTTTGGCCAAGGAACGATTGAGCGGGACAAGGCGCTCGAGTACTATGGATTTAACGACAAGCTGCCGGTGGTGTTGGTTGTCGGAGGCTCGCTCGGTACTCGCACGCTCAACAATATGATGAAAAAGTGGGTGGCAACCCTCGGGGGTGAGGCACCTGTGCAGGTTATTTGGCAGACGGGTAAGTTCTATGAGCGAGAGATGCGCGAGTTTTTGGCCGAGCATCCGACTGCGAATATCTGGCAAGGGGCATTTATCGAGCGTATGGATTATGCTTACGAGGCTGCCGACTTTGTGATTTCGCGTAGTGGGGCTTGTACCGTGTCGGAGTTGTGTCTGGTGGGTAAGCCGACAATGTTTGTCCCCTCGCCTAATGTGGCGGAGGATCACCAGACCAAGAATGCCATGGCTCTGGTCGAGAAGGGTGCAGCCGTAATGGTACGCGACAGCGAGGCTGTGGAGCAGGCTATCCCGAAGGCTTTGGAACTGCTTGCCAATGCCGAAGGTTTGCGAGAGTTGTCGGATAATATCGCAAAGCTCGCCATTGCCGACTCGGCAGAGCGCATTGTGGCCGAAATTGAAAAAATTATTGGATAAGATGGAGATTAAGAGCGTATATTTTGTCGGAATTGGCGGTATCGGAATGAGTGCGTTGGCTCGCTACTTTATGCACGAGGGTAAGCGAGTGGCGGGTTACGACCGAACAGTTACCCCTTTGACCCGGGCTATCGAGGCCGAGGGTGCCGAGGTTAACTACGAAGATTCGGTGGAGGCTATTCCCGAGGCGTTCCGCGATAAGAGTTCGACTATTGTGGTCTACACCCCCGCAGTGCCGGCCGACCATAGCCAAATGGTGTGGTTTCGCGAGCAGGGCTTCGAGGTGGTCAAGCGTTCGCAGATGCTGGGCTATCTCTCGCAGGGTAAGTATGTGATGGCTGTGGCGGGTACTCACGGCAAGACTACGACCTCGACCCTTGTGGCGTGGCTCAATCGTGAGGTTGCCGGCGGTGGAAACGCCTTCTTGGGCGGAATTTCGAAGAATTTTGCGAGCAACCTTGTTCTTGGCAATGGCGACAGATTGGCGGTTGAGGCTGATGAGTTCGACCGTTCGTTCCTGCGCCTAAATCCCGATGTGGCGGTGATTACTTCGGTTGATGCCGATCATCTCGATATCTATGGCACTTACGAGGCGGTCAAGGAGGCCTTCTCGCAGTTTGTGCGACAGATTAGACCGAATGGTGCTCTGGTGATTAAGAACGGGGTCGATATTTTGCTCGACAATGCCCAGATTACGACCTATCGCTACTCCTATGACGAGCCGTGCGACTTCTATGCCCGCAACGTGGAACTTCTGGGTGGCGGAATGTATCGCTACGATATTGTGACCCCTTCGGGCGTGATTGAGGATTGCCGATTGGGTATCCCGGGCTGGGTCAATATCGAAAACTCGGTGGCAGCCGTGGCTATGCTGTGGTGTGCTGCACAGAGAGAGGGCGTTTCGCTGGATGAAGAGCGATTGCGCAAGGCGTTGGCCGAGTTCGAGGGCGTGAAGCGCCGTTTCGAATTTTATGTGAATACTCCGGAGGTGGTCTATATGGATGACTATGCGCACCATCCGCGCGAGTTGTCGGCAACGATTACCTCTGTCAAGAAGATGTTCCCGGGGCGTAGGGTTACGGCTCTCTTCCAGCCCCACCTCTATACCCGCACTCGCGACCTGTATGAGGAGTTTGCTCAGGCATTGTCGGAGGCGGATGAGGTTGTACTGCTGCCGATATATCCGGCACGCGAGGAGCCGATTGAGGGTATCACCAGCGAGATTATCGCCGAGAGGGTTACCTCTCCGTGCCGTATAGTCGAGCGTGAAGTGCTGGCCGAGGAGGTGGCTCGAATGGGAGTCGATGTGGTGGTTAGTTTCGGTGCCGGAAATATCGATGCTTGTTGCGAGAAGATTGCTGAGGCTTTGAGAAGAAGATAAAAGATAGATAGTAGAGAGGATGAAGGGTAAAATCGGCAAATATCTGCTGCTGACGCTGGTTTGGGCTATTGTGATTGGTTACACAATATGCTCAGTCGGTCTGTTGCGAGCGCATCGCTCGGAACAGGTTGTGGGCAGTGTCGAAATCGAGATTGTCGATAGTACCGCCAATGGTCACCTCGTATCGAGCCGTATGGTGCGCGAGTGGATACTCCACAGCGGCATCAGCACTATCGGAACCCCGACCGATGAGGTCAATCTTGCCGGTATCGAGCAGGTTATCGTCAAGAATGGATTTGTCGACTGTGTCGATACTTATATCTCGTATGAGGGTGCGTTGCATATCGAAGTGCGTCAGCGTAAGCCAATGCTGCGTTTGCTGATAGATGGCTACGATACTTACGTTACCGAGTCGGGTTTTGTCTTTCGTTCGCCGGCGGCATCGGCTCTCTATGTGCCGGTGGTGACCGGAGGGTATAAGCCTCCATTCCCGGTGTCGTATGAGGGTGATGTGCGTAAGCATATCGACCGCCTGATAGCCGAATCGAATGAGCGTGTTGCTAAAATTGAGCGCGAGAAGTTGCCGCTCTATGACCTCGAGGATTCACTCCGACTGGAGATTAAGGAGGAGCGCAAAAGACGCATCAAGCAGGGTATTTTCGAAGATGACGAACTCTTTGA
Organism: Alistipes sp.; assembly: GCA_017631055.1. Taxonomy (GTDB): domain Bacteria; phylum Bacteroidota; class Bacteroidia; order Bacteroidales; family Rikenellaceae; genus Alistipes. Next base: position 15,884 of record JAGBTZ010000050.1, read on the forward strand.
GGAGCGAGTGCTCAAGTTGCGTGCCGAGAAGCACCGCAATCTTCGCCGTCTGCGTGGAGCACTGCGCCATACGGCTCGCAGAGTGGATGCTGTGACGGCTCGCAGCGATGCGGAGTATCGCAGTCAAAAAAAGTTGGAGAAAAGATACGAAGATTTCTTGAAACTGATTAACTTTGTGGGTTGGATTGAGGAACATCCGTTCTGGGGGGCAGAGGTTGTTCAGATAGTGGCAGAGACAACCCCGGGAGGCTCTTTGGAGGTGGAGTTGGTGCCTCGTAGTGGCAGCCACACTATCCTCTTCGGTCAAATCGAGAATGTCGAAGAGAAACTCGACAAGTTGTTGCGTTTCTATAAGGAGGGACTTTCGAACAGAGGTTGGGATACCTACTCGACCATAAACATAAAATATGACGGTCAGGTCGTCTGCACGAAATAGAGTTATGGAGAAGAAAAATTATATAGTCGGAATCGATATCGGTTCATCGAATGTGGTAATGGTTGTCGGCTCGAAGAACGAGTCGGGCAAGATGGTTATTGATGCTTTGGTGTCGAAACCCTCGAAGGGCGTGAATGCCGGCATGGTTGAGAATATCAACCAGGTCAGCGAGTGCGTGAAGTCGGTCAAGGCTGAAATCGAAGAGGAGTTGGGTATTCGCATCAGTGAAGCGTATGCAGGCATCTCGGGTGCCTTTGTGCGTTGCGCACCCCTCTCGGACCATGTCTACGTTCGTGAGCCGCAGAACGGAATCTCGCAGTTCGATGTGGATGCTCTCTTCCTGCGTATGAGGGAGGTTATTGCCCCCGATAACGAGGTGATTATGGAGCGCATTCCCCAAAACTATATGGTCGATGGCGGTCTGCAAATCAAGGATCCGGTCGGCTCGTTTGGTCGCAGACTCTCGTCTACGTTCAATTTTATTCTGTGCGAAAAGACCCCGCTGGAGCGCGTGAAGATGGTCTTCCGTCTTTCGGGCTTGCAGTTGGCCGGCACCTATGCCAACTCGATGATTGTCTCGGAGGCAGTGTTGTCGGAGGATGAGAAGACCGAAGGTGTTGCAGTGGTCGATATCGGTGGCAGTACTACCGATGTAGTGGTTTATCACGACAATATCATCCGCCATGTGGCTACTATACCGATGGGTGCCAACTCGATAAATCGGGATATTCATCTGCACGGAGTTCCCGAGCGTAGTGTCGAGTCGCTCAAGAAGAAGTATGGCTCGGCTGTCGCGGAGTTCGTGTCGGAGCAGAAACTTATCCAGATTCCGAGTATGGGCCATCGCACAAAGGGAGTCTTGCGCCGTAATCTGGCGGCAATCATCGAGGCTCGCCTGACCGATATTGCCGAGTTTGTTAAGGCCGAAATTAAGGATTCGGGCTTTGCGGGACGTCTGTCGTTCGGTGTTGTGCTGACCGGAGGCTCGGCCTCGATTGAGCATATTGACGAACTCTTCCATCGAGTTACGGGTTATGAGGTGCGCATCGCTACGGCTGAGTGTGGCCTTGACGAGCAGTCGCGCGCTCAAATCGAGTCACCTGCCCACACAGCCGCAGTGGCGCTGTTGCTGAAGGGTGCCGAGCAGGGTGCATGTTCGGTGGCGGCAAAGCCAATGAGTGCGACACTCCCCAAGCCGTCGACCACTGTGACCCCCTCGACAATGCCGGGTATGTCGACTGCGACCCCAATGCCGACCCCGTCGTCGGTGGTGACTCCGACTGCTACGCCTCGACAGGAGCCGAGAGAGTTTACTTCGGTACAAGGCAATGCGGAGCCTCAGCCTGAGTCGCAGCAAGAGCCCCAGGAGGGTGCTGAGCAGGGCGCAAATACGAAGAGTGCAGGTAGTAAGTGGGGCTGGATTAAAGGTGTAATAACAGGAATTACTGAGGGCATCAATACGACCTTTGACAAGGCCGGGGATGACGAAGAAATATAACATAGAGATATGGGTGAAGATTTATTGGATGAGTTGAAGGCGGCCAGGGGTAATACCTCGATAATTATGGTCGCAGGTGTTGGCGGTGCCGGCGGAAATGCTCTCAGCAATATGTGGAATATGGGCATCAAGGGTGTGAACTTTATGGTTTGCAACACCGATAGTGATGCTTTGGATAATAACCCTATTCCTCGCAAGATATTGCTTGGCGATGGACTTGGTGCGGGCAACGATGCTGCGCGAGGTCGTGAGGCAGCGATTGGTGCGCTTGACGAACTGCGCCAATGCTTCGAGTCGACTGCTACGAAGATGCTCTTTATCACGGCCGGAATGGGTGGTGGTACGGGTACGGGTGCTTCGCCCGTGATTGCCAAGTTGGCTCACGAGATGGGTATCCTGACGGTGGCGATTGTGACCTCTCCGCTCAAGTTGGAGGGTACCGAGCGTTACGAGCAGGCCTTCAGGGGTATTGACGAGTTGTCGAAATATGTCGATTCGTTGTTGGTTATCGACAACGACCGCATTGGCGAGATGTTTGGCAAATTGTCGATACGACAAGCCTTTAGTAAGGCTGATGATGTGTTGGCATCGGCAGCGAAGGGTATTGCCGAGATTATCACGGTCAAGACTGCGTTGGTGAATGTCGACTTTGCCGATGTGAAGAAGGTGATGCTCAAGAGTGGCCGTGCCCACATGGGCGTTGCTACCGCCAGTGGCGAAAATCGCGCCCAGGAGGTTGTCTACAAGGCACTGCAATCTCCGCTGTTGGATAGCAAGTCTATTCTCGGAGCGGGTGATATCCTGATAAATATCGCGACCGAGTCGCTCGATAAACTCATCTACGAGGAGGTAATCTCGATTTTGACCTACGTTCAGGAGGCGGCATCCGTGCGAGATGAGAATGGCACGGTGCACTCGGCACGCATCATTTGGGGTGCGAGCGAGAAGTCACATCTGGGCGATGCACTGGAGTTGGTTATCATTGCCACTCGTTTCAATGACGATATCGAGGATAATCCCAATGTGATGAAGAGCATCATACCGCCGATGAGCGTTCCGGTGCAGACCGAGGCTCAGAAGCAGGAGGATGTACCGGCATTGGAGCCGGCACCTCGTAAGATAATCCCCGGAGTGGTGGCAAAACCGGTTGAGCCCGAGGTTCGACCCACGCTTGGTAGGCGAAATCCGCGTTATGACAACATTGTGGCGATGCTCAATACTCCTGCATATCAGCGCCGTAATGTGAAGTTTATTGTCGATGTTCCGGCGGCGAGCAAGGAGACTCTCAAGGATGAGAACGAGAGTAGTGCCTCTGCTATGCCGAGCGAGAACTCTCTCTTTGACTAACCCTTGGGCAGAGGATGGAGTCGATTGTGGAGTATAACGGATTTACCGTAGCGGTTGCGCTGAAGATTGTCGGCGCAATTCTGCTGTTGTTGCTCTCGGGTATGATGTCGGCATCAGAGGTCGCTTTCTTCTCGCTGTCGCATAACGATTTGCGCGACATCAAGCAACGAAAGACATTCGCTGCCGAGGCGGTGCTGAAACTGCTCTCGGATGTGGATATGTTGTTGGCTACGATTTTGGTGATGAACAATTTGGTCAACATCTGCATTGTAATCCTGACCAACGACATTCTCGGTACGATGTTTACATTCCACCGCTTCCAATTCCTCTTTACGGGAGTGCTTGTGACATTCCTGTTGCTGCTGTTTGGCGAGATTTTACCCAAAATCATTGCGCAGGGTGCTTACCAGAAGGTGGCTCTTATGTTGTCGCAACCCCTGTCGGTAGTGCGCTGGCTCTGCTATCCCTTCTCGTGGGTTTTGGTGCATACGAGCAATCGAGTGAACGAGATAGCCTCTCGCAAGGGCGATGATATCTCCATTGAGGAGCTGGCTGATGCTGTCGATATGACCTCGGCATCCTCTGACGAGGAGCAGAAGATGCTCTCGGGTATTGTCAACTTCGGAAATACGGAGGTCGAGGAGATTATGCGCTCGCGTATCGACATAACTGCTATCGAACTTACGGCTACGTTCGAGCAGGTCAAGCAGACCATCATCGAGTCGGGCTTCTCGCGTCTGCCGGTCTACGATGAGGATTTAGATAATATCAAGGGAACACTCTATGTCAAGGATTTGTTGCCCTACATCAAGGGGGGTAACGACTTCGGTTGGCAACGACTGATGCGCAAGGCCTATTTTGTGCCGATGCACAAGAAGATTGACGATCTGCTCGAGGAGTTCCGTTCGCATAAGGTGCACATGGCCATTGTGGTCGATGAGTATGGAGCAACGCAGGGTTTGCTCTCGTTGGAGGATATCTTGGAGGAGGTCGTTGGCGAAATTTCGGATGAGAGTGACGTTGACGAGAGTTTCTATACCAAGCTCGGCGAGGGTAAGTATCTCTTCGATGGCAAGACCCATATAGTCGACTTCGAGCGAGTGCTGGAGTTGGAGGAGGATAGTTTTGCGGAGGTGCAGGGCAGGGCCGAGACTTTGGCGGGATTGATGCTCGAACTTAAGCGCAACTTCCTGAAGAAGGGCGACAAGGTCAGCTCTCACGGTTTTACATTCAAGGTGGAGAGCATGGAGGGTCGCCGTATCGATAAAATCAAAGTTACGTTCGATGAAGAGTAGCACGATGCTATTCGTTGAGCCACTCCTCTCGGAGGTGGAACTTCTCGCTCTGTCGAGCGAGGAGGAGCGTTGTATGGCTGCCGGCTTCGGCTCCGAGCGCAGACGCCGTGAGTCGCTGATGTGGCGACATATAGTTCGCCGCGAGTTGGGCGATGATGTTCGGATTGGTTACAACGAAAATGGGGCTCCGCAACTGCTCAATCGCAACGAATATATCGGGGTGTCGCATAGTGCAGACTTTGTGGCGGTGATTATCTCGACCGAGAGGTGTGCTGTCGACATCGAGCGCCTCGGTCGCAACTTTGAGCGGGTGGCTGCGCGATATATCCGCCCCGAGGAGCAGACGCTGAGTCGGGATGAACGATTGGCTGCCGTGTTATGGAGTGCCAAGGAGGCTCTCTATAAGTACTCCGAAGAGTCGGGATTGGATTTTCTGCGTGATGTGCGAGTTCTTGAGGTCGATTTCGAGCGAGCTGCCATTCTCGGGCAGATTAAGGATAATCCTCCCGTTAGGATGCAACTTAAGTTCCATTCGGACAATGTGGTTGTCTATATCGGGTAGTTTTATTATTTTTGTGGCCGGATGAAAAAACAGATAACAACACTCTCGCTTGGAACAGACCCGCTGTCCAAACTCCTTCCTCGCTATGCTATCCCAGCGATTATAGCGATGATATCGACCTCGCTGTTCAATATCATCGACAGTATCTTTGTCGGGCATGGCGTAGGGGCGTTGGCAATCTCGGGTATGGCTCTGACGATGCCGATTATGAATATCGCCTCGGCATTCGGAGCAATGGTGGGTGTCGGCGCAGCGGCTATCACCTCGATACGCCTGGGTCAGGGCAATAAACGAGCGGCCGAGCAGGTGCTCGGTAATGCCGTGCTGCTCAACGTCTGCATCGGTGCCGTATTCGGAGGCGTGAGTATCTATTTTCTGGATGAGATTCTCTACTTCTTTGGCGCCAGCGACCAGACCATAGGCTACGCCCGCGACTTTATGCATGTGATTTTGGCGGGCAATATCATTACGCACCTCTATTTGGGCCTGAACGAATTGATGCGAGCCTCGGGTTATCCCCAAAAGGCGATGTATGCGATGTTGCTGTCGGTGGCTGTGAACTGCGTGCTTAATCCGCTCTTTATCTTTAAGTTCGGGTGGGGCGTGCAAGGATCGGCATTCTCGACCGTCATTGCACAGTGCTGTGCCTTGTCGGTGTCGTTGCATCACTTCGCAAGCAAGAGCAGCTTTATCCACTTCAAGCGAGATATATTCCGCTTCAAGAGTTCGATTATCGGCAATATCATCTCGATAGGTATGGCTCCGTTCTTGATGAATATCTGCACTTCGGTTGTGGTTATTTTTGTCAATAAGGCTCTGAAGATGCACGGTGGCGATTTGAATATCGGAGCCTATGGCGTTATCAACCGAGTGGTGATGCTCTTTTTGATGATAGTCTTTGGCTTAAACCAGGGTATGCAACCGATTGTGGGCTATAACTATGGAGCCAAGCAGTATGACCGTGTGCTGAAGGCGTTGCGGATAACCATCGCTTGTGCCGTTTGTGTGACTACGACCGGCTGCCTTGTAGGTCAATTCTTGCCACGAGAGGTGGCCATGCTCTTTGTGGGTGGCGATAGTGCCGAGTCGCAAGAGCTGATTGAGGCTGTGACCTACGGAATGAAGAGCGTGATGGTGATGTTCTGGGCTGTGGGCTTCCAGGTTGTGACGGGTAATTTCTTCCAATATATCGGCAAACCCAAGCGAGCAATACTTATCTCGCTGACTCGTCAGTTGATATTCCTTATCCCGTTGCTGATAATTCTTCCGCCGAAGTTGGGTCTGCTCGGTGTTTGGATTTCGATGCCTATCTCCGATACGATGTCGGTAACGCTGGCAGCGGTGTTGCTATTCTTCCAGGTTAGGAGTCTTAAGCGTGATATTCAATAAAAAACCGGCCTTTGAAGCCGGTTTTTTATTGAATCAATTACTATTTATCGTTTGCGGACAATTCGCAGGGTAGATTGCGTCGCCTGACGAACATAGACCTCGCTACCGAGAGCATACTTATCGAACAGAGCCTTGGTGTAGCCACGAATTGTGAGTAACTCCATATCCTCAATCTGCATAACATCGAATCCCTCGGCACGCAGCGCCTTCACAGCCTCGTCAATATGCCACGAGCTGTCGATGCAGAGGCTCAAGTTCACTGCCGAGTTGTGGACCAGATGGCTCTTGATGCGGAACTGCGCCAGCAGTGCGAAAATCTCGGCAAAACGCTCCTCCAAGACAAACGAGAAGTCGCGAGGACGGATGTTGAGCAACACCTGCCCCTTCTTGAGAATCAAAATCGGAATATCTACCCTTGCCGATGAGCCACGAATTACCGTGCCGGGCTTGCGCTTGTCGCCAAAGGGGCGGACATAGAGCGGGATGTTCTTATTTTGGAGCGGTTTGATGGTCTTGGGGTGGATAATCTGCGCACCGCTATATGCCAACTCGATAGCATCCAGATAACTCAACTCGGCAATATGTTGCGCATCGGGGAAGATTTTGGGGTCGGCATTCAGCACTCCGTCTACATCCTTCCATACAGCCATCGACTCGGCATTGAGGATGTAGGCTACCACTGCAGCCGAGTAGTCCGAGCCCTCGCGACCGAGCGTGGTGGTCGTGCCATCGGGGGCACCACCGATAAAGCCCTGGCCGATAAATACACTCTGCTTAGCGTTGCCAATGGCTTCGCGCAACAGTGGCTTCGACTCCTCGAGTTCAACGCTGGCGTCCTTATGGCGTTGCTGGGTGCGGATACACTTGCGCATATCTATCCACTTATTCTCTACGCCCGAGTGGTTGAGGTAGTCCGAGATTATCAGAGTTGAGATTAACTCGCCGAATGACACGATGCGGTCGTACCACAACTCGGCATCCTCCGAGCGATAGTCGGTGGTTGCTGCCAACTGCTCCAACTCATCGAAAAGGGCATCGACTGCCTCGATTGAGTGGTGCTCGTGGTAGAGGTTGTCGATAATCTCGGCATGATACTCACGCAGCGCAGCGATATTCTCCATCGAGAGGGCTTGGTCGCCCTTCTGGATTCCTTCGAATACACGCTCGAGGGCATTGGTGGTCTTACCCATCGCCGAGACGATTACGAACAACTCCTCCTCGTCGCTCACTATCGAGCGCAGGTTGCGAACTCCATCGGCATTCTTGACCGAGGCTCCTCCGAATTTATAAACTTTCATCTATCTCTCTGTTGTTAAAAATTACTTCTTAAGGGGCTTGTACTCCGTACTTGTGTTGTGGAAGAGGAACGAGTACATGTCGGCCGCCTCCTCGATACGCTTCGAGGTGGGTTTGCCGGCTCCGTGACCCGCCTTGGTGTCGATGCGGATAAGCACAGGCTTCTCGCCAGCCTGGGCGTGCTGCATCTGTGCCGCAAACTTGAACGAGTGTGCCGGCACTACACGGTCGTCGTGGTCGGCAGTGGTTACGAGCGTTGCGGGGTACTTCACGCCCTCCTTGATGTTGTGCAGGGGCGAATACTTATAGATATATTGGAACTGCTCCTCGTTGTCGCTCGAGCCGTACTCTACGACCCAACCCCAACCGATGGTAAACTTGTGGTAGCGCAACATATCCATTACACCCACTGCGGGCAAGCAGACAGCGTAGAGGTCGGGGCGCTGCACCTCGCAAGCACCAACCAAAAGACCTCCGTTCGAGCCACCGGCAATGGCGAGCTTGCTGCTCGAGGTGTATTTGTTCTCAATCAGGTACTCCGCAGCCGAGATAAAGTCGTCAAACACATTCTGCTTGTTCTCGAGCATACCTGCGCGGTGCCACTTCTCGCCATACTCCAAACCGCCACGCAGTGTCACGAAGACGTAGACACCGCCCTGCTCCATAAACATAATCGAAGTGGGGCTGAACGAGGGGGTGAGGTTAATCTGGAAACCTCCGTAACCATAGAGGTAGCAAGGATTCTTGCCGTTCAACTTCAGACCCTTCTTGTAGGATACGAACATCGGTACTCGGGTGCCGTCTTTGCTCTCGAAGAAGATCTGCTCGGTGGTGAACTCATCGGGATTGAATGCCACCTCGGGGCGGAGGTAGAGCTTCGATTCGCCACTCTTGACATCGAACGAGTAGATAGTCGTGGGCGAGGTGAAGGTGGTAATCGAGTAGTAGAGTTCGGTATCCTCCTTCTCGCCACCGAAACCGCTCACTGTACCGATTCCGGGCAGTGCAACCTCGCGGATAAGTGTTCCGTCAAGTTCGTATTGATAGACCTTGTTTTGTGCATCCTCCAAATAGATAGCCGTAAGCGAGCCACCGGCCGAGCCCACGCCCTCGAGCAGGCACTCCTTCTCGGCAATGACAACCTCACGCTTCGAGGGATTTTTCAGGTCGATAGCCACCAGGTGGTAGTTCTCGGCACCCTCGTTGGTCATAACGTAGAGCTTATCGTCCTCGCACTCGACAATGCCGTAGTCGTAGTCAAAGCCCTTGAGCAGTACGCGGAAGTTGCGCTCGTTGGCTCTCTTGTAGAGAATCTCGCTACCCGAAGTACCCTCCGAGCCCGAGATGAAAATCCAACGGCTGTCGTCGCTCTGCCAGCCGTGGAAGTAGCGCAGCGGGTGCTTGGGGTCGTGGTAGATAAGTTTATCCTCGCTCTGATTGGTCCCCAGACGGTGATAGTAGACCTTCTGGAACTCGTTCTTCGAAGAGTATGCGTTAGATTTGGGTGCATCGTATGCACTGTAATAAAAGCCCTTGCCATCGGGAGCCCATGTTGCGCCCGAGAACTTCACCCAACTGATTTTATCCTTGAGCAGGCTCTTGCTCTCGCACTCCAAAACGTAAATCTCGACCCAGTCCGAGCCCGAAGCCGAGGTGGTGTAGGCGCAATACTTGCCATCCTTGGTGAACGACATCGAGCCGAGTGCTACGGTGCCATCCTCCGAGAGGGCGTTGGGGTCGATAAACACCTCGGGAGCCTCCTCTGCCGAGCGGCGGCGATAGATTACAGCCTGATTTTGCAGACCGTCATTCTTCGAGAAGTAGTACCAGTCGCCCTTCTTGGTCGGTGCGCTCTCCTTGGGGAAGTTCCACAATTCGGTCAGACGCTCCTTCATCGCATCGCGGAACGGAATCTGCTGAAGGTAGTCGAATGTTACCTCATTTTGAGCCTTGACCCACTCGGCCGTAGCCTGCGAGTTGTCGTCCTCGAGCCAACGATAGGGGTCTGCGACCTCCACTCCGAAGTAGTTGTCCACAACATCTGTGCGCTCGGTTGCGGGGTAGGGTAGGTGCTTGATTTGTTTCATATTATTACAACTTGTCATCATCGAAAATGCTGCGACAACTGCGAATGCCGCAAATAGTAGTCTCTTCATATCCTAACATATTTAATATACATTTGCGCAAAGATACTAAAAAATAGATAAAACAATCTACTCCCCACAATGAAAATGCAGACTGCCGTCACTTTTGTCCGGCAGTCTGCACTATTTGCAAAGTAATGTTGCGTAGCCTTTTACTACTTGAGTGGCCAATCGTCCGAGCGGAACGGAGCCAGTGGGAAACCATATTGATTCTGTACATTGCTGATGGGGTTGTCGCGGAACGCAAAGCGTACAGAGTGCGGTGTGGCTACCTCTTCGGGAACGTGAACGACTATTTTGTTGCCGTAAATTTGAGCCTTGGCGGGGTGGAAAACTCTATCCTCGCCGGCAACCTCAAAGCCCTGAACTGCCTCGTTCGATGGAGTGAACAGATACATGCCCGGAGTGAATAAAATCGTATATTTTCGCTCGGTCAGGCTGATCTTCTGAACTTCGGGAACTCCGGATGCAAAGCCTTCAATGCCATAGGTGCGGTCGAGAGCCAACATCGCCAACTGACGACTTGCGGGCTTCTTCTGGGCAGGGTGGATGCATGGGCCACCGCCTAAACTCTCGGTCGAGGCGTATGCACAATTGGGGATGAGTTTGGGGGTGTTGGCTTGATTTTCAACAAAATATCCGCGCGAGAAGCCATTAGCACTGCCGATACGCTGGTAGGGTGCAATCAAAACGTAGTAGAAGGGCATCTTCGCTTCGGTGTCGCCCCACTCCTTACGCCAGCGCTCGACCATCGCAGCCTGCAACTTGTCGTAGAAGGTGTTGTCGCGCTTGTTGGAGCAACCCTGATACCACAAGAAGCCACGAGCAGCATATCCCTTGAACGGGTTAATCATTCCGTTGAAGAGCGAGCCGGCGGTGCGGGGGCGACCCTTGTAGGGTTTGATAGGATTTGTGCGAATGGTGTACTCTTTTTCATCGACCAAACCCTTGAGCGCCTCGGCATGGCAATCTTTGGGCATCCAGGGTGCAATCTCGGTGCCGCCCCATGCCGATACAATCACTCCGACAGGAATGTGGGTGGCATCGTTGAGGTATTGCGCAAAGAAGTATGCTATGGCAGAGCAGTCGGCACACGAAGAGTATGAAGCACGTTTCCACTCTCCCGAAGGAAGGTCGGCCGCAGGCGCCTCCTCCTGAGGATTGCGAGGTACGGTGAAGATGCGGATGCGGTCGCTGTAATTTATAGCATCAATGCAAGTCTCGACCGATTCGAAAACGGGCTGATTGCTTCCAATGAAACCTTTTATCGGCATCTCCATATTGGATTGACCTGAGCATACCCAAACCTCGCCGACCATAATGTCGTTCAACTCGATTTTCTCCTTGCCACATGTGATTTTAAGCGAGTGAGGACCTCCATATTCGGGAGTAGAGATCGCCACTTGCCACTTGCCGTCATCTCCGGCCTTGACCGAGTAGGAGCCTCCCCACGATGGCTTAACAGTGACTTTAGAGCCCGGCTCGCTCCAGCCCCAAACGGGAGCCTCGCTCTGTTGTTGGAGGACCATGTGGTCAGTGAAAATTTTTGCCGTGCGCAATGGTGTTGCGGCAAATGTTGAGAGTGAAGTGAGTAGGCATACAGCACCCACGATAATCTGTTTGAGTTTCATGATGTGTAGTTATTGTTGTTCGTAAAATTAAATTGCTTTTTTTGCTACCACAAAAATAATAAAATTTGTCGCTTTTTTCGCAGTTTGCGGGAAAAGTATTACCTTTGGTAAAAATTATCGCATTATGGCAGTATTCAAAGTTGAGGGAGGTCACCGCCTCCACGGAGAGATAACCCCGCAAGGTGCTAAAAATGAGGCTTTGCAGATAATATGTGCTACGCTGCTGACCGAGGAGCGTGTCGTGGTGCATAACATTCCGCGCATTCTCGATATTATGCAGCTTATCGACCTGCTGCGCTCGATGGGCGTTGTGGTCGAGGAGTTGTCGGAGGATACTTTTGCATTTACGGCCAAGGATGTCAATCTCGACTATCTGCGCAGCGAGGATTATCAGAAGCGCTGTCGCCGTCTGCGCGGCTCGGTGATGATGGTGGGTCCTCTGTTGGCTCGCTTCGGTGTGGGATATGTGCCCAAGCCCGGAGGCGATAAAATCGGTCGCCGCCGCCTGGATACTCACTTTATCGGTTTCCAGAAGTTGGGTGCAAGGTTTAATTTCGATAGCGCTGATGAGTTCTTTACGGTTGAGGCTGACGAATTGAATGGCTGCTATATGCTTCTCGATGAGGCCTCGGTAACGGGTACTGCCAATATCGTAATGGCTGCCGTGCTGGCTAAGGGAACTACCACTATATATAATGCGGCTTGCGAGCCCTATCTGCAACAACTCTGCAAGATGCTCAACCGTATGGGTGCCAAAATCTCGGGCATCGCCTCAAATCTGCTCACCATCGAGGGTGTCGAGCGTTTGGGTGGCACGGAGCACACGATGCTGCCCGATATGATTGAGGTGGGTAGTTTTATCGGTATGGCTGCGATGACCGGCTCGGAGCTGACTATCAAGAATGTATCGTTCGAGAATTTGGGTATCATTCCGGCGCAGTTTGCCCGCCTCGGTATCCGTTTTGAGCAGCGCGGAGATGATATTTACATTCCTCAGCAAGATCACTACGCCATTGAGAGTTTTATCGATGGCTCGATTATGACCATTGCTGATGCTCCCTGGCCGGGACTTACGCCCGACCTGTTGTCGATATTCCTCGTGGTGGCTACGCAGGCCAAGGGCTCGGTGCTGATTCATCAGAAGATGTTCGAGAGCCGCCTCTTCTTTGTCGATAAGCTGATTGATATGGGTGCGCAGATTATCCTTTGCGATCCCCACCGTGCAACCGTTATCGGCCACGACCACCGCATCCGTCTGCGTGCAACGAAGATGTCCTCGCCCGATATCCGTGCCGGTGTGGCTCTGCTGATTGCAGCGATGAGTGCCGAGGGAACGAGCACAATCCAGAATATCGACCAGATCGATCGAGGATATACCAACATTGATGGCCGTCTGAATGCCCTGGGCGCGAAAATTATTCGTTTGGAAGATGAATAATTTGAATTCAAAATTCAAAATTCAAAATTTTGAAATAATACCAACAGCTAATAATAGCAAAAAGAAAAATATGTTTTTAGAGAGTGCCAGCCGTAAAGGC
>JAGBTZ010000051.1 GCA_017631055.1 Alistipes sp.
GTATAAGGTGAATGGTAAGGAGATTACCGTCAATATCAAGGGTAAGGAGGAGTATGATTTGGATTGGGGCGGCAAGCTTCAGTTCTACAACTCTATCGTCGGCGGTGCTATCGATGCACGCTTTATGCCTGCGATTTTGAAGGGTATCATGGAGAAGATGGACGAGGGTCCGCTTACAGGTTCGTATGCTCGCGACATCCGCGTAGTGATTTACGATGGTAAGATGCACCCCGTAGATTCTAACGAAATTTCGTTTAAGTTGGCAGCTCGTAATGCCTTCAAGGAGGCGTTCCGCAATGCCGGCCCGAAGATTATGGAGCCTATCTACAATGTGGAGGTACTGACTCCGAGCGAGTATATGGGTTCGGTGATGAGCGATTTGCAGAACCGCCGTGCAATGATTATGGGTATGGAGTCTGATAAGGGCTTCGACCGCCTGAATGCGCGTGTGCCTCTGGCAGAGTTGTATCGTTACTCGACCTCGCTCTCGTCACTCACTTCGGGTGCAGCGACCTACACTATGCAGTTCGCATCTTACGAGCAGGTTCCCTCTGATGTTCAGGATAAGCTCCTCAAGGCTTACACCGACACAGACGAAGAGTAGACCATTCCAAACCAAGCATATTTGCGAGCAACCGGCCGCCCGTGAGGGTCACCGGTTGCTTTTTTTGTAGCGACTACGGGTTGGGAATAGTTGGGTGACTGGGGGGGCTGAGAGTATTGGATAAATGGAAGGGGCTGATGAACAGCCCCTTATAAATAGTCATAGATGACGCTCCGTATCTTGACTGCATCACCCCGCCAACGACCAATAACTATTGGCTAACGAACCTACTCTTTAGCAGCACGTTTGCGGTCGACCTCGTTAAGCAGTATTTTGCGCAAGCGCATCGACTTGGGAGTTATCTCGACATACTCATCCTCCTTGATATACTCCAAAGCCTCCTCCAACGAGAAAATTTTGGGCGGAACAATCACAGCCTTATCATCCGAGCCCGAAGCTCGCATATTGGTCAACTGCTTCGACTTGGTCACGTTCACCGTAATATCGTTGCTGCGAGTATGCTCGCCAATAACCTGACCCATATAGACCTCCTCCATCGGCGAGATGAAGAAACGGCCTCTATCCTGCAATTTATCAATCGAGTAGGCATAAGCCGTACCTGTCTCGGATGCGATAATCGAGCCTGCGGTGCGCATCTCTATTTCGCCCACCCAAGGCTCAAAGCCCTTCAGGCGGTGGCTCATAATAGCCTCACCGGCAGTTGCGGTCAGCATATTCGAGCGCAGACCGATAATTCCGCGCGAGGGTATCGAAAATTCGAGGCGGGTACGTTCGCCATCCGATGCCATATTGGTAAGCGTTCCACGGCGGCGGGTTGTAAGCTCGATAACCGTTCCGGCATACTCATCGGGACAGTCCACCGTCATCTCCTCGATAGGCTCGCACTTGCAGCCGTCAATCTCCTTGATGATAACCTTCGGCTGACCCACCTGCAACTCGTAGCCCTCACGGCGCATAGTCTCGACCAAGACCGAGAGGTGCAACACGCCACGACCATAGACTATAAAGCTATCGGCATTCTGGCCGGGCTCAACCCTCAATGCGAGGTTCTTCTCCAACTCTCGGTCCAGACGCTCCTTGATATGGCGCGAGGTGACATACTTACCCTCCTTGCCGAAGAAGGGCGAGTTGTTGATAGTAAAGAGCATCGACATCGTAGGCTCATCAATGGCAATCGGGGGCAGTGGCTCGGGATTCTCGAAGTCGCAAATCGTATCACCAATCTCGAAGCCCTCAATGCCGACCAATGCACATATTTCGCCACACGAAACCTTGTCGACCTTGGTCTTACCCAGACCATCGAAGACCATAAGCTCGCGAATCTTGCTCTTGACCATTGTCTGACCGTCACGCTTGGCGAGGGTGACATTATCGCCCGCATGGAGTTCGCCACGGGTAACCTTACCCACCGCAATACGACCGATATAGGGCGAGTACTCGAGCGAAGTAATGAGCATCTGAGGCGTTCCCTCAACAGTCTGAGGCTCGGGAATCTCATCGATAATGGCATCCAGCAGCGGCTGTATCGAGTCGGTCTTTTCGTTCCACTTATGCGACATCCAGCCCTGCTTTGCCGAGCCGTAGATTGTCTTATAGTCGAGTTGCTCCTCGGTAGCATCGAGCGAGAACATCAAATCGAATACCTGCTCGTTGACCACCTCGGGTCGGCAGTTAGGCTTATCGACCTTATTGACTACAACGATAGGTTTCTTGCCGAGCGAGAGAGCCTTCTGCAACACAAAGCGGGTCTGAGGCATCGTACCCTCAAAGGCATCGACCAACAACAGCACTCCGTCACACATATTCAGAACGCGCTCAACCTCTCCTCCAAAGTCGGCGTGACCCGGGGTGTCGATGATATTGATTTTGTAGTCGCGATAGATTACCGAAACGTTCTTCGAGAGAATCGTAATACCTCGCTCACGCTCGAGGTCATTATTATCCAAAATAAGGTCGCCCGACTTGGATGCATCACGGAGCAGGTTGCCCTGCATAATCATCCTATCGACCAGAGTAGTCTTTCCGTGGTCGACGTGGGCGATGATTGCAATGTTGCGCAATTTTTGCATATAAAACAGAATTAACCGCGCAAATGTAACAATAAATCACGAAAAATATCCTATTTTTGTTTGCAAAAACCGCCAAACAACGATGACATACACTCTGAAAGTCGCTGAACGAAGCGATATACACATAGGTCGCACCGAGGAGTTACTACCCTCGCTTTTGCCCGATGGGCGCATAATAGTCATTACCGACACCAACATCGACCGCTATCAGCATCCCCTGCTCAAGGATAGGGAGTATATCATGATAGGCACAGGCGAGAGCATCAAGACCCTCCACACGGTCGAGATGATCTATCGCCGCTTTGTGGAGCTCGGCATCGACCGCGAGTGCTTCGTTCTGGGCATAGGCGGAGGCATCGTCACCGACATTACGGGCTTCGTCGCCTCGACCTATATGCGAGGTCTGCGCTTCGGATTTGTTTCGACCACACTGCTGGGTCAGGTCGATGCCAGCGTGGGCGGCAAGAATGGCGTAAACCTCGATGGTTACAAGAATATGGTCGGCACCTTCAATCAGCCGCAATTCGTAATTTGCGACCCCACGCTACTCGGCACCCTCCCCGAGCGAGAGTTCCGCTCCGGTCTGGCCGAGATTGTCAAGGCGGGAGTTATTGCCGACCGCTCGCTCTTTGAGCGCTTGGAGAACAACTCGTTCGAGGCGTTGCTCTCCGACCACAAACTGCTTGGCGAGGTTATTCTCGCGGCTATCAAGGTCAAGGCCGAGATTGTTGGTCGTGACGAGCGTGAGAGTGGCGAAAGGCGCAAGCTCAACCTCGGGCACACCTTTGCTCACGCTATCGAAAAACTCTCCTCCCGGATGAATCACGGCGAGGCAGTCGCAGTGGGCACCATCTTGGCTGCTCGCATAGCTCTGCGCCTCGGGGTTTTGGCGACATCGGATGCCGAGCGCATCGAGCGAATGCTCTCATCTTTAGGCTTTTCGCTCACACTGCCTATCGAACTCGAACAACTCGTGACGGCCATTTCGAAGGATAAGAAGAGCGATGGCAATGCGCTGCATTTCGTGCTGCCGACCGGCATCGGCTCATGCGAAATCCGCAAAATGACCATCGACCAAATCACCCAACTCTGCCTGGCCGAAAAGTGCTAAGAGAAAAAGGGTGGAGCCGGGGTCGTATACGCATCGCTGCGTACAACAGTGTGCAAACAGAAAATAAACAGAAAGATGTGTGTAAAACATATCAAAGATAAAAGAATTAGTTACCTTATCCGGCTCTACCCGCATCCAAACAGAACAAATCTTGTGCCGAATAGGGGATATCTGTAGGCTTGTGGCGAAAATTTTTCACAAGTCATAAAAAAAGCGTATCTTTGCACGATGAGTGTGTGTACACACACTAAAAGTGATATGACTGACTACAAGAAGATAAATATCCGCAACAAGCGAGCAACCTTTGACTACGAGATTCTTGAGGAGTTTCTCGCCGGTGTCGTACTGGTCGGCACCGAGATTAAATCTCTGCGTCTGGGCAAGGCCTCGATGGTCGACACCTACTGCTATTTCGACCGCGGAGAGTTGTGGTTGCGTGGTCTGAATATTGCCGAGTACGGCTGGGGAACCTGCAACAACCACACCCCCAAGCGCGACCGCAAACTGCTGCTCAACCGCAAGGAGCTCGACAAGCTGCAACGCTCACTGCAGGATAGAGGCTTGACGGTGGTGGGTCTGCGTATCTTCCTCAACGAGCGGGGGCTTGCAAAGGTGGCAGTCGGCTTGGCCAGAGGTCGCAAATCTTACGACAAGCGCGAGTACTTGAAGGCTAACGATGCCAAGCGCGAGATGGATAAAGCAATGAAAAATTATAGGTAGAACGATGGCTACGATTCTCTGTATAGAAACCGGCACCGACATCTGTTCGGTGGGTATCGCCCGCGATGGCGAGATTGTATCGATGCTCGAGAGCGACGAGGGTCGCGACCACGCACGCAAGGTGGGTGTTTTTGTCGACGAACTACTGCACTCGACAGGCATTACTCCCAACGAGATTGATGCTGTGGCTGTGGGCAAGGGTCCCGGCTCCTACACCGGACTGCGTATTGGTGTCTCGTTTGCAAAGGGTCTGTGCTACGGATTGCAAAAGCCACTAATTGCCATCGGCTCGCTCGATGCGCTCGTTGCGGTGGCTCGCGAGGAGCACAAGGCCGGCATTGTGACTATAGAGGATTGGGATAAGGCTTGTTTGTGCCCGATGGTAGATGCTCGCCGTATGGAGGTCTATGCTCAGATTTTCGACAGCGAGGGCAACGCTCTCACAGAGGTTGCTGCAGAGGTCGTAACCGAGGAGAGCTTCGCCAAGTGGCGCAATGAGGGCAAGTTTGTCATCTTTGGTAACGGTGCAGCCAAGTGTGCCGAGGCTCTTTCGGATGCTACGCTGATAAATATCACCCCTTCGGTCAGGGGTATCGCTCCGTTAGCACAGAGAGCATTCGATGAGGGCAACTTCGAGGATATAGCCTACTTCGAGCCCTTCTATCTGAAGGATTTTGTGGTTACCACCTCGAAGAAAAAACTATTTTAGAGCAGCTCCATAGCGGAGTAATGCTCTCACTGAAGAGAGTTTAAGAGAACGAAAAAACGGATTGAAATGATTGGATTGGAGATTATAATACTGCTTCTACGAGGTTTTGCCGTAGGCTTGGCGGCATCGATTACGGTGGGCCCCGTGGCTGTGTTGTGCATCCAGCGCACATTGAGCAAGAGCAGCCGTTCGGGACTGGTCTCGGGCCTGGGTGTTGCGTGTGCCGATACGTTGATGGCGATTATAGCCTTCTTCTTCTACTCGATGTTGCAGGCTCAAATCGAGCAATACACCTCGCTACTGAGCGTTGTGGGCGGCATCTTCGTAGTAATTGTCGGGGTCTATATCTTCTTCCAAAACCCGGTGCCTCAAATCCGTAAGAATAGGGCGGGCAAGAGCTCTCTGTGGCAGGATTTCGCCTCGATTTTCGGCTTTACGCTTGCTAACTTTGTCATCGTCATCCCCTACATTCTCGCCTTCTTCGCAGTATTCAATATCGGCACAGCCGAGAGCCAGGCTGCAGATGTGGCGATGATGTTCCGCAGTGTGCTTATCATCTTGGGATTCTTTAGCGGAGCTGCCGCATGGTGGATTATGCTAACCTCGCTAATCAACCTCTTCCGCCGCAAGTTCCGCCCACGCCATATGTTGACTATTAACCATATTGCCGGCATCGTCATTGCGCTGCTGGGTGTATATACAATTCTCTCCTCATTTATCGATATAATGCCAGATGGAGTATAACAAGAAACATAAAATTATCATAGCCGTCGATGGTTTCTCCTCGTGCGGCAAGAGTACATTTGCCAAGGCCATAGCTGCCAAGTTGGGCTACATCTTTATCGACACAGGTGCGATGTATCGTGCCGTTACGCTCTATGCTCTCGAACATGGAGCAATCCGCTCGGGTGTGGTAGATGAAGATGCAGTGGTGGCTCTGCTCAAGGATATCGACATCGACTTCCGCTTCAATCCCGAGCGAGGTGCCAGCGACATCTACGTCAATGGCGATTTGGTCGAGGGCAAGATTCGCACTATCGAGGTGAGCAACTGCGTAAGTCCTGTGAGTTCGATTCGCGAGGTGCGCGAAAAGTTGGTGGCTATGCAGCAACAGATGGGTCGCAAGAGGGGCGTTGTGATGGATGGCCGCGATATTGGCACGGTGGTCTTCCCCGATGCCGAGCTCAAGTTGTTTATGACGGCTGACCCCCATATCCGCGCTCTGCGCCGCTATGACGAGCTCAAGGCCAAGGGCGACAACGTATCGCTCGAGGAGATTGAGCAGAATGTCCGCTCGCGAGATGAGGCCGATATGACACGAGCAATCTCGCCCCTGCGTCAGGCAGAGGATGCCATAGTTCTCGATAATAGTTTTATGACCATTCCCGAGCAGATGGAGTGGTTTATGGCTCGTTATCGCGAAGTTACCGAATAGAGCGAGAGGTTATGCGTGTCGAGATAGACGATAACTCGGGATTCTGCTTCGGTGTGGTGAGAGCCATAGGCGAGGCCGAGAGGGCGTTGCTCACGGGCGAGGTCTTCTCGCTCGGGGATATTGTCCACAACCGCATCGAGGTACAACGCTTGGAGCAACTCGGTCTTCGCACGGTGTCGCACGAGGATTTACCCACCCTCAAAGGGTGTCGTCTGCTGGTGAGGGCACACGGCGAGCCCCCCTCGACCTTCGAGAGGGCTCGGGCATTGGGCATCGAGGTTATAGATGCAACGTGCCCCGTTGTTGCCAAGTTGCAGGAGAGGGTCGTGAAGGCTCACGCAGCGATGCGGGAGGTCGGAGGCCAGGTGGTAATTCTCGGGAAGCGTGGCCACGCCGAGGTCGTGGGACTCACGGGTCAGGTCTTAGAGCCGACAATCATTGTCGAGCAAGCCGAGGATTTGGAGCAGATAGATTTCTCGCGACCGATATTCTTCCTCTCGCAGACAACGCAGAGTGTCGAACTCTTTGAGCATTTGCGCGAGGAGATGCTCTCGCGCTTGGTATCGCCCGAGATGCTCACGGCTCACGACACGATTTGCCGACAGGTCTCTTCGCGCGAAAAGCACCTCGAGGAGTTTGCCCGCAAGCACGATGTAGTCATCTTCGTTTGCGGTCGCAAGTCGAGTAACGGCAAGGTGCTGGCCGAGGTGTGTCGCAAGGCAAACCCCCGCACCTACAACATCGAGGAGGAGCAGGAGTTGCAGGCCGAGTGGTTTGAGGGTGCCGAGTCGGTGGGTATTTGCGGAGCAACCTCAACCCCGAAGTGGCTGATGCAGCAGATTGCGGAGGCGATTCAAAATTAAAAATTCAAAATTCAAAATTATAAATTATAAAAACACCTTAATTATCCATTGTCAATTGTCAATTATCAATTATTACCCGACGATGCGGAGCGAGAGCAGAGGGCAAGCTTATTTGCACTATGCCGAGCCGCGAGGAGGAAAAGACCCCAAAGGGGGATTAATTATCAATTATTACCCGACGATGCGGAGCGAGAGCAGAGGGCAAGTTTATTTGCACTATGCCGAGCCGCGAGGAGGAAAAGACCCCAAAGGGGGATTAATTATCAATTAAACAAATACCTTAATTATCAATTGTCAATTATCAATTAAATATGAGATATTTACTCCGTTCTGTAAAATTTTTGGTTGCACTGATCGTTATGTATGTAGCGGCAGTGTGGCTTATGTCGGCAGTGGGAGCATCGATGCTATCGGCTCGTGACACGATTTTTGTAATGTTCCAGACCACGCGCGGGCAACTGCTTGTGGCGGCAATTCTAATCTGGGTAGCCATCTACCCTAAGGTGGGATACATCAAGCGTGAGTGCAGTGCTGATTTCGATGCCGACAAGGAGCAGATAATGACTGCCTTTACGGTGTCGGGCTACGAACTTGTGGAGCAGAGTGAGAATGAGATGCGCTTCCGTGCATCGAACTTCTTCCGCCGAGTGCGCCTCCTCTTCGAGGATGAGGTTGTGGTACGCCGTAGCGAGGGCGGAGGTGTCGAGATTGAGGGTGTACGCCGCACAGTGGCATACGCAATGATGCGCCTTAATAGTTATTTAGTGCACAAACGAGATGAATAGAGCACGAAGAGTGGTGAAATATATCGCAACATCGATTGCGATGATTGCAACGGCGGGCATCTTGACCTACGCTGTTCGTGACGACTTTGGTCTGGGTCGAAATATGGAGTTGATAGTCAATATGATGCGTGAACTATCGACCCATTATGTCGATAAACTCAACCCTGACGAGATGATGCGCAACGCAGCCGATGGGATGACCTCCAACCTTGACCCCTACACCACCTACCTCTCGGAGGAGGATATGAAGGAGTTTGAGTTGGCCACCACCGGCAAGTATGGCGGTATCGGAGCCCTAATCCGCAAGAGGGGCGACTATGTTGTCATTGCCGAGCCCTACAAAGGCTCACCGGCCGACCGCGCAGGGCTGAAGATTGGCGACAAAATCGTCGCCATAGGTAAGGAGGATGCCAAGGGCTTCTCGACCGAGCAGGTGAGTTCACGCCTGAAGGGCGATCCTAATACCAATGTGAAGATTACGGTCGAAAATCTGGTCGATGGCAAGCAACGTACACTCTCCATCAAGCGTGAGCGTATCGCCATCCCGGGCATAGCCTATGCGGGAATGGTGAACGACAGCATCGGATATATCCGCCATGCCGACTTCACGGATGGCTGCTACGATGATATGCGAAATACAATCGAACGCCTGCGTAGCGGGCACAACCTCAAGGGGCTAATTCTCGACTATCGCAATAATGGCGGCGGCATTCTGCAGGAGGCGGTGAAGATTGTCTCGCTCTTCACCCCGAAGGGGACAGAGGTGGTGAGCACCCGAGGCCGTGTCGAGAGCGAGAATAAGGTGTTCCGCACCGAACTTGAGCCGCTGTTGCCCGAGATGCCGTTGGTAGTGTTGGTAAATGGTCACACAGCCTCCTCCTCGGAGATTGTGGCCGGAGCATTGCAGGATATGGACCGAGCCGTAGTCGTAGGTCAGAAGAGCTTTGGCAAGGGTCTGGTGCAGAGTTCACGCCCGATTGGGTACGATGCTTATGTCAAGATGACAACGGCCAAATACTATATCCCCTCGGGGCGCTGCATCCAGAATGTGGATTACTCGGAGCACGGCTCGGAGGCTCGCGTGGTTGCCGATTCGCTCATTCGCGAGTTCAAGACCCGCAATGGTCGCAAGGTCTACGATGGTGGCGGTATTATGCCCGATGTGCCGATGGAGGCGCAATATATCAGCCGTTTTGCGATGACGCTCTACGCTATGGGACTTATCGATGAGTTTGGAGATGAGTATATGAAACGCCACCATTCAGAGCCTTTGGATATTCGCAACTTCACGATAAGCGATGAGGAGTATGGGCGTTTTGTAGAGTTTGTTAAGAGCCGAGACGTGACCTACACCTCCGAGACACGCCACGCCATTGAGCAGCTCAAGAAGGCGCTCGAGGCCGACCGCTTCGAGGGGTCGCTATCGACACACATCGCCGATTTGGAGCGAGAGTTAAAGGATGACACCGAGAGCAATCTGCGCACCTATCGTGACGAGATTGTCGAGAGCCTGAACAGCAATATCGTGATGCGCTACCACTACTCCGAGGGAGCAATCGAGCACTCTTTGCCCGAAGATAGAGAGGTGGCAGTAGCCGTTGCCCTACTCGCCAACCCCAAGGAGTACAGCGAAATTCTCTCATCGCGAGATACTCGCCGAAAGTAGCCAACCCAAGCCCAAGCCAACCCAAGCCCGACAATGAAACGTATCCGCAACATACTCTCGTTCCGCAATCGAGTGGTGGCAATCATCATTGGTGCTGCCATTGCGATTATCTCGTTGCTCTTCACCAACGATATGGCTCGCCACCTTCGCGAGAAGGAGCAGCACGATGTGGAGTTGTGGGCACGAGCGATGGAGAGGGTCAATCGCGATGCTATGGGCGACTATATGGAGGATCCGCTGATAGCCGGCATCGTCAACAACCGCAATAATATACCATTTATAATAACAGACGAGAACCTGAATATCATATCGTCACATCTGGTTCCCGACAAGCTCACCTCCTCTCCGCAACGATTGCGCAACACGCTCGACTCGTTTGCTCGAGAGAATACACCTATCGTCATTCGCTTTTGGTGGACCAGCGACCACAACCATATAATCTTTTATGGCCAGTCACGACTGCTCAAGTCGCTGTACTACTTCCCCTATATCCAGATTTTGGTCATCCTGGTCTTCGTGGTGATGGTCTTCATAACATTCCGTTCGACCAAGCAGGATGAGCAGAATAGAGTCTGGATTGGTCTGGCCAAGGAGACTGCCCACCAGCTCGGCACTCCGACATCCTCGCTGCTCGGTTGGATTGAGTATCTGCGCTCGCAGGGTGTCGACCCCGAAGCGGTGAACGAGATGCAGAAGGATTTGACCCACCTGATGAAGATTGTCGACCGTTTCTCGAAGATTGGTTCCGAGACGACTCTCGCACCGGCCAACATAAACGAGGTGGTCGGCGAATCGGTGATGTACTTCCGCAAACGCATACCTCGCAACGTAACGCTCGACTACAACGGCCTGGCAACGGCTCCGGTGCAGGCCAACCTCAATGTGGCACTCTTCGAGTGGGTTGTCGAAAATCTGCTCAAGAATGCACTTGATGCATTGCAGGGGCACGGCAGTATAGATGTCTGCGTCAGCTCTGACGACAAGCGGGTCTGGATTGATGTGAAGGATACGGGCAAGGGTATTGCCCCCAACAACTGGAAGCGCATCTTCGAGCCCGGATTTACCACCAAGACCCGAGGTTGGGGACTTGGCCTTTCGCTCTCGCGCCGCATTGTCGAGGAGTATCACGGCGGGCGCATAGCCGTCATCGAATCGGAGTTGGGCAAGGGTACAACAATACGCATAACACTCAAACGCTCCTATGAATCAACCGACAATGCATAACACGACAGGTGCCGACTCGCTCCAAAACTTGCAGTACGGCATTGATAGTGTCGTGACAGGAGCAGAGCCTGCGGTGAGCATCTCGACAGAGGAGATGTTTGGGGCTCAATCGTGCGTAGTGGAGACGAGCAAACCTCTTCTCGAGGCGCAGACCTTGGTCAGCGATACCCTCTTCCAGATTTTGGCTGTGGCGATGATGATTATCGTCATCTTCTTTATAGCTCGCCAACGCCACCGCATAACCACGATGTTTGTAAGAATGTTGAAGGGTCGCCTCTCGGACGATCTCTCGTCGGGCAGACGAGATGAGGTCATCACACGCTCATTTCTGCATGCGGCCACAACTATCGGCGTGATGCTCATAACCCTGTTTGCTGCGAAGTATGCCCCTTTGTGGATGCCGGCATCGATAGCCCCGTTAGAGGGTTTTCTGTCGATGATGGCTGTGGTATATACGTTGGTTGCAATCATCGCCATAACACTTTTCGAGAGCGCATTGTTGTGGATTGTGGGTCAGGTAACCCGCAGCAGCGAGCACATAAGCGTACTTCTTTACCTCAAACGAGCATACTTTGCCTTGGCAGCAACAGCTATGTCACCGATATTTTTGCTCGGAGTATTATCCTCTGAGAGTATGGTCGACACATGGAATATACTCCTCATTACGGAGTGTGCTATTCTGGTATTTATGTTTCTAAAAGAGACACTTGTATTCTTTCTTGATAAAAAAATTCCGATTTTTCATTGGATTTTGTACCTTTGCGCCGCCGAAGCGTTTCCATTGACACTAATTTGGGCGCTGATAACAAGGAGTTAATAACAATTATAAAGAGATAGAGCGTTGAAAGTAAGCAAAATTTTAATTTCGCAACCCCGCCCCGCAGTAGTAGAGAAATCACCATTTTACGAGTTGTCGCAGAAGCACAAACTTCAGATCGACTACAGACCTTTGATTAAAGTTGTCGGTGTGTCGTCCAAGGAGTTCCGTAGCCAGAGAGTCGACATACTCTCGCATACGGCCGTGATATTCACATCGCGCACCACCATCGACAGCTTCTTCCGCATCTGCGAGGAGTCGCGCGTGACCGTGCCCGAGACGATGAAGTATATCTGTACAACCGAGGCTATTGCACTCTATTTGCAGAAGTATATCGTCTATCGTAAGCGTAAAATTTCGTTCGCAGATGGCTCATTCAAGGGACTTATCGAACTTATTGTCAAGCACAAGGATGAGAAGTTTATGTTGGCATTGAGCGAGCCCCACAAGCCCGAGCTCCCCGAGACATTGACCACGCTGAAGATTAACTTCACACCTGCGATTTTGGCTCGCACCGTGGCAGCCGATGTCGAGGGTCTGGACCTGAACGCCTACGATATGTTGTTGCTCTACTCGCCATGGGATATTATGACCATCACCGAGAAGTTCGGCACCGAGAAGTTGCCCGTAATTGCGACCTTTGGCGATGGCACACTCCGCAAGGCAATCGAGAGCGGCATTGAGGTCAGAGCCAACGCTCCGACCCCTGAGGCTCCGTCACTTGCCAAGGCAGTGGATATCTTCTGCACTAAAATCGCCAAGGGCGAGGAGGTGCAACCCGTACAACTCAAGGAGGATGCTACCAAGGAGGAGTTTATCCGCACCCAGCAGAGCAAACTCGCCAAGAAGAGCCGTTCACGCTCCTCGAGCAGCGATAAGAAGTAGTTTTTCGTTGGCTCGGAACTCAACTCCGAGCCAATGTTTGTAATAAATCGACCTATGCCCGACTTCAGACTACCCCACAGTGAGCGTTTGCGCTCGTTCGGAGCAGTTCGCCGCCTCTTTCAGCAGGGCGGTGGAGGGTTTGTCTATCCGTTTCGCTATGTGGTCTTTGCCGAGTGTGATGAGTGCTTTTCGGTCGAGGTGCTCTTCTCGGTACCCAAGAAGAACCACAAGCGAGCCAATGTGCGCAATCTGCTGCGCCGCCGCACCAAGGAGGCATATCGACTCCATAAGAGCCTGTTGCACAATTGCGGGAAGATGGCAGCCGTAGATATGGCGTTGATTTACTCATCCAAGGAGGTTGTCGATTACAAAACTATCGAAAATGCCATTCGTAAAATTTTGTCAACAGTTGCTGAAGATTTGTAGGCGCATCGTAGCGTTGCCATTCATTCTGCTCATCCGCTTCTACCAAATCTGCATCTCGCCACTCACACCGCCCTCATGTCGATTTACACCGACCTGCTCGCAGTATGGGTTGGAGGCTCTACGCAAGCACGGGCTTATCAAGGGCGGCTGGCTCACATTCAAACGCATAATGCGCTGCCACCCATGGGGCGGTAGCGGTTACGACCCTGTGCCATAGCGACACAGGGTTATTGTTGACTATTACCAATTCGCAGAATTAGAAGAGAGTGCCTTCCGGCTCGTCAGGTGTGATACCCAAGTGCTTATAGGCCAATGCCGTAGCCTCGCGACCACGAGGTGTACGCTTGAGAAATCCCTCCTTGATAAGGAATGGCTCGTAGACCTCCTCGATAGTGCCGGCATCCTCGCCAACGGCTGTAGCAATGGTGTTGATACCCACCGGGCCACCCTTAAACTTGGCAACGATGGTCTCGAGTATGCGGTTATCCATCGTATCCAGACCACGCGAGTCGATATTCAGAGCCGAGAGAGCCACACGGGTAATCTCGAGGTCGATATGACCCTCACCCTTAACCATAGCGAAATCCCTCACACGGCGCAGCAGCGAGTTGGCAATACGCGGCGTACCACGCGAACGCAGAGCAACCTCCACCGCAGCATCGTCATCTATCGATATACCCAAAATCGAGGCTGTACGCTTCACAATACCCGCCAGCACCGAAGCATCGTAGTACTCGAGGTGGCACTGGATGCCGAAACGAGCACGCAGAGGCGAGGTCAGAAGTCCGCTACGAGTGGTCGCTCCGACCAGCGTGAAGGGTGCGAGTTCAATCTGAATTGAGCGAGCCGAGGGGCCCTTATCGAGCACAATATCAATCTTATAATCCTCCATAGCCGAGTAGAGATACTCCTCGACAATCGGGCTCAGGCGGTGAATCTCATCAATAAACAGAACATCGCCCGCACCGAGGTTGGTCAGCAATCCGGCCAAGTCGCCCGGCTTGTCGAGCACGGGACCCGAAGTCACCTTGAGTTGCGCCCCCATCTCGTTAGCGATAATGTTGGCAAGGGTGGTCTTACCCAATCCCGGAGGGCCATGCAACAAGACGTGATCGAGCGAATCGCCACGCATCAAAGCCGCCTGGATAAAGACCTTCAAGTTGTCGACAATTTTGTCCTGACCGGCAAAACTACCCAACTCCTGGGGTCGTATGCGGTTCTCAAACTCGCTGTCGCTCTCGTTTGTTCGTATATTTCTCTCGATAGCCATATCTGACGATAGATTAAATTCTACCGCAAATATAAAATTTTATCTTATCTTTTCAAAACTCTGCAAATTACTCCGCACTTCAGCATTGGCACCTGATTCGTAAAGAGCAATGTTGTAGGCATAATCCCTCAACTCGCCACGCGTAGCCAAACGACAGTGGCGATAGGTCGGGGGCAGATCTCCCCACAGCACAAAAAAGCGTTGGTCGAGAGTGTAAGATTCGAGCACCACCGACCCCTTATCGCAACAATCCACCACACCCCACAGGCTACTCTCGGCCGGACACGAAGAGTCGCTCTCGTGAAACAGATACAACTCTCCCGATTCGAGCGATTGTTCACAAAACAAATTGTTGGTGTGCTCCATTTTACTCTGCTTACTTGCGATTGGGGGCGATTGTTCAGGGCAAGCCTCTCAACCATTTATCCACTCTCAAAAGTAGGGAAAATAGGCGTTAGCAACAAGTATCCAACTTATTTAGAGGATTAAAAGGACCTTTCGAACAACTCTTCGCCCAATAAACGGCCGTTGGATGGGGAGGGGTGGAGTTGGATGAGTTAGATGAGTTAGATGAGGATTCTCTTGAAAGGGCGGTTAAAGATCGTTAAGGGAAGTTAAGGAAATTCCTTAAACTCCTTAAACTCCTTAAATTCCTTAAACCCCTTAAACCCCTTAAACTCCCTTATTCCCATTATAGCAAAGAGGCCACCCTTTCTCGGGCGGCCTCTTCTCTAATATAAGTCATTCGAACTACTCACTCTTCTTATCCGAGTGGCGGGGACCCTTACGGTCGCCACGCTCGCCACGACCACCCTCACGGGGCTTACGCTCGCGCTCTACCCAACCCTCGGGCTTGGGCAACAGCACACGGTGCGAGAGCTTATACTTGTTGGTCTTGGGATCTACGCCGATAAGCTTGACATCAATCATATCGCCCTCCTTAAGACCGGTCTCCTCCATAGTCTCGAAACGCTTGTAGTCAATCTCCGAGATGTGGAGCAGAGCCTCCTTGCCGGGAAGAATCTCTACGAATGCACCGAACGATACAATCGAGGTAATCTTACCATGATACTCCTCGCCAACCTCAGGAATTGCAACGATACCCTTGATGCGAGCCAATGCTCCATCCAGAGCCTCCTTGTCCGAGCCAAAGATATCAACGATACCCTTCTGGTCAACCTCGGTGATGGTGATAGTAGTACCGGTAGTCTTCTGAATATCCTGAATAACCTTACCGCCCGGGCCGATAACAGCACCAATCATATCCTGCGGAATGGTAATCTGTACGATGCGGGGAACGAAAGGCTTGTAATCCTCACGAGGCTCCGAGATGCACTCCTCGATCTTGTCCAAGATGTGCATACGACCCTTGCGAGCCTGCTCCAAAGCAGCTGCCAGCACCTCATACGACAGACCATCAACCTTGATATCCATCTGCGTAGCGGTGATACCGTCACGAGTACCGGTAACCTTGAAGTCCATATCGCCCAAGTGGTCCTCATCGCCCAAGATATCCGACAATACTGCCCACTTACCCGACTGCGAGTCGGTAATAAGACCCATTGCGATACCCGAAACGGGCTTCTTGAGCTTAACACCTGCATCCATCAATGCGAGAGTACCTGCACAAACGGTAGCCATCGACGACGAGCCGTTCGACTCGAGGATATCCGACACTACACGAACTGCGTAGGGGTTCTCCTCACCAACGGGTACCATAGGCTTCAGTGCACGCCAAGCGAGGTGACCGTGACCAATCTCACGGCGGCTCAAGCCACGCGATGCCTTAGCCTCACCTGTCGAGAAGGGAGGGAAGTTGTAGTGCAGAACAAACTGCTCGCTACCCTGAACGAGTACCTCGTCCTTAATCTTCTCGTCCATCTTGGTACCGAGAGTAACGGTTGTGAGCGACTGGGTCTCACCACGAGTAAAGAGAGCCGAGCCGTGTGCTGCGGGCAGGTAATCAACCTCACAGCAGATGGGGCGAATCTCGTCAGTGCGACGGCCATCGAGGCGCTTACCCTCATCGAGGATCATATTGCGCATAGCCTTCTTCTGCACATCATCGTGGAAGTATTTGTGGATAAGGGGAGCCTTCTCAACGAGCTCCTCCTCGGTGTAGCGTGATGCGAACTCAGCCTCCAGAGCATCGAAAGCCTCCGAACGCTCGTGCTTCATCGTACCGCTGGTAGCGATAGCGTAAGCCTTGTCGTAGAGCTCGGTGATGATAGTCTGGCGCAACTCCTCATCGTTGTTCTCGTGGCAGTAGGTGCGCTTAACATCCTTACCCAACTCCTTCGAGAGCTCAATCTGAACTGCACAGTGCTTCTTAATCTCCTCGTGAGCAAACTTGATAGCGCCGAGCATAACATCCTCCGACACCTCCTTCATCTCACCCTCAACCATCAAGATATTGTCGATAGTACCACCGACCATAATATCGAGGTCTACATCCTTCATCTGCGAGAAGGTGGGGTTGATTACATACTCACCATTGATGCGAGCTACGCGCACCTCCGAGATAGGGCCACCGAACGGAATGTCCGAAACGGCGAGAGCAGCCGAAGCAGCAAGACCTGCCAATGCATCGGGCTGAATATCCTTGTCGGCCGAAATGAGCGTTACGGTTACATAGACCTCAGCGTGATAATCCGAGGGGAACAAGGGGCGCAGTGCGCGGTCGATAAGGCGGGCAACGAGGATTTCGCTGTCGTTAGCCTTACCCTCACGCTTCATAAAGCCACCGGGGTAGCGACCACAAGCAGCGTACTTCTCCTTGTACTCCACCTGCAGAGGCATAAAGTCGGTTCCTTCCTTCGCGTCTTTAGCGGCTACAACCGTAGCGAGCAACATAGTGTCGCCCTGCTTAACTACGACCGAGCCATCGGCCTGTTTTGCGAGTTTTCCTGTTTCAATCATAATCTCTCGGCCGTCTGCCAGAGAGAACGTCTTGCGTACCGGGTGGTACAATTTGTTTTCTTCCATCATATTTTCGTCCAAAAAAATTAAAAATGTTTCTCTTTCATCCTCGGGGAGTGGCGCCCTTTGCGCAGACTCCTCGAAACACTAAAAGAAGAAGAGGGTGCAACAAACCCATGGCTTGCCCAACACCCTCTTCGTCTTCGACCTCTTACTTGCGGAGATTAAGAGTCTTGACAATTGCGCGGTAACGCTCGATGTCAACCTCCTTCAAGTACTCCAGCAACTGACGGCGCTTACCTACGAGGCGAAGCAGCGAACGCTGCGTGCCGAAATCGTGGCGATTGCGCTTGAGGTGCTCTGTAAGGTGGCTGATACGGTACGAAAACAGTGCAATCTGGCTCTCAGGCGAACCAGTGTCAGTGTTAGACTTTCCGTAAGTGCCGAAAAGCTCTTGCTTTTTTTCTGCTGATAAATAAGCCATTGTATTAAAAAGTTTATTTAGTTCCACTCTACGACATATTCTCCTTACCGAATAATGCCAGAGCGTGGCGCAAAGGTAGTAATATAAATCGAATCAACAAGCGAAAAGTGCTTTATTTTCTTCAATTTGAGTTCTTTTGCATTGCTTTTTGTTGCACTCGTAACCAGCCTACGAAAAAAAATGTATCTTTGTAGCACTTAAAATACACTCGACAATGAAACGATTTTCGCTCTCACTCGCTCTGTCGCTATTGGCGATGATACTTTGCAGCTGCACCTCCCCGAAGCCCTACATCACCTCAGACGGAGCCATGCTCGGCACCACCTTTCACGTTTGCGCCGATGTTACAAATATCACGCCCACGGAGTTATATAACGAGATGATGCGCATCGACACCGAGGCCAAAGCCTCGCTCTCGATTTTCAATCCCCAATCGTTGCTGAGCCGTATCAACCGCAGCGAGACCGACTCGCTCGACCGCCATTTGACATACAACCTCGCCCTTGCACGCTCATTGGGCGAGAGGTACGACTACCACTATGACGTGACGGTCAAACCGTTGACCGATGCTTGGGGTTTTGCAGCCAAAACTGCCACAAAGGAGCCCAACCTCGACTCGTTGTTGCAGTTTGTCGGCTACGACAAATGGTCGCTCAACGGCAACCGCTTAGTGCGCCACGACCCTCGCGTGCAGTTCGACCTCAACTCGATAGCCAAAGGCTACACAGTCGATTTGGTGGCCGAAATGCTCGAAGCTCACGGAGCCGAGAACTACATCGTGGAGATTGGTGGCGAGATTCGTTGTTGCGGAGTCAATGCCAAGGGCAATGTGTGGCGAGTGGGCATCGACTCACCCGAGGAGGGCAATATGTCCCCCGGGGCAAATCTCGCAGCAGCTGTGGAGTTGAACGGCAAGGCGCTGGCCACCTCGGGCAACTATCGCCGATTTTACGTTGATGCATCGGGGCGTAAGGTTGTACACACGCTCGACCCACAAACGGGGCGAAGCACCACCTCTCGCCTACTCTCGGCTACGGCTGTGACCGATAACTGCGCCACAGCGGATGCATTGGCAACGCTCTTTATGGCTGTAGGCGAGGAGCGAGCCATCGAACTTGCCGAGCAGATGCGCGACAGTGTGAAGGTCTACTTTATAATTGATAATGCAAGTGGCAAGTACGACATATTCAACACCTTGGAGTAGCCACAAATGTCGAGAATTGCTCTTCTTTACAACCGCAAATCAGGGCGTCAGTCGCCACACGCCCACCTTGCCGAGGCGATAGCTCTATTCGAGGCTTCGGGTGCCGAGGTCATCACCAAGAGTATCGACTTCGAGAGCGACCCGTTTGAGGGACTTGGTCGGTTTGAGTTGCTGGTGGTGGCGGGAGGTGACGGCACCATAGGTTTCGTGGTCGACAGGATGCTTCACTGCGGCATAGATACCCCCTTGGGCATTATCCCCCTCGGCACGGCAAACGATTTTGCACGGATGCTCGGCTTCTCGCTCAATCCTCTCAAGGCAGCTCGTCAGATACTCAACGGCAAGGTGCGCAACATCGACTGCGGAAGAGTCAATGGTCGCCACTTCGCCAATGTCTTCAGTTTTGGACTATTTACCACCACCTCTCAGCACACGGCCGATGCGCCAAAACGCATTTGGGGCAGATTGGCATACCTCATTGAGGGGTTACGAGAGTTGCGCACATTCAGAGCTATACCCCTCACCGTGAGGAGTGAAGAGGGGGAGTTTTCGGCCGAGGTTGTCATCGCTCTGGTCTTCAATGGGCGCACAGCGGGGCACCTGCCTCTCGCCCGCAAAGCACAACCCGATGACGGGATGCTCGATGCGCTCTTCGTGACCAAACGCCCACTGCCATTGTTGCTGTTTGATGCTCTGCGCCACATCTGCGGAGGCAAGCCCGCCTCTTTCCGCTCTCTCCGCAGCCAACACATACAACTGACCTCATCCCTAACCGATATCACTACCGATATGGACGGGCAGTCGGGCCCCGAGTTCCCGCTCGATATCACCTGTCTCAAAGGAAGATTGAAGATTTGCGGGTAAACCAACTCTCGGAGGAGAGGGTAACAACAAGGGTGTATCTAACAGTTTTTAGACACACCCTTTATTATTGGAAGTTGTATAACAAGAGCTAATTTTAGGCTTGCGTAGCCCGAAAAAGCGTAGTTTACTAATCGTAAATGAGCATTTTGAGGGCAGGCGTAACGACAAAGTAGCCTTGTCAGACAGCTTCTACCATCACCTGATTACCAGGCGCTTAGTTTATCTACTTTTTAAGATTCTCCTTCAAGAACTGCTTACCCTCCTCGTATGCTGCGATAGCAACATCTTGAGCAAGCGCATACTGAGCATCTGTGCCTTCTAC
The DNA here is from genome assembly GCA_017631055.1 of Alistipes sp. Lineage (GTDB taxonomy): Bacteria > Bacteroidota > Bacteroidia > Bacteroidales > Rikenellaceae > Alistipes. The sequence goes on from JAGBTZ010000051.1 coordinate 20,339, forward strand.
GACACCTGTGCCAAGATTGGCTCCGGGAACACTAATTTTTCTATAAATATCGGTTGTCATACGCAGCGGGTTGCCTTTGACAGTTTTATCCATATCAAAGCGGTCAAATACCCAGCACAATGCCACATAGGTCTGCAGCAAGCAAGGCAATCCCTCCTGGGTGTGAGTTCCGTCAGGGCTCAACTGCTTCAAATCGCCGAGATTATTCAAGTCGGTCGACAATGCATTATAGACAGCCATACCAAAAGGTATAAGATCGTCTGAAACCGTCGTCTGAAGAATCAAGGCATTGCCGTTCTTGGTTCTCTTATAGACATCGTGTACATTATAGCCATCCTTTCTCAGCGGTGCGTGCAACAGGCTGATAAACTCGAGCTCGTTGGTACCCTTATAGTGCTCCAAGATGTAATTGCGGCAATTATTCCAATCTTTGCAATCAGTGTAAGAGGTATTGTAGTTGAAGTACTCCTGCATACATACAATATCAAATCTGTATGTCGACAATACCTCTGCCATAGTCTTCGACTTGGAGTAGTTGGTCCACGACTCGTTATTATCGGCAACCGAGAAAATGTCGGCTACACCCGAAGTTGTGAAGAGAGAATACTGCTGCTCCAAAGTGTAACCTCCCATATACCACATATAAATCTTGAAGTTCACCTCCGGATAGTAGTTCTTCAGCATATAGGGCAGGTAGGCGATACCATCCTGAGTCAGCGAGTTACCAACGAAGAGAATTGAGAGTGAGCGTTTACCATAATCCAACTCGTTGTTAATCTCGTGAGTAATGGTCTTAACTGCGCCCTGCTTCAGGCTGAATGCCGGCAGTTTAACAGTCTTCTCGCCCTCTGAGAATACATAAGTCACAGTAACAGAATTATTGGGGAAATTGCCGGCAGGAATAGCCACATAGAACGACTGAGCCTCGGATGTAATCTTGGCATTGACGCCGCTGAGAGTAACCTCCTTGGCACCGTTAGATGCAACGGTAGCCGTATAGGTGTCGGCACTACAATCGATAGTCACCGAGCCGGCAAGCTTATTCGCTGCCGAGGTAATCTTGATACCTCTAAGCGTGCAAACATCGGCAATCGTCTTCGACATCTTAAACTCCAAAAATGCACCTACATTGGTCATCGACAGGTTCTTATCCTTAGACTTAGCAACCATAAGTGCGTAGTCACGACAACCTTTTGCGCTGTTGTAGGTCTGCTTTGATGCAAGCGTTGTGGTAATAGAGCTGCCAGAAATGGTAGCATCGGCATCGTAGGGATAGAGAGCGTAGTTCGCCGAGACAGCCGCAGAGCTATCACCCGTAGAACTTACATAGCCAAATGTAGCAGTTGCGCCACCATCCGACAGCTCCTTAACCTGATACTTGAAGTTTTGTGCGTTCTTGGAGAAGATTGTAAGACAATCATCCTCGTTCCACGCAGCCGTCTTGCCGTCAAGCGAGGCGCCGGACTCAGCAAATGATACGATAAAATCCCCTTTCGTATTCCCCGGAGTCGGCATATCGCCACCCTTGGTACACGATGCAAGGAAGAGAGTAGCAGTAATTACTGCAAATAGAAGTTTTCTCATAAAGGTTATTGTTAATAGTTTAGTTCCAATTATACGTTAGCCGAAAGCATAACTTCAGCATTACAAAATTAAGAAAAGTTTTGCGATTGAGCAAATGATAGCCAAAATAGTTGTTGATAGTGGGGGCACCTCCCCTAAATTAGGGGAGGTGGCTGAAAGCCGGAGGGGTCTGTTGGTTTGTCGGCCATTAGCCGTTAGCCATTGGCCATTGGTAAAAAACTCCTCCCCTAAGTTAGGGGAGGTGCCCGTAGGGCGGAGGGGTCTGTTGGTTTTGTCTGCTTTTAGCCATTGGCCATTAGCCATTGGCTTTTTACAGACCCCCTCCGCTTCGCTCGTCCCCCTAACTTAGGGGGACAATTTATTGTAATTCTATTTCCTCCTCCAACTTAGGGGGACAATTGCAGCAACTCTATTTTCTCCCCTAACTTGGGGGCAATTGTTGTAATTCTATTTCCTCCCCTAAGTTAGGGGAGGTGCCCGGA
>JAGBTZ010000052.1 GCA_017631055.1 Alistipes sp.
AATTTTGAATTTTGAATTGTGAATTTTGAATTAACCCTCTATCACTCCCGAGCCGACCAACTCCTCGCCATCGTACCACGCAGCAAACTGCCCTGCAGCAATTCCTCTCTGCGGCTCGTCAAAGAGGATATACGCCCCCTCTTCGCGGATGAAGAGCGTGGCTTGTTGCAGTGGCTGGCGATAGCGGATTCTTACTGCAAATCGAGCACTCTCGCCCACAATTAGTTTGCGGCTTGGATTGACCCAATGTATCTCTTTGGGATTGATTTTCAGAGCTTTGCGATAGAGTCCGGGGTGATTATCGCCCTCGCCGACATAAATCACATTCTGCTCAACATCAGTGCCGATAATGAATAGTGATTCTTTACGGCCTCCAATGCCGAGACCCTTGCGTTGACCTATGGTGTAGAAGTGGGCCCCCTTGTGTTCGCCAATCTTCTTGCCGTCACGCACCGTGTAGTGCCAAGGCTCGGAGAGCCCTGCAAGGTCATCATCGGCAACTTCTCGATTATATTTTACCCATTCGGGCTTGATTTCGTGGATGTTACCCTTTGCTGCCTTGAGCTTTTGTTGCAGGAAGACGGGCAGGTCGACCTTGCCCACGAAGCAGATGCCCTGCGAATCCTTGCGCTTGGCTGTGGCCAGATGTTGCTCCTCGGCTATGCGACGCACCTCGGGCTTCTCGATGTGGCCGATGGGGAACATCGCATAGCGCAACTGCTCCTGCGAGAGTTGACAGAGGAAGTAACTCTGGTCTTTGTTCTTGTCGGCACCCGCCAGCAGTTTATAGATGGTTGTGCCATCGTGCGCAATCTCCTCAGCCTTTTGACAGTAGTGCCCCGTAGCAACAAAGTCGGCACCCAACTTTTGGGCCTCCTTCAGGAATACATCAAACTTGATTTCGCGGTTGCACAAGACATCGGGATTGGGTGTGCGACCTCTCTCGTACTCCGAGAACATATACTCCACAACACGTTTACGATACTGCTCCGAGAGGTCGACAACGTGCAATGGAATATCTAATCGCTTGGCTACCAACTCGGCAAAAACTCTGTCGTCGTGCCATGCACAATCGCCCTCGAGAGTGCCGGTCGTGTCGTGCCAATTTATCATAAACAGGCCCACAACATCGTAGCCCTGCTCTTTGAGCAGATGGGCGGCAACCGATGAATCGACACCTCCCGAAAGACCTATAACTACACGTTGTGCCATATTTATTGTGATGTTTTATAATTCGAGCAGACCTTCGGGCAGTACCAACTTAATTTTACACTTATCGAAGTCGATTGCTGCGATAAACTCCTCGGCAGCGGGGACTAAACACTCCTCGCGACCCTCGAATGTGATGCCGAAGAGGGGATTTGCCTCGCTGTCGTAGTAGTCGGTAACCTCACCACGCAACTTGCCCGCAGTTACTGCAAAGCCAATGAGGTCCTCCATATAGAACTCGTCGTCCTCGCGTTCGGCCTCCTCGATAAAGAGTTCGCGACCAACAAATTCACCGATACGCTTCGGAGTGTCGAGGTCGGCAAAGACCACTCGTGCACCGCTTGCGCCATGCGGCTCAAATCGCTCGCACCAGAGGGGTACGGCCAGATTGTCCACCATTACGAAGAGTGGGTCGGTCTCGGGGTTGAACTCCTCGGGCAGGGTGGAGTAGAGGTTGAGCAATACGCCCCCCTCGGTGCCGAAAAGTTTGGTTATACGAGCTACTGCCAGCATAGGTTTTCTCTGCTTTTGTAAAAGATTTCCCAAAATTAGCAAAAGTTCTTGAAAGTGCAAAAAAAATAGTCCGCACGGTGATAACCATGCGGACTACGCTGTATAAAATATCTTCTAAATTAGTTCTTCGGAACAAAGATGCCGAAGCTTGCACACGCTGTGTCTGCGGTCTCGTCGGTTAGTGCCTCACCCTTGCCGACATTGAAACCTCGGTAGTTCCAGCTGCCCCACCAAGCGTCATCGACAACTACCAAAGTGGTAGATACCTCGCCTGGGCGAGCGGAGGTTGCGTTCTTAGTGTCGAGAGCAGTCCATCCCTCCGGGCGATATGTGTGGCCGTTGATAACCACGATTATCGAGCCTACGGGGATATCATCCTTACCAAAGATTTGTGTTGCAACAAATTTTTGAGCAGTCGTTGAGCTGTATCCGGCGTCTTTCAGCTGTGATGCTCCGTAGCCCTTGTCGTTCTTGGTGCTGTAATAGTATGCGAACTTTGTCCAATTGATTGCAAGGGGTGTGTAGTTCGCAGGGTTGTAGCCATTGCTTACAAGGGCGTCGGTAAGCGGTGTGGACTCATACGCAGGCTTGGGAACGAAGATCGTAAAACACTCGCACACCGCAGCCATCTCCTCCTCCGAGAGTATGGGAGTGCCATCCTTCGCAAGGTTAAATCCTCGGTAGTTCCAGCTGCTCCACCAAGCATCGTCGACAACGGTCAGTGTTGCGGTAACATTTCCGGGACGAGTAGAAGAGGTATTCTTCGTATTAAGAGAAGTCCACGCATCGGGGCGGTACATAAAACCGCTCTTTAAGACGAGCAGTGCACCATTGGGAAGTTCAGCTTTGCTGAAAATCTTGGTTGCAGCATACTTTTTCGGAGTGTTACCCGATGTGTTATCCTTGGTGTATAGATATGAAGCCGAAGAGTTAGCTCCCGTCGAGTTGTAGTACGAGAATGACTTTACGCCCAACTCCAATGCGATATACTCCTCGATGTCGTAGCCATTATCTGCGAGAATCTTTTCGAAACCGTCGACCTCTTCGCCCGCATCGGGGTCGGTTGTGTAAGTCGATTGCGTCACCTCGTAGGGCTTGGCAATAGCGTTATTGACCGACTCCTTCATCGCTGCCATAACACCGTCGGTGTAGGACTGCGACGAGGGGATGTAGGTAATCTTCTCCAAGTCACAACCTGTAATGGTCTTGGCGAAGGTGAGCGCTGCGATGTAGCGACCCTTGTCATACGAGAGGTGATAGCCGTCGCGAGTCAGCGTATCGCCAACGAAGCTTGTACGCATATTCTGGATAGCGGTGCCGTTGGGGACAATCTTCGCAAAGTTGTGGGGCAGAACTTTGTTCTGTACAGCGCTGATGATGGCGTTGTACATAGTCATCTGGTCCGACGAGTAGGTCGGGAATGCCGAGTGGGTCGAATTACCCTGATAAGCCCAGGTCATATGCCATACAAGTTCGGCATCGGGGCACTTGGTCGTTACGACCGAAATGAGGTTTGCCAAGTGGGGGTCGTACGAAGACTCTACGCCCGATACGGAGCTTCCCTGCTGCAACGAGATGTAGTCCCAATCTTCGTTTTCGAGGGCTCTGTATGGGGTGTAGTAGTTGGTCTTGGTCCACTCGCCATCGGTAGTCTCGTAGTATGCGTAGCTTGCGCTGTCGGTTGCAAAGTGCGAAGCGTGAGTTTCGAGAGTACATCCGCCAATGTAGAGATTTCCGAGAGAAACATAGTCGTAGCCCACATCTTTGAGGATGCCGTGCAGATACTCCATTGCATCAGCCGAGAAACTATTGCCGATGGCGAGGATCTTGATCGACTTTTCGGTGGTTACGCTGTTGTCGAGATTGACTGTGAGTGTGTTCAGCTGCTTGGTCGAGAACGAAAGCTCCTTGCCTACGGCAGCGATGGTTTTGGTAATGGTAGTGCCGGCGGTGGTTGTTACCGTAAAGACCAACTTGTCGTCAGCAGCCAGCGTTATGGGCGCAGTCACAAGCCAAGCCTTGAAGCCATCCTTCAACGAGGGCTGGTCAGCAAGGATAACCTTTACCTTGTTAGCATCCTCGGCATAGAAGTAATCTTTGTTGTCGGTAATTTCAGCGAGGTTGGCATCTACATACTTTGCACCCTCATCGTTGGGCTGAACGTACATCTTGCCGGCAAGGAACTTGTCGTTATTGGTCGAGATAACCTCGAACGAAACCGACTCAACCTTCTCGTCAGATGCTGCGAGGGTCGAGTTGGTAACCTCGTATGTGAACTCGCTGACAGCCACCACGCGGTGGAAGTTGAAGTTGCCCACGCTCTTCTTGCCTGCGGCCACATCCTTGGCGGTGATATTCACAGACAGGTTGTCTGCAACCAGGATGTCGGCCGACTTGTCGAAGGTTGCGGTGGTTGCTCTCTGTGTTGTGGGGAGCGTGAGTGCGAAACGAAGAGCCTCGTTGGTGCCAAGCTCTGCCTCGCCTGCATTTGCCGGAGCAAATCCCTGAATGAGAGCTGCGCCCTCGTCGAGAGTCGATGAGTAGGTGAAAGATGCGATGCGCGAATCGGTGACATCGATTGTGGCTGCGAGAGCCTGTGCCGAGCCGTTTACGAAGACCTGAGCCTGGTCGCCTGTCGACCACTTGATATCTTTGAGTGTGGCATCGTACTCGGTACGCGAGAGATTGTCGGTAGTAACCGTAAGTTCGAATTTGTTGCTACCCTTTGTAGGTTCTTCGAAGTTGTTTTCACAACCCGTGAGAGAGATTGCTGCTACTGCAATGCTCATCATCCATTTCATCAGATTTTTCATAGCCTTGCAATAGTTTAGAAGTTACCCAAATCGTTGGTGTTGTCGTCATCGGCCGAGCCGCTTTCCCATCCGGCCGAGCCGGTTCCGCTCG
>JAGBTZ010000053.1 GCA_017631055.1 Alistipes sp.
GTGTTGATGAACCGTGCTCCGACCCTTCACCGTCTGGGTATCCAGGCCTTCCAGCCTAAACTTATCGAGGGTAAGGCAATGCAGTTGCACCCGCTGGCATGTACAGCGTTCAACGCCGACTTCGATGGTGACCAGATGGCGGTGCACTTGCCGCTCGGCAATGCCGCAATTTTGGAGGCACAGCTGCTGATGCTCGGTTCGCACAACGTCCTCAACCCCGCGAATGGTGCGCCTATCACCGTGCCTTCGCAGGATATGGTCCTCGGTCTTTACTACATCACCAAGCCCCGCAAGGGTGTCAAGGGTGAGGGCCTGGTATTCTACGGACCGGAGGAGGCTATTATCGCCTACAACGAGGGTCGTGCCGCACTTCACGCTACGGTTAAGTGTATGGTATACGACTTCAATGAGGAGGGTGAGCGTGTCGAGATGCTCAAGGAGACCACTATCGGTCGTATCCTCTTCAACCAGGTTGTACCCGAGGAGGTTGGTTACATCAATGAGGTGCTTACCAAGCGTTCGTTGCGTGATATTATCGCAGTGGTGCTGAAGAAGGCGGGTGCCGATAAGGTGGCAGCGTTCCTTGACGATATTAAGAATATGGGTTACCAGATGGCATTCCGTGGAGGTCTGTCGTTTAACCTCGAGGCGGTTATCGTGCCCGAGGAGAAGCGCCAGCTCGTTCAGGAGGGTTACGACCGTTCGGATGCTATTATGGAGGACTATAATATGGGTCTTATCACCAACAACGAGCGTTATAACCAGATTATTGACGTTTGGACCAACATCAACTCCAAACTTACAAAGGTTGTAATCGATACGCTGGTGAAGGATAACGATGGATTTAACCCCGTATACATGATGCTTGATTCGGGAGCGCGTGGTTCGAAGGAGCAGATTCGTCAGCTCTCGGGTATGCGTGGTCTTATGGCTAAGCCCCAGAAGTCAGGTGTTGAGGGTGGTCAGCAGGTTATCGAGAACCCGATTTTGTCGAACTTTAAGGAGGGTCTTTCGGTGCTCGAGTACTTTATCTCTACGCACGGTGCGCGTAAGGGTCTTGCCGATACCGCACTTAAGACTGCCGATGCAGGTTACCTGACCCGTCGTCTGGTTGATGTTGCACAGGATGTGATTATCAACGAGGAGGATTGTGGTACATTGCGTGGTTTGACCGCTACGGCTATCAAGCGTAACGATGACGTAGTGCAGACTCTCTACGACCGCATCTTGGGTCGCACGGCTCTCAATGATATCATCCACCCGATTACGGGCGAGGTGATGTGTGCTGCCGGCGAGGAGATTACCGAGGCTATTGCCGAGGCTATCGACAAGTCGCCGCTCGAGTCGGTTGAGATTCGTTCGGTGCTCACTTGCGAGGCACGCCGTGGTGTTTGTGCTAAGTGCTATGGTCGCAACCTGGCTACGGCTCGTATGGTTCAGAAGGGTGAGGTTGTCGGCGTTATCGCTGCACAGTCTATCGGTGAGCCTGGTACACAGCTGACACTTCGTACATTCCACGTCGGTGGTGTTGCGGGTGGTACTACTGTTGAGACAAATGTTATTTCGAAATACGAGGGTCGCCTCGAGATTGACGAGTTGCGTACTATCAAGGGTAAGAACTCGCAGGGTGAGGCTATCGACCTTGTGATTTCGCGCCAGTCGGAGTTCCGCATTGTCGATCCGAAGACCGAAATCGTACTCTATACTCACAACTTGCCTTATGGTGCAACCCTCTTTATGCAGGATGGTGCCGAGGTTAAGAAGGGCGATTTGATCTGTGAGTGGGATCCCTACAACGCAGTTGTTATCGCTGAGCACGATGGTAAGGCTGTTTACGACAGCGTTATCGAGGGTGTTACCTTCCGTGAGGAGCGCGATGAGCAGACAGGTCTTTCGGAGAAGGTTATCATCGAGAGTAAGGACCGTACCAAGAACCCTGTCATCAAGATTGTTAGCAAGGAGGGTGAGGAGATTAAGGCCTACAACTTGCCTGTTACGGCACACGTTGTGGTTAAGGATAACGCCAAGATTAAGGCTGGTGACATCCTTATCAAGATTCCTCGTGCCGTTGGTAAGTCGGGAGGCGATATCACCGGAGGTCTTCCTCGTGTTACCGAGCTCTTCGAGGCTCGTAACCCGTCTAACCCCGCAATCGTTTCGGAGATTGATGGTGAGGTAACCTTTGGCAAGATTAAGCGCGGTAACCGCGAGATTGTCATCACCTCGAAGCAGGGCGACATCAAGCGTTATCTCGTGCCCCTGTCGCGCCAGATTATCGTTCAGGAGAACGACTATGTGAAGGCAGGTATGCCGCTTTCGGATGGTGCAATTACTCCGAGCGATATCCTCCGCATCCTCGGACCTACCAAGGTTCAGGAGTACATCGTGAACGAGGTACAGGAGGTTTACCGTATGCAGGGTGTGAAGATTAACGATAAGCACTTTGAGGTTATCGTTCGTCAGATGATGAACAAGGTTCAGATTGAGGATCCGGGAGATACCCGCTTCTTCGAGGACCAGGTAGTCGACAAGTGGGAGTTTATGGACGTGAACGACGAGTTGTACGACAAGGTGGTTGTTACCGATGCCGGCGATTCGACTTCAGTTCAGGCAGGTCAGATTATCTCGGTGCGCAAGTTGCGTGATGAGAATTCGAGCCTCAAGCGTCGCGATATGAAGCCCGTACAGGTGCGTGATATCGTTCCCGCAACGTCGAATCAGGTACTTCAGGGTATCACTCGTGCAGCATTGCAGACCTCGAGCTTCATCTCGGCAGCATCGTTCCAGGAGACTACTAAGGTGCTTAATGAGGCAGCTATCCAGGGTAAGCGCGATCCGCTCGAGAACCTCAAGGAGAATGTTATCTGTGGTCATCTTATCCCGGGTGGTACCGGTCTGCGCGACTACGACAACTTGGTTGTCGGTGCGAAGGCAGATCTCGAGGTACTCGCTCGATAATCTCGACCAAACCTATACCAAAGAGCCGTTTGCGAAAGCAGACGGCTCTGTCGTTTTTTTAGCTATTAGCCATTAGCCATTGGCTAAATAACCTCGTCATTCCGAGGGGTTGTTTGTGGTGAGGGTGGGGAGTGAAATGCCCTCTCAAACAACCCCGAGAGAATCTTCCGCTGTGAATAGTACGCTGCGGAGAGCGAGTTTCCAAAAAGGTAGATCTCCTCGCATTTGCTTGTGTACAACCCTCGCTCCCAACCCTTGCAAGATGCAAATACTCGAGATGACGAGATTTATAACACAGACCCCCTCCGCTTCGCTCGTCCCCCTAACTTAGGGGGACAATTGTCGTAACTATACCCCTCCCCAGTGTCCCCAGTGTCCCCAGTGTCCTCAGTTTCCCCAGTTCTCTGGGTTAGATGGGGATACTGGGGAGCGCAGTCTGCGACTGCTTATGGGGAGAGTGGGGACACTGGGGATTATGAGATTACTGAAGTTAGTGAGGTTGCTGAGAATTGCGAGTTAGTTGACAACATTTTTTTGTTTTCGGGGCTTTGTGGTATCCGCAAGGATACTGCAAAATGGGATAAGTAGCCTGTTGGAAGCTTGCTTACATAAAAGGCTACTTGTCCCGTTTTGATTATTGTCGCAGACAACCAAAGCCCCGCAATCAAACCAATAAAACCGACAACCAACTCTCACGTTGTCAAGTTCCTCGAAACGCAGTTTCGATTAAAAGGTTTTGGTGCCGCTTTTTTCGAAAAGCGGCAGTTGCCCGAATGGCAAAGGCACCTTTTTTCTAAAAGGTGCGAAAAGAAAAATGTTTGGTGCAGTTTTTTAAGGTGCAAACTATTTACAAGTGATTTGCGACCCAGTTGGTGAGTTCCACGAAGTCAGTGACCGAGAGTTGCTCGGCACGCTGGGTGAAGAAGGGGTGCTCTTCGCCTCCGAAGTTGCCGAAGACGGCCTTCAGCGAGTTGCGCAACATCTTGCGACGTTGTCCGAATGATGCCTTCACAACCTTTACGAAGAGCTTTTCGTCACAGTCGAGGCTTTGGACAGCGTTGCGCTTAAGGCGAATTACGGCACTCTTAACCTTCGGGGGTGGATTGAATACCTTCTCGCCCACGGTGAAGAGATACTCGATGTCGTACCACGCCTGCAACAGTACGCTCAGGATGCCGTACTCGCGTGAGCCCGGGGGCTCGGCAATACGCACCGCCACCTCCTTTTGAATCATGCCGACCGACTCGGGTACAAGGTTGCGATTTTCGATTATCTTGAAGAAGATTTGCGAAGAGATGTTGTATGGGAAGTTGCCTATAATCTTCACTCCATCAGGGAATTGGCCTGCGAGGTCCATCTTCAGGAAGTCGCACGAGAGCAGGCGAGGCGTAAAGTCAGGGTAGTGCACATTCAGATAATCGACACTCTCGGTATCTATTTCGGCGCCCCATGTTACGATATCCTCGCGGCGCAGCAGATATTGGGTCAGCACACCCATACCGCAACCCACCTCTAATACCGTGTCGGGTTTAGAGGCCGTTCCGCCCGAGAGCGAATTGCAAATCTTTTGCGCTATATTCAGGTCGGTCAAGAAGTGCTGACCGAGCGCCTTTTTGGCTCTAACTTCACTCATAACTCAATCTTTCGTGCGACAAAGATAGCAAAATTTGATTAAACCTTCAGGAAGGTATCTTTCTTATAGAGGAAGTAGAGGAATAGCCAGCAAGCCAAGACGTAGCCGCCCGTAAGGATGACCTTGCTCCAATCCTCGGGACACATATCGGCAACGCCACCCAGGAAGAAGCGGGCAACCCTCTTAAAGTCGATAATCTTCTGTGCAAGGTAGATTGTAATCGAATTTAGACCTATAACGCGGAAGAAAAGGGTCCACTTTCGCCAACCTCGCACATCTATAATGTAGTAGAAGAGCGCAAACATCAGCAATGAGTAACTACCAACTGCCAACACAAACGATGACGACCAGAGCATCTTATTTATGGGCAGAACTGCGTTCCATCCCCACGCTACGAGAGCCATAATCGCACCTGCTGCGGCCATATATGCAGCCTTGCGGTTGCCTGAAACTCGCTCCTCGGGTTGGCGTACCCACTCGCCCGCAAAGTTACCGAGCATAGCCGTAACCACTGCCGGCAGTGTCGAGAGTAATCCTTCGGGGTCGAAGGTGTCCCAAATCAACTTACCGGGCAAGAGCATACGGTCGATGTAGCCCACCAAGCAACCCTCGCGCGAGAGTGCCTCTGCTCCTGCTGCCGCATCGGGTGCCGGCACTAATGCCGACAAAGCCCAATAGCCGAGCAGAATTACCACCGCAACGATGCCTCGAGTGCGTACTCCGCAGTGGATATAGAGCAGTGCTGCCAGAGCCCACGCTGTGCCGATACGGCCCAATACGCTTGCGATACGCATATTCTCGAAGTCGAACTTGAAGAACCCGTTGTAGACCACACCTAACGCAATGAGGATGAGCGCACGGCGCAGGATGTTCCAATGGATGCGACCTTCACTCAAACCCTTGGAACGCTGGGCTGCCAACGAGAAAGGGAACGATACTCCCGCAATGAAGAGGAAGAGCGGAAAGATTGTGTCGTGATGAGCAAGTCCATTCCATTCAACGTGGCGCATCTGCTCGGCCAACCAGCCCGCAAAGGGAGCATCCGACAGAGCGCAGAGCGCAATTACAAAGCCCGAAAAGCCCATGATGAAGAGCATATCGAAGCCTCGAAGGGCATCGAGCGAGTGTAGACGTGAGTTGAGGTTTGGTTTCATAAGTTCTTGTAAGAGTGGGGTAATGGTAGTTAAGGGTTATTAAGGAGAGGGGGATATCTGTAACCTACTTCCTCTCAAACATAATTAACATATATAAAAGAGGAATTTTTAGGAGTGTGCAATTTTCAAAGCCGCAGTTTACTGACGTAAATGAGGAATTTGAAAATAAACAATGACGCCAAAATTACCTTTTAGATACAACTAATTTCCTGCTTCGCACATAAACTTTATACGCACCAGACGAATCTCCTCCTCGGTATAGTCGCTACCCAGCTCCTCGATAGCCTCATCCAACGAATCACTCTCGGCATCCTCCTTGAAGTAGAGGTAGATATCCTCGATTTTGTCGTCGTCCATGTAGGTATTCAGATAGTACGATATGTCGAGTCGTGTACCCGAGCGCACAATGCCCTCAATCTCGGTCAACAGCTCCTCGAAGTCGAGGTCGCGGGCACGGGCAATATCCTCCAAATCCATCTTGCGGTCGATAGATTGGATGATAAATATCTTGTTGCCGGCCTTGTTGGCAACGGACTTCACGACCATATCCTGCGGGCGGACAATATCCTTCTCCTCGACATAAGCCTTGATAAGTTTGATGAACTCCTCGCCAAACTTGCGAGCCTTGCCGGCACCCACGCCCGAGATGTTCTGCATCTCCTCGATGGTTATGGGGTATTGGATAGACATATCCTCGAGTGAGGGGTCTTGGAAGACCACAAACGGAGGCAAACCGTGCTGCTTGGCAACCTTCTTGCGCAGGTCCTTAAGCATCGCAAAGAGCTCCTCGTCGGCTGCACCACCCTTGCCCATGGGGGCAACCTCTGCCTCGCGCTCCTCCTCGTCATAGTCGCGGTCGAGGGCAATCATTACCGATGTGGGTGAGTCGATATACTTCTCGCCCTTCTCGTTTATCGAGATAAGACCGTAGTTTTCGATATTCTTGTCGATGAGACCCATAATCAATGCCTGGCGCAGAACGGCACCCCAGAAACGCTCGTTCTTCTCGCTGCCGGCACCAAACCACTCGAGTTTGTTGTGGCCGTAACTCTTGATTATGGCTGTAGTGCGACCCATCATCAGGTTGCAGAGGTGATCCATCTTGAACTTGTCGCCAATGTCGCGCAGAGCCTCCAGAGCCATCTGTAACTCCTTCTTTGCCTCGACTCTCGGGCGAGGATTACGACAGTTGTCGCAACAACCGCAATTGGCCTCGGGATAGACCTCTCCGAAGTAGTGTAGCAGGGTCTTGCGGCGGCAAATCGAGCTCTCGGCATACGAAACCGTCTCGAGTAACAGCAACTTACCAATCTCCTGCTCGGCAATGGGCTTGCCCTGCATAAACTTCTCGAGCTTTTGGATATCCTTATAGCTATAGAATGTCAGACAGTGTCCCTCGCCGCCATCGCGACCGGCACGACCGGTCTCTTGATAGTAACCCTCGAGTGACTTGGGTATATCGTAGTGGATAACGTAGCGCACATCGGGCTTGTCGATACCCATACCAAAGGCAATGGTCGCCACGATAACATCGACCCTCTCCATCAGGAAGTCATCCTGATTATTGGCTCGGGTCTGGGCATCCATTCCGGCGTGGTAGGCCAACGCCTTAATGCCGTTGGCAACGAGCAACTCTGCGAGCTCCTCGACCTTCTTGCGACTCAGACAGTAGATGATACCGCTCTTGCCCTCGTTCTGCTTGATGAAGCGGATAATATCACGCTCGGCATCGTGCTTGGGGCGCAACTCATAGTAGAGGTTGGGGCGGTTGAACGATGATTTGAAGACCGTAGCATCCGACATTCCGAGGTTCTTTTGGATATCCATCTGCACCTTCGGGGTTGCCGTAGCGGTCAGGGCGATGAGTGGAGCCTGACCGATATCGTTGATAATAGGGCGTATACGGCGGTACTCGGGGCGGAAATCGTGACCCCACTCCGAGATACAATGCGCCTCGTCTATGGCGTAGAACGAAATCTTGATTTTACGCAGAAAGGCCACGTTGTCCTCCTTGGTGAGCGACTCGGGCGCGAAGTATAAAAGTTTGGTCTTGCCGGCCAACACATCATCCCTCACCTGCTGAATGGCAGACTTGTTGAGTGACGAATTGAGGAAGTGGGCAATGCCCGATTCGGTCGAGAATGTACGCATCGCATCGACCTGATTCTTCATCAGGGCGATAAGGGGCGAGATGACTATCGCCACGCCATCCATCAAGAGCGCTGGCAGTTGGTAGCAGAGCGATTTACCGCCACCGGTGGGCATCAAGACAAATGTATCTTTGCCGTCAAGCACGTTGCGAATTACAGCCTCCTGATTTCCCTTGAAAGATGAGAATCCGAAGTACTCCTTAAGCTTGTCGTAAAGCATATCAGCGTTATGTGTGGTACTATTAGCCATTTACTCGTCCGATTTCACAATTTTTCAGTCAAAGATAGAAAATTATTTCGAATTTTTATCATAACTTTGTAAAAAATTTAATAGCCCAATGCGACTTTTTACAACCGATTTAGTCAAGAAATACAAGTCCCGCACGGTCGTTGACCATGTGTCAATAGATGTAAATCAGGGAGAAATCGTTGGTCTGCTCGGCCCGAACGGAGCCGGAAAGACCACCTCATTTTATATGATTGTTGGACTTATCAAACCCAACGAAGGACAGATATTTCTCCAGTATGATGACGGCAATACTGTCGAGTTGACCAAGATGCCGGTCTACCGCCGTGCGCAGATGGGTGTTGGTTACCTTGCGCAGGAGGCTTCGGTCTTCCGCCGCCTGTCGGTTGAGGATAACATCAAGGCTGTGCTCGAGATGACCGACTTCTCGAAGGAGTATCAGGCCGAGCGATGCGAGGCTCTCATCGAGGAGTTCCGTCTGCAGAAGGTGCGCAAGAGCCTCGGTATCCAACTATCGGGTGGTGAGCGCCGCCGTACCGAGATTGCTCGTGCTGTGGCTATCAATCCCGCCTTTATCCTCTTGGATGAGCCGTTTGCGGGTGTTGACCCCATCGCTGTTGAGGATATTCAGAGCATTGTTGCTACGCTCAAGAATAAGAATATCGGTGTGATTATCACCGACCACAATGTCGATGAGACGCTCGCCATTACCGACCGTACATATCTGCTCTACGAGGGCAAGATTCTCAAGACGGGTACTGCCGAGGATTTGGCTAATGACGAGATGGTGCGCCGTGTCTACCTGGGCAAGAACTTCGAGCTCAAGCGCAACCATCGTTTTGAATTGGAGGAGAAATAGTTTTTTTATTGACAATTAAAAGAAATTGAAAGGGTATCCACATCCCCAAAAAAATTATCAATTCTCAATTATCAATTGGATAAATGGATATAACCATCCCTCGGGGAGGCCTCAAAGGTCGATTGACCCCGCCTTGCTCAAAGAGTTATGCACAACGAGCCCTCGCTATCGCTCTGCTTGCCGAGGGTGAGTCCACGTTGCGCAATATAGAGTTTTGTAACGATACGCTTTCGGCCATTCGCTGTATCGAGAGTTTGGGCGCCTCGGTGCGCCGCATAGACGATACGAGTGTGGCTGTGCGTGGAGGATTTGCACCGAAGAGTTTGGTTTTGGAGGTTGGCGAATCGGGACTCTCGACACGTCTGTTTACCCCCATTGCATCGCTTGCCACCGAGCCGATAGTTATCAATGGCTCGGGGACTCTGCTCCACCGCCCGATGACGATGATGATTGAGCCGCTGCGTGCTCTTGGTGTTGAGGTGCGTGACGGAGGCGGTTTTTTGCCTATTGAGGTCAAGGGACCTATTCGTGGTGGCGAGATTGAGGTTGATGGCTCGCTCTCATCGCAGTTTGTTACGGGTCTGTTGCTGGCTCTGCCCTTGGCGCAGGAGGATACAACGCTGCGTGTCCATGGGGCGGTATCTACTCCTTATATTGATATGACAATCGACACTGCCAAGCGTTTTGGCGGTAAGATTCTCCACAACGACTATTCGGAGTTCTTTATCGAGGGAGGTCAGCGTTATAAGGCTGCCGATTTTTCGATTGAGGGCGATTGGAGTGCAGCTGCGATGCTGCTCGTGGCGGGTGCTGTGGCCGGAGAGGTTACGCTCGACAATATCTCGACCCTCTCGTTACAGGCCGATACGGCTATCTGCAATGCATTGGTGCATGCCGGAGCCTCGGTAATCAATGAGGAGAACTCCATAACGGTTGCCAAGCGCGACCTGCAAGCCTTTGAGTTCGATGCTACCAACTGCCCCGACCTCTTTCCGGCTCTTGTGGCGTTGGCTGCAGCCGCCGAGGGCGAGAGTACCATTGTCGGTACTCGGAGATTGGAGCATAAGGAGAGCAACCGAGCCGAGACTCTGCGTGATGAGTATGCCAAACTCGGCATCGAGGTCGATATCTCGACCGACAACGTGATGAAAGTTCGTGGTGGCGAGATTTGCTCGGCGGAGGCTGATGGCCGTCAGGACCACCGTATAGCGATGTCGTTGGCCGTCTCGGCTCTGCGTAGCGATGGAGCGGTCGGCATTCGTGGTGCGGAGTGTGTCGAGAAGAGCTATCCCGACTTCTTCAGGGATTTGGAACTTTTGAGAGTTAAATAGAAGAGATAGAGTATGTATAATCGTTTCGGCAGAGGTTTACGCCTCGAGATTGAGGGTGCTTCGCACTCGGAGTCAATACGCATCACATTGGATGGCGTACCGCAGGGTATTGCCCTTGCGGAGGAGGATTTCGAGCGTGATTTGGCGCAACGCCGTGCCGGAGCGATTGGAACAACCCCTCGCACCGAGGCCGATAAGCCCGAGATTGAGGGTCTGGTGGCGGGTGTGACCACCGGTGAACGTATCGCCATAACTTTCCGCAATAGCAATACCCGTTCGGGTGACTACTCGCACCTGCGCCGTCATCCACGCCCCTCGCATGTCGATTTTGTGGCTAATAGCCGCTGGGGCGAGTCTGTGGATTTGCGTGGTAGCGGTCAATTTTCGGGCCGTATGACCGTAGCGTTAGTCGCTGCCGGAGTCGTTGCCAAGAAGATTGTCGGCTCTGGGGTCGAGTTCTCGAGCGAGATTGTAGAGTTGGGTGGCGAGCGCGACCGCAACCGCTTCGAGGAGGTGCTGCTTGATGCCGTAGCCGAGGGTGATTCGGTAGGCGGAGTTGTCGAGTGCCGGGTTAAGGGGCTGCCCATAGGTTTGGGCGAGCCATTTTTCGACTCAACAGAGAGCGTTATCAGCCACTTGCTATTCTCGGTACCCGCTGTTAAGGGCGTTGAGTTCGGCTCGGGATTTGAGGGTGTGCGTCTGCGTGGCTCGGAGCGTAACGACCGCATAATCGCAGCAGACGGAACAACTGCAACCAATAACGAGGGCGGAATTAACGGAGGTCTTACCAATGGTAACGAACTTATTGTGCGTGCGGCAATCAAGCCGACCCCGAGTATCGCTTTGCCTCAAGATACATTCAACTTCGAGAGCGGAGAGATTGAACCGCTTGTTATCGGTGGCCGTCACGATTGTTGCATAGTATTGCGTGCCCGCATTGTGGTCGAGGCGGTTGTGGCTATCGCTCTTGCCGAACTCAAACTCGCAGCTCGATGAGTACCCGCCGCGAAAATATCGGGCGCATCTGCTCGGCATTAACTCCACTCTATGACCCTCGCGAGGCTCGCAACATTGCCGAGTGGGTCCTCTGTGAGAAGGAGGCAATATCTCGTTCGCAACTTTTAGCCTTCCCTGACGAAGAGTCTTCGGTTGAAAATCTCGATTTGCTGATTGCTGATCTTGAGAAGGGTCGCCCGGTGCAGTATCTGTTGGGCTATGGCGAATTTTATGGCGAGCGATTTGAGGTAGGCGAAGGGGTCTTGATTCCCCGACCCGAGACCGAGGAGTTGGTGGCGTGGATTTGCGAGGATGCGAAGAGGGAGAAGATGAGCGGACAAGGTGTGGCTGATGGGCTGAAAATTCTCGACCTGTGTACCGGTAGCGGATGTATAGCCATATCCCTCGCACGCAATATCGCCCACAGCGAGGTCATGGCCCTCGATATCTCGCCCGAGGCTCTGCACTATGCACGCAAGAATGTGGAGCGCCTTGCCCCCGAGGTGCGCCTTATTGAGGGCGATGTATTGTCGGGTGTCGAGAAGATTGTCGACCAAAAGTTTGATGTGATAGTGTCAAATCCGCCCTATATTCCCTCAAACGATATCTCCGAGATGCATATCAACGTCTGCGACTACGAGCCGCATCGAGCCCTTTTTGTGGCTGACGAGCGACCTCTTCTATTCTACGAGGCGATAGCCGACTCTGCGTTGCAACTCTTGCGCTCGGGTGGTAGACTCTACTTCGAAATATACGAAAAGTTGGGCGACGAACTCTGCTCGATGTTGCAATCGAAGGGCTTTGAGGCGGTTACGCTGCGTTGTGATTTGAACGATAAACCGAGAATGATATGTTGCCGAAGAGCCTGAAACCCAAACGAACAAAGACGCCCGAGCAGGCTCTAACGGCCTTGATGCGCCTTGCCGCCAGAGGTGAAAAATCTTCGGGTGATGCTCTGCGCCTGATGCAGAATTGGGGTGTGGAGCCGGCTGCACGTCAGGGTGTGTTGCAGAAGTTGATAGACCACAAGTTTATCGATGATAACCGCTATGCCGAGGCATTTGTGCGTGATAAGATGCGCTTCAGCGGTTGGGGTGCATTCAAGTTGCGTGCGGCACTGCGTAACAAGGGTATCTCTCCCGAAATTGTGAACGAGGTATTGTCGGCACTCGACCATGGCGATATGTCCGACCGACTGCGTGAGCGTCTCGAGCGTAAGATGCACTCCCTGAAATACGCCTCGCGCTACGAACTGAAAACCAAACTTATGCGCTACGGAGCATCGCTCGGCTACGATTTCGAGAGCGTTGGGGATGTGGTCGATGCGCTTATCTCCGATATCGAAGAATGAAACGACTCTGTTGGATTGCAATATCGCTGATTTTTTCGCTTATTTCGGCCGATATGTGGGCGCAAGCATTGTCGGATGAGGAGTATGTCTATCCGATGCCTGATGTGCGCAGACTCTACTCGGCCAACTTTGGCGAGATGCGCCCCGACCACTTCCACTCGGGTATCGACATCAAAACCGATGGCGTTGAGGGTAAGTCGGTGGTGGCAATTGCCGATGGCTACATTTCGCGCATAGTCGACAAACCTTCGGGTTATGGTCGTGCGTTGTATGTTGTTCATCCCGAGAAGGGTACGACCTCCGTCTATGCCCACCTGAGCCACTTTCGCCACGATATCGACTCGATGATTATGGCCGAACGCTATCGTTTGCAACGCAACTCGATGGATATCCCCTGCGCTGAGGGCCGCTACCCCGTGAGGCAGGGCGAGATTATCGGCTACTCGGGTAATTCGGGCAACTCGTTCGGTCCTCATCTCCACTTCGAAATTCGCCAGACTGCGACCCAGCGCACGCTCAACCTTGTGACCGAGCGGATCTTCAAAATCAAAGATACCACACCGCCAACAATCAACGGATTGTACTTCGTGGCAACCGATACTGTGGCAGGTGCGCCACGCCATGCCAAACCGCAACATATAACCCTGAAGCGTACAGCCGAGGGACGATATACCTCGCTTGCGACCCGCCCCGTGCGGCTTGGTGGCGAGAGTGGCTACTTTGTGCTCGATTTGACCGACCGCAAGGATGGAGTTTGGAATCGCTTTGGGGTGTGGCGTGTGGCTGCCGAGGTGGATAATCAACCCATCTTCGACTATCGTATGGATGGCTACACTTTCGATATGACACGCTATTGTAATGCTGTGGCTTACTATCCGATGCAGTTGCGGGCTCGTAGCGAGGTTATCCGCCTTGCCCGCATTGATGGCAATCGGAGCGAATTTTATACCACTCTGCTCAACGATGGAGCCGTCGCCCTGTCGGATTCGGTGGCACATTCGGTGCGCATTGTGGCCGAGGATGATTGCCACAATCGCTCGATTGTCGAGTTGAAGATTACCGGTGGTGGCGCTCTCCAGATGCCTTCTCTTGCCGATACGGTGGTTATCGACCGCAAGCGCCCCTTTGCAATCGAGCAGAACGACATCAAACTTTCGGTGCCGAAGGAGTCGCTCTACGAATCGACCCACTTCCATTGCGGCGTGGTTAATCGTGCTTTGCCGCAAGATTCGACTTTGATAGTGCTCTCGCCGGTGTATAAGGTTTTGGATAACTCTATTCCGCTGCATCGTTCAGCAACGCTTACGCTTAAGGGCTATATCCCGCTCGATTTGCGCCCACATACCGCCATTGCCACTCTCTCGTCAAAGGGCAAAACAGCCTATGTCGGGGGTAGTTGCCAGGATGGAGAGGTGACGGCTCGCATTAGCCGCTTCGGAGAGTTCTGGGTGGTGGCCGACACTGTTGCACCCGCCATTCGCCCGCGCTTTGAGCAGGGTGCCGATATGCGTGGGCGAACAAGACTTATCTTCGAAGTTGAGGATAACTTCTCGGGGCTCAAAGAGTATAATGCCTATATAAACGGCGAGTGGGTGCCGCTCGAATACAGCCCCACTCGTCACACTCTGACCTATCATTTCGACTCTCTGCATCCGCTGGGAGGCGGAGAGCATCTGATTGTACTCATTGTTGAGGATAATTGTGGCAACCGAGCCTCCATCAAACGCCATTTTCGCCGTTAGTGCTCTGCCCGTAATCCTCTCCAGACCCGCTACTCGGGGCGTGTAGCCTCATCCAACCAACGCACATCCTCCTCCGAGAGTTCATAGATTGATGCTGTGCGATAGACTCCTGCCCAACCTGTGAGGTGGTCGTTGATGCTTCCGCGCTTATTCTCGCCAAAGTGATATTTGCTCCAGCGAGAGGGGAATATCGCCTCGTTCTTTGAGCCTATGGGGCGCTCGAGGTGGTGCCAGATTAAACGCTCCTTGTCGGCAAAGCCCTGGGTGCTATGGCGCCACATAAGTTCGGCAACCTCTCTCCATAGGGGCTCATTGTCAATCTTCGAGAGCCATATATATTCGCTGATAAGCAGCGAGCCATACTCGTCAAGTGCAGGATGCTCGACTCCGACAATGTTGGCTCCGGCAGGGCGGATGTTGTATATCATAAAGTCGTCATCCGCATCATAAATCGGGTTTTGGATGTAGAGCCACGAGGTAAAGTACCACGCAGCCTTGCGTGCATAATCGAGATACTTCTTGTCGCCCGTAGCCTCATACATCAACTTTGCCGAGGTGAAGAATGGCTGGATGCCCTCCTTGTCGATGCTGGCACAATCCATCGCACCACCGAAGCAACGGAATTGGTCGATGTCGTGGGTGTAGTAATAGTTGAAGGCGTTGTCGATAATCGGCAGAAGCGTATCATCGCCCGACATCTGCCAATAGCGCACCAAGCCCATCAAGACAAAACCGCCACTATCGCCATTGTAGTTCACAACCTCGCCCGTGATGCCGTTCCAAATCGAGCCTAAAGCGCCATCCTCGCGAACTCCGGCACGGACAACCTCTACTATACGCTTGGCTGCCGAACGAAATTCGGTGGCATCCATATCGTGCTTCTCGAGCAGCGTAATCACCCTCGATAGCTCGCTAATTGACCAACCCATATTCGAAGCATCGCGATTGTCGTTCTTGCGAGGCTTATTGCTCTTGAGAATTCCCGAAGGGTAGGTACGGGTTGCAATCCAACTGCGTATAACCTTCAATCCAAAATCAACATCCTCGGGACTGTTGTTGCGCAGACCATACTCTATCGAAAGACGTGCAGCCTGAAATACCTGACAGCCAAATCCGAGTTCGCCGCCGTGGTCCTTGACATACTCGCCCTTCTTGAGGCGTTTCGACTCCTCCAAATCATCCTTGTACCAGCGGTTGAGTTCGGGATGCTTGGCGTAATCCTCGATGGTGTATCCGTCATTCGACTTTCCTTGGGATTTGGGGTAGTATCCGATGCGGAATGTCTGGTCATCGAGGCGGATATCGTACCAATAGCCATTTTCGTCTTGGCGACGGCCCCAATCCTGAAAGGCCTTGTCCAGACGCATCACCTCTGCCAATGTGCGCTGCGAGGGAACGTGGTGGTTGATTTTACGCCACGCTATGGGGAAGACCTCGGCGAAGCCGTAGTGCGGCATCTTCGGGCGACCCATAAAGGCAAAAGCCTCAGCTTCGAACTTCTCGCCCGGGGCGAGGGTGATGTAGGTGTCGTAACGCTCCGAGAATTTCAACTTGTCGGAGTAGGTCAGCGGAGCCTCAGTCACAGGCCAATAAATCGAGTGGCGGAACGAGCCGTTGTCGAGCTTCTCCATCGAGCAGGCGCTGATGTAAGATGTGGTATCCCTATCCGACACGAAGAGAGCGAAGACCTTATCCTCATTCTCGGAGATTGTGCACGAGGGTATCGAACTGCGGTCGTAAGCGAAAATCCACGGCTCGCCATCTCGCTCCCAACCCTGCGGGATGTTGACGTTGTCGCCAAAGTGGTTGCCATCGTAGTTCGTGCCGGGGATAAGGTAGCGGTCGGCATGAAATCCGGGCTCGGCCGAGAGTCGCACCTTGAAAGTTTGGGGCGCATCGCTCTCATTGCGCACGCTCACCTCAATACGCCACTCGTTGCCGCTGCGCTCGGCAGTCATCTCTGCCTTTACGCCCTCAATTTCGGGCAGGGTCGTGACACTGAAGACAACCCCCTCGGAGCAGGATACACAGATGGCGGTAC
Source organism: Alistipes sp. (assembly GCA_017631055.1). Taxonomy (GTDB): domain Bacteria; phylum Bacteroidota; class Bacteroidia; order Bacteroidales; family Rikenellaceae; genus Alistipes. Next base: position 16,463 of record JAGBTZ010000053.1, read on the forward strand.
CCAGCAACCATCCAATCGTTTGGGTTAGTAATCTTTTCATGTCGTGTGGTTGTTTTCTATTCGTTGAGAGTCTCAATCAATGCATTCAGATCGCGCTCTGCCTGTGCTGCATCCTTGAAGAGGATTCCGTGAATACCCATCTCGCGAGCTGCAATGATGTTCTCGATGTGGTCATCGAAGAATACTGTCTCCTCAGGGCGCAGATTGTAGCGGTCGAGTAGGATGCGGAAGATGCGCTCGTCAGGCTTCTTAACACGCTCATATCCCGATACTACGACTCCGTCTAACCCCTTCATAAACGAGAATTTCTGCTCGGCCAACGGGAAGGTCTCTGCCGACCAGTTGGTCAGGCCGTATAGGCGATAACCCTCAGCGCGAAGGCTTGCTTTGAGAGCGATACTTTCGGGAATCTCTGAATGCAACATATCGAGCCAACCATCCCAATAGAGGCGTATTTCACGCTCATACTGCGGGAATTTAGGCACCAACAACTCGATAGCCTCGGCAAAGGTCATCTCTGCATCGGTCAGAGTGTTCCACTCCTGATTGCAGACCTCGGTGACGAAGTGCTCAACCTCCTGTTCGGTTGCGAAAATTTTGCGATAGAAATAGCGTGGATCCCAATCAACCAATACTCCGCCAAAGTCGAAAACGATATTTTTAATCATAGTTTTATGTTTTTTTTGTAAAGTTACTATTTTTCTTGATAAAAAGGTGTGTTAAGGCTTAATTTTGTGTATCACTCCGGCACTATCAGTTCTGATAGAGCCCTCTTCATGCATCTGCTTGAGGGTGTCGAGCAGTGGTTGAGGGTCGCAACGAAACTCTGCAACAATCTCGCGAGCCGAGAGGTTGCGCTCCGATAGTAGTTTGATAATCTCTGCCTTGAAATCCCCGCTGAAGCTCTCTGCCTTTTGGCGCTTGCGCTTGGCGAGGCAGATGTCGCAGATACCACAATCGCCAGCCTCGCTGTCGCCGAAGTACTCTGCAAGTATGCGGCTGCGGCAATGCTCCTGATTGGAGGCGTAGGAGAGCATCTTCGAAAAACGCTCGTGTATCATCTCCTTGCGTAGACGATAGGTCTCGGGGGCGATGTAGATGTCGTCAACGGGTAGTCGCTCCTCATCGAAGAAGAGTATCGGCGAACGATTTGAGGGGACATAGCGGATTATGCGCATCTGCCACAATCGCTTGAAGAGCTCCTTGACACGCTCGAGAGTGTAACCGCTGACAGAGGCAATCTCGTTCTCATCAATGGCCCTAAATTCGGTGAATACACCGTTGTACATGCGTAGTATGGTGCGCAAAAAGTGGTCGAGGTCGTTGCGCTCGACACGGATTTTATAGAGGTCGTCACGGCTGACACAGAACATTATGCGGGCCGGATTCTCCATCTCCTCGGTGAGGGTGAGGTAGCCGTTCTGTTGCAGAATTTTCAATGCGCTCTGAATCTTGCCGGTGAAGATGTGTTCGCGAGTGGCGAAGTCGTGGATGTTGAATAGGAACGAACTCTGCAATCCGTCACCAATGGCAACTCCGACATAGTTGCAGACCTTTTCGTAGATGCTCTTTATCTCGGACAAGGGCGGAAACTCGCTCTCGAAGCGCTTGACTACCCTCTGCTCGTCATCGGGCGAGGTGAGCAGTACGGCATAACTGCGCTTGCCGTCACGACCGGCACGACCCGCCTCCTGATAGTAACTCTCGAGCGAGTCACACATCGTGTAGTGCACCACAAACCGAACATCCGCTTTGTCGATACCCATGCCAAAGGCGTTGGTGGCGACCATTATGCGTGTGCGACCCTGGGTCCAATCCTCCTGGCGTAGCGAACGCTCGGCATTGGGCAGACCTCCGTGGTAGTAGTCGGCACTCTCGCCCTGTTCTCTGAGCCATGAGGCAATCTTCTCGGCACCTTCGCGGGTGCGGACATAGACGATACCCGAGCCGGCTACGTTGCCGATTATGCGCATAAGCTGATCGTTCTTGTCGTCAACGGCTCGCACCGAGTATGACAGGTTGTCGCGCGTAAAGCTGCTGCGCAGAATTGCGGGGTCGGCAAGCGAGAGTTTGTCGATAATATCCTCCTCGACGACCTTGGTGGCCGAGGCTGTGAGTGCGAGTATCGGGGTGTCGGGTATCAGGCGGCGCACCTCGGCAATGCGCAAGTATGAGGGGCGGAAGTCGTATCCCCACTGCGATATGCAGTGGGCCTCATCGACTGCCAACAGCGAGACCTTCATCTTCTGGACTCGCAGGCGGAAAACCTCGGTGGCAAGTCGCTCGGGAGCGATGTAGAGGAATTTTACATCTCCATAAACGCAATTATCCAGCGCAATATCTATTTGGCGTGGGGTCATTCCCGAGTGGATGGCGATGGCCGAAATCTCGCGGCGGCGCAGATTGTCCACCTGGTCCTTCATCAACGCTATAAGCGGAGTGATGACGATGCAAATGCCCTCCTGAGCCATTGCCGGTACTTGGTAGGTGAGCGACTTGCCTCCGCCCGTAGGCATCAGAGCAAGTGTATCGCGCCCCTCCATTACCGAACGGATAATCTGCTCCTGCATCGGTCTGAACGAGTCGAAACCCCAATGTTGGCGGAGCACGGAGTGTATGGTTTGCGCCTGTTTCATAGTGCGAAGATAAGAAATTTGGAGGGTTTATTATGCTATGTGAAAAAAAAATTATACCTTTGTCGCATATAGTCAAGATTATGAAGTTAAAAAAGGAGTATAAAGTTCGCTCGATTGCCGGTGAAAATGTGGTAATCATGCAGGGTCGATATGGTAGCGATGTGACTCGAGTTATATCGCTCAATGACACCTCGTTGTTGCTTTGGAACGAACTCCAAGGCGAGGATTTTGACCAAAACAGAGTAGTAGACCTGCTGCTCGAAAACTTCTATGTGGATGAGGCTACGGCAACCAAGGATGCCGAGGCTTGGATTGCAAAGCTCGAGGAGTGCGGTCTGGTTACCAATGAGAAATAGGAGCAATATATCGGTGGCATTGATTGTCACCTATCTATTCGCGATGGTATTGAATGCTGTCGTGGTTTTGTCGTGCGACTGCTTGTCTTGCCACCAGCACCCTGTTCATACTTGCAAGTGTGGTCAGTGCGAGATGCCGGAGTATGCCACATCCCTGACCCAACACTGCGACTGCACTCATTCTCACGAAAATCGTTCCGAGACAGCCGTTGCGGTCGATACCGAGCGAGTGCTCAAACTGATGAAAGTTATTGTCGCAGAGCTGCCTCGAACGCTCTCCGACTCGATTGATTCCAATCTACTTACCACGCACAAAACCCTGATGTGCCCCTTGGAGGTGCCGTTGGGGGATGACCCGTTGCTCGGGTCGATGGGGTTGCGAGCCCCTCCGGTTTTTGCATAATTTAGGGAATGCGAGCCTCGGCAACAGGATGTGTTGCGTGGTTCGTTGTTGTAAATTGTGTGAAAACTTAAAACAATCGTAATGAAAATAATCAAATACATTATTGCGACCGTGTGCGCCATTTTGGGTGCGCATATCGCTATGGCTCAAGATGTTTCGGGCGTTGTGCTCGGCAGTGACGGTAACCCGCTGCCCGGAACCGCAGTCTATTGGGCCGAAACCAATGTCGGAACGAGTGCCAACCTCGAAGGCGAATTTAAGATTCACCGTGTGAAGGGCTACGACCGCCTGGTGGCTTCGTTTGTCGGATATGAGAACGACACGCTGAAGGTCGATGGTGCGCTCTCGCGAGTCGAGTTCCGTATGGCGGAGGGTGTCGAGATGGAGAGCGTTGTGGTCGAAGGATCGCTTGGCAACTATGTGATGCAGGGTGGAATTGTTAAGAACGAGATGATTTCGTTTGCAGGGTTGTGCAAGATGGCTTGCTGCAACTTGGCCGAATCGTTCGAGAACTCGGCATCGGTAACGGTGGGTTATAGCGATGCAATCTCGGGTGCACGTCAAATCAAGATGCTCGGACTGGCTGGTACATATACTCAGATTTTGGATGAAAACCGCCCCATAATGCGCGGTCTGAGTTCGCCCTACGGATTGAGTTATACGCCGGGTATGTGGCTCAACTCGATACAAGTATCGAAAGGTATCTCTTCGGTGACTGCCGGCCACGAGGCAATGACGGGTCAGATTAACCTCGAGCACCGCAAGCCGACCGATGAGGAGCGCCTATTCCTGAATGTCTACTTCGATGATGAGTTGAAGCCCGAGGTTAACCTCTCGTCTGCAATCCCCGTAACGAAAGATAAACGCCTCTCGACAGTAATCCTTGCACACGGCTCGATGGATACCCAAAGCCACGACCGCAATAAAGACGGAATGAGGGATATGCCACTCTCCAATCAGGCAAATATAGCCAATCGCTGGCTCTATCAGACCGAGCAGGGGTTGCAGATTCGTTGGGGTGCGAAGTACACTCGCGACCAGCGTCTGGGTGGCGATATTCGCTTTAAGCGAGATATGTGCGACTCGCTCTGGCAGAAGAAGATCTACGGCTCGTCAATCCTTAATCAGAATGCCAATGCCTATCTGAAGATAGGCTCGCCCGTGGGTGCTGGTGTTTACGATGAGCAGACCGAGGAGGAGGTGCGCTCGAGTATCGCATTTGTTGCCGACTATAACTTCTACGATGAGGATGCCTACTTCGGACTGAACGACTATTTGGCTCGTGAGCACTCGCTGCTGGCAAACCTTATGTACGACCACTACTTCTCGCTTCGCCACAAGCTTATCGTAGGTGCTATGGCAACGGTAGATGAGTATAATGAGTCGCTCCGCTCGCCGAGCCTTATCGGTGTGGATGCTTCGGCTCAGGTGGCTCCAACGCAAAGACTCTACTCGTTCGATCGTCTTGAGTCGGAGGTGGGCCTTTATGCTGAGTATACCTATACGCTGGGCGAGAAGTTCTCGGCAGTGGCTGGTGTGCGAGGCGACTACAATACATTCTATCGCAAGGCCTACTTTACTCCTCGAGGTCATATTAAGTGGAACATTACGCCTACGACCATTCTGCGTGCTTCGGCCGGTATGGGCTACCGCTCGACCAATGTGATTGCCGACAATATCGGAATCCTGGCTACGGGACGAACAATTATCTTTGATGGCAATAAGGATTTGAGCCAGCCTTACTCCTTGGCACACGATTTTCAGCGTATGGAGTCGGTGGCAACCTTCGGAGGTAGCCTTGCGCAGACCTTTTCCTTGGTGGAGTACCACGATGCAACGCTCTCGTTCGACTACTTCCGCACCGAGTTCCTCAATCGAGTGATTGCCGATCAGGAGTGGAATGCCGACTATGTGAATATCTACTCGACCGATGGCCGCTCGTTTACCGATAACTATCAGGTGGACTTCACTTGGACTCCTATCGAGCGTTTCGACATCTTCGCTACATTCCGCTACACCAATGCCAAGCAGACCATCTCGCGCGAGGATGGCTCGACTGCGTTGGTCGAATCGCCTCTTGTGAGCCGATTTAAGACCCTTTTGAACTTGCAGTATGCGACCAAGTTCCGCCGTTGGGTCTTCGATGTTACGGCGCAGTATAACGGCAAGTGCCGTCTGCCCTCGCTCGATGGCGATATTACGAAGATGAACTACTCGCCCGCCTATCCGATGCTCTTTGCACAGGTGAGCTACAAAATCAAGACGTGGGATATATATGTTGGTTGCGAGAATATCCTCGGCTATAAGCAGCCTGACCCAATTTTGCTTGGTGGCGAGAAGATGAGTGCCGGGGCCAACCCCTACGATACCTCGTTCAACTCATCGGTGGTGTGGGGACCGCTCAAGGGGCGTAAGTTCTATATCGGTGTAAGATTTAACCTCTATTAGAAATTTTGTAAACTAAATAACAGATAAAATTATGAAGAAGATTTTAATGTTCTGCCTGGTGGCAGTGATGAGCGTGGGCGTAGGCTTTGCGCAGGAGAAGAAGGCTAAGGCCGAGAAGCAGATTGTAACCACCACCTTCTGTACCGATATCGATTGCGAGGGTTGTGCCAAGAAGGTCTACAACAGCATCCCCTTCGAGAAGGGTGTGAAGGATGTGAAGGTAGATGTTAAGGCTAAGACCGTGACCGTTCAGTACGATTCGTCAAAGAACTCTGACGAGGCGTTGGTAAACGCTTTTACCAAAATTAAGGTTAAGGCTGCACCTCAGAAAAAGTAGGTTTTTTTCTCTCTCTAAAGCAATAGGGGCTGACTAAAACGCATTTTAGTCAGCCCTCATTGCTTAAAATTCACAATTATAAGAAAATACCTTAATTATCAACCGACGATGCGGAGCGAGCGCAGAGGGTAAACTTGTTTGCACTATGCCGAGCCGCGAGGAGGAAAAGACTCCGAAGGAGGATTAATTCTCAATTGTCAATTGTCAATTATCAATTTAGCCAATGACTAATGTGCTTCGAGCCAATTTTTGCCGATGCCGTAGTCGGTGGTGAGTGGTACGCTGAGAGAGGCGGCACCCTCCATTGCGCGGGTTACAATCTCGATAACCTGCTGCTGCTCCGAGCGAAGCATATCGATTACAACCTCATCGTGTACCTGCAAAATCATCTTTGATTGCAGCCCTTGAGCCTTGAACTCGCGGGCAATGGCGACCATCGCCATCTTCATAATATCGGCAGCACTGCCCTGGATAGGGGCATTTATGGCGTTGCGCTCGGCCAAACCGCGAGCCACAGCATTGCGTGAGGCGATGTCGTTCAAGTAGCGGCGGCGCGAGAAGATTGTCGAAACATATCCCTTCTCGCGGGCAGAGGTTGCAGCCATATCCATATACTCTTTGACCTTCGGGTAGGATGCAAAGTAGCCCTCGATTATCGCTTTGGCCTCCGAGCGAGGTAACTCCAATCTCTGGCTTAGACCAAATGCCGAAATTCCATAGATGATACCGAAGTTGGCGGTCTTGGCACGGCGGCGCTCCTCGCCGGTGACCTCATCTATGCCCTTGCCGAATAGGCGTGCAGCCGTTGCGGAGTGGATGTCCTCTCCGTTGCAGAAGGCTTTGACGAGCGACTCGTCACCGCTCAAGTGGGCCATGATGCGCAACTCGACCTGGCTGTAATCTGCCGAGAAGAGCAGATGTTCATCATCCGAGGGGATAAACGCCTCGCGAATGCGGCGCCCCTGCTCCTCGCGCACGGGGATATTTTGGAGATTAGGGTTGGCTGACGACAATCGCCCCGTAGCGGTAACCGCCTGATTGAACGAGGTGTGTATGCGACCGGTCGAACGATTGACCAACTGCGGTAGTGCTTCAACGTAGGTCGAGAGCAACTTCTTTACACCTCGATACTCGAGAACGAGTTTCACTATGCGATGGTCGTGTGCAAAGCCTTGCAGATACTCCTCATCGGTGCAGAACTGCTTGGTCTTGGTCATCTTCGGCTTGTCGCTAATGCGCATCTTTGCGAAGAGCACCTCGCCGAGTTGGCGCGTAGAGTTGATGTTGAGGCTCGGCTCGCCGGCCTCCTCTCGCACTTGTCGCTCGAGTTCCACGAGGCGAGCTCCGAGTTCGATTGCATACTCGTTAAGCAGCGAAGAGTCGATGCAGACTCCCGTGAGTTCCATCTCGGCCAGCACATCTATCATCGGCTCCTCGACATTGAAGTAGAGGTCGAGCAGCCCCTGCTCCTCGACAAGGGGCAGAAGTGCGTGCTTGAGTTGCAGAGTGATGTCGGCATCCTCGGCTGCATACTCCGCAACACGCTCTACGGCAACCAAATCCATTGTCAGCTGCTTGGCTCCTCGGCCTATGAGGGTCTCAATCTCGATAGGGGTGTAGTTGAGGTAGCGCAGAGCGAGTTGATTCATTCCGTGGCGTGACTCGGGGTCGAGCAGGTAGTGGAGAATCATCGTGTCGAACTTGCGACCCTTGACCTCGATGCCCAAACGGCTCAGTACCATTATATCGAACTTGATATTCTGGCCAATTTTGGCAATCTGCTCGTTGGCGAACAGCGGGCGCAAAATCGAGGCATACTCCTCGTTGTTCAAGCCGTTAAATGGAATATACCACGCCTTGTGGGGCTCCACAGCGAGCGATAGTCCTATAATGCGGTCGTTGAAGATATCAAGACCGGTGGTCTCGGTGTCGAAGCAGAACTCCTCGTAGCGGGAAATCTGCTCGGCCAGCGAGCGTAACTCCTCGGCGGTAAGGATTGTGCGATATTCGTGCGGAGTGGTCATCGCCGATTGACTCTCGGGTAGTGCGTTGTCGAACAAATCGGCTTGTTCGGCTTGCTGTGCTTGAGGTGCCGGAGACACGGGCGCGACCGGTGCTGTATCAAATTGAGCAAAAAGGTCGCCCTGACCCTCCAATCGAGCCTGTTTCAGGGCTTGCGACTTTGCGCGAGCCATATCGGCAAGCTGGGTCTGCGGAGCCTGATGTGGCGCATCCGAAATCTCCTCGGCCGGAGCCAGATTTGCCAAATCGTTCATAAACATCCTGAACTCCAGCTCGGCAAAGAGCGCTTTCAGTGCATCGATATGCGGGCAGCAAACGGTGAGTTCCTCGGGGCGGAACTCGATGGGGACATCCAAGCGTATGGAGGTTAACTCTTTGGCCAATAACAACTTGTCGCCCCACTCGGCGATGTTGGCACCCACCTTGCCACCGATACGGTCGGCGTTGGCAAGGATATTCTCGGCTGTGCCCCACTGGCGCACCAGCTTGCAAGCACCCTTCTCGCCAATGCCCGGAACTCCGGGGATGTTGTCCGAAGAGTCGCCCCACAATGCCAAAATATCGCGTACCAAGATAGGCTCCTCGATGCCGTACTTTTCGCAGATGTCGGCACTCTTTACCACCTCGACACCATCGCCCTTCTGCTTGTAGAGGTGGCGATGCTCACCTACCAACTGACCATAATCCTTGTCGGGCGTAACCATAAAGACCTCATAGCCCGCCTCGGCACCCTTGAATGCGAGTGTGCCGATAACGTCATCGGCCTCGAAATTATCGACCTCCAACACCGGAATACACATCGCCTCGAGCAGGCGCTTGATGTAGGGTACCGACTCGATAATATCCTCGGGAGTGTCGGGGCGGTTGGCCTTGTATTCGGGGAAGAGATCCTTGCGGAATGAGCCCCCCTTCGGGTCGAATGCCACACCGAGCAGGTCGGGCTTCTCGCGTTTTTGGATGTCGCGCAGAAACTTCGTAAATCCGAAGACAATCGAGGTGTTCATTCCCGAACGATTGCGCATCGGACGCCCGATGAAGGCGTAGTAGTATTTGAAAATCAATGCGTAAGCATCGATTAAAAAGAGTTTTTTCATAAAGTATTTGTGCTTGCGGAACCTTTTTTATTCGTTCTCCTCGGCATACCACTCGGCAAAGGAGGTAGCCGTTTCGTGCATCTTCAGCGAGTGGAGTTTTACCCCCTCGGGCAGCCGGTGCGAAATGCGCGAGGCGAAGTCTGCCAACATATTCTCGCATGTGGGTTGGTAGTCGACCAAAACCACATTGCCAAACCCTTCGCATAGGCTTTGGCTGACAGCGTCTGCACACTGAGATCGGCGCATCACAAAGGCGTGGTCCATTCTCTCGATAATCTCCTCGTTCACTAATGCCTTCAGTTCGCCAAAGTCCATAACCATCCCATACTTGGGATTGGCCGGGTCGGCTATCGGGGTGCCGATGACGGTGACGTATAAACGATAGGAGTGGCCGTGTATGTGGCGGCACTTGCCGTCATAGCCCTCGAGAGCGTGGGCCGACTCAAACGAAAACTCCTTGGTAAGTCTTATGCGTGCCATAATCTTATTCTAAACAATCTACATGTACCTGGCGTTGGAATGCCTCGTTGAGCGAGATGTAGGTCTGCGTGGTCGAGACTCCGTGAATGGGGAGGATGCTGTTGAAGATGGTGTTCATCAGATGGTCGTTATCTACGCAGTAGAGCTTGACCATTACGTTGTAGGTGCCTGTAATGAAGTGGCACTCCACAATCTCGGGGATGCGCTTGAGCTCCTCCACAGTCGAGAGCAACAGCTGAGGGTCTTGGATGCGGATGCTGATGAAGGCACACACATCAAATCCCATCTTCTTGGGGTCGACAATAAGACGACTGCCCAAAATCACGCCCGAGTCCTCCAACTTCTTGATGCGCTGATGTATGGCTGCTCCCGAAATGCCGCATTCGCGAGCAATCTCGAGGAACGGCATACGGGCGTTGCCAATCAGGAACTTCAGGATTTTGCGATCAATATCATCAAACAGGGGTTTCATATCCTCACTACTTTATTACATTTAACTCCTTACCAACCTTAACAAATGCCTCTACGCAACGATCGAGTTGCTCGGTGGTGTGACCTGCCGATACCTGCACTCGGATACGAGCCTGTCCCTTCGGAACGACCGGATAGTAGAATCCCGTGACGAATACACCCTCCTCTTGCAACTTGGCTGCAAACTCCTGCGAGAGTTTGGCATCGTAGAGCATCACTGCGCAGATTGCCGACTGCGTAGGCTTGATATCGAAGCCTGCGGCCAACATCTTGGTGCGGAAGTGCTCGACATTCGCCACCAATCGGTCGTGGATCTCGTCGCTCTCCTCGAGCATCTTGAACATCTCGATACCGGCACCGACAACTGCGGGTGGCAGCGAGTTCGAGAAGAGGTAGGGGCGCGAACGCTGGCGCAACATATCGATAATCTCCTTGCGGCCTGTGGTAAATCCGCCCACAGCACCACCGAAAGCCTTGCCGAGGGTGCCGGTGAGGATGTCGACCTCGCCACGCAGATTGTAGAGTTCGGTAATGCCTCGACCCGTAGCTCCCAGAACTCCGGCCGAGTGGCACTCGTCGACCATAACCAGTGCATCGTACTTGCGAGCCAGAGCGCAAATCTCGTCGAGCGGAGCGGCATTGCCATCCATCGAGAAGACTCCATCGGTTACAATTATACGGAAACGCTGCGCTTGTGCCATCTTCAGCGCATTCTCCAACTCCTCCATATTGGCATTGGCGTAACGATAACGCACTGCCTTGCAGAGTCGCACACCATCGATAATTGAGGCGTGGTTGAGCGAATCGGAGATGATGGCATCCTGCTCCGAGAAGAGAGGCTCGAAGACTCCGCCATTGGCATCAAAGCAGGCAGCATAGAGAATCGTGTCCTCGGTACCAAAGTAGTCGGCGATAGCCTTCTCGAGTTGCTTGTGGATATCCTGACAGCCGCAAATAAAGCGCACCGATGACATTCCGAAGCCACGCTCGTCCATCGCACGTTTCGCAGCCTCGATAAGGCGAGGATTGTCCGAGAGTCCGAGATAGTTGTTGGCGCAGAAGTTCAGCACCGGCTTTTCGGCAACGGTGATTTCGGCACGTTGGGGCGAACAGATGATGCGCTCGGTCTTGTAAAGACCCGCCTCGCGAATTGACTGCAATTCGGCTTGCAGATGCTCTTTGATTTTTCCGTACATAGGGCAAATATTTTTTTTGTGTTTTTATCTAAATCTTACCAATTGTTACAAAGGTACAGAAATTTTGCCGAAAAAACGGGTGTTTTTCCGAACAAAAATTACAATTTGCAAGATTTACCCCCGATCAAAGCCGTTTTCTTGTGTAATTGCGACTTCGATCGGGGGTATTTCGAACGAATGTAGGCAGATTGTGTCTGCTATTTAATCTTCTGGGGACGGATGCAGAGTGCCGAAGCGTTGTAATATTGCGAAACCAGACCGATGCCATTCTCCCAGATATAGAAGTCGTTTGAACAGCTCTTGCGGTTGGGTGTACGCATTGAGGTCCAATACCAGCCTGCTTTGCCGACCATACGCTGACCACTCGGATCGAGGTCGTACCAAATAGCTCCTGCTTTGAGGAATCCATCCTTGATACCCATTGTTTTGAGTACGAATATATCATCGTAAATAGGTACGCAATACCCCGGAGGGCACGGATCGAGCATCGTCTTGCGACCATCCTTGCACCACGCCTTTTCTGCGTCTATATCCATCCATCGGCCATTGCGTGCGATGAAGGTCGTGGGGTTGGCTGTCGCAAAGTCATAACTCTTCTTCTCGTCACGACAAACCTGTATGCCCTCTAACGATGCGGTGAAGGGCTCTTTGCGGCCCCACTGCCAGAAGCATCCGTTGGTGCCCGACTTGCCCAATTTAGTGCTGTAAGCACCGAGATTGCGGTCGAGGAAGGTGACGCCTCCGATTTGACAATCTGCCGGCTTATTGAGCCAGATATGCCACGACCAGATACATTTACCCTCGCTGCACGCAGCATCTGCATAGATGCCGATAAGGGCATTACCCTTGGTCGCACCCTTTATGGTTGTGAAAAGAATCTTATTGCCCGACAATTTCAGACTCGCATCATCGATAATGTCGTATTCCTCCCAAATGATTTTGATACCCTTTACCGCGTTGAGGTCGATGGTTGCCGAGAGGCCAAGAGTCTCCACGCCGTTACCCTTAATATCTGCACGGAACGAATATTTCTCGCCGCCGCTGACCATATAGCAGTTTGCCGTCTCGGTGGCCGAGAGGTCCAAACGCGCTGCTGTTGAGATGCCGGCAATCATCAGTGCCAACATCGTAGAGATCAATCTCTTCATAATTAGTCTACTTTATTGCCGTTTGCATCGACCCAATCCTCACCATTGTAGATAACGAGTTTGTTGAGATCGGTGTCGTAATAAGTTTGGACAAATGTCGGTATATAGGTCAATCGCTCGGCTGTCGTACCCGCCATAGCGTGTGCCGAGTTGCGGGTCTTGAAACGATGGCCGCTACCCTTCTCCCAGAAGAGAATATCGACTGCATTGCCCTTGCTCAAAGGCTTCGTATTGGCCGCAAATGTAATATTACCACACCACGTTCCGGGGTAAACCTCGCGAGCCGGCAAGACGGGTTTGAGCGTTGGGTTCTCGGTCTCGCGGAACTCCATAGTGTGAGATATCATATCAACACACTGACGTCCGGGATTGTTGGGGTCGCGCATCTCGCCACACACATTAAACAGCGGCAACGCAGCACACAACTCTTCGCTGCAATTTATCAGCGTAATCGGGTGCTCCCAAACGCCCCACTCAACGCTCTCGTAGTTGCCGAAGGTGTAGCCGTAGTAACTCTTATAGCCGAGCAGTCCGACGCAGATAGTGTGCTCGCCACCAATCTGGAATGCCTCGTAGAAGCCGATACTGTATATATCTTTCCAATATTGGCCAATACCGTTGGTATTGACATTCTGACCACGGATGCCGACCGATCCCTCGACGGGAATCACTCCTGCGCCTGCACCGGCTGCATTCATACGCAGATTTTCGAGAATTGCACCACCCGTGCGGTAGAGGTTCAGGCATATAACCTTGTGCTTCGTGTCGGGTAGCATAATCTGGAAGTTGCGCAGCTTGGCGTTGTTCGTGTTTCGGCCGATATTGTCCGAAAAGAGCATAACGCAGACCTGCTCATCGGGTGCGAGGTCGTTGTATGCCTCAGGGCGAACCTTAAACTCGACATTCACGCCCACGCGCGGAATGATATCGCTCTTACCCTCGAAACGTAGGCTTGCTATCGGCGGAAACTTGATAGCCGTGCGATGGGTTGCATCTCCGTGGTGGTGGAAACCGTCGATGTTGTAGGTACCGTCTGCGAAGTAGATTTCGCAGGTGTCGGTATTGTTACCCTCGAACTTATCCAACACTTGTTGGATGGTAATTTCATCGTGAGTTCCGGTGCATACAATATCCGCTGCAGCCTTATCCGCATCCGAAGAGTCGAAGGCGGCAATGCGGACTATGGTCATTAAAACTGTAAGAGCTTTAATCACATTTTGGGTTTTTTAATGTTTTGTCAGTTAAAAGCTCATCGCACACGCCATGCCGAGAGCCTGCTGCTCGGGGTAGTACATCGGGGTAGTTACCAATGCCTTGCGGCGGTTCATCTTGAAGATTTTGCGGTTTAGAGGCAGTAGCCAATATCCTATCTGTGCCGAGATGATACCGACACTGGCTCCCGCCAGGATATCGTTGAGCCAGTGGCGCTCGTTGTAGAGGCGCATAAATGCCACTCCTGTAGCCACGGTGTAGGCTGCCAGGCCATAACCCCATCCATACTCGGCTCGCACCAACTCGGCACCGGTAAATGCCGTTGCGGTGTGACCTGAAGGGAATGAGTTGCGAGCGCCAGAGTCGGGGCGTTGCTCACGAATGGTGTATTTGAGTCCGTTGGTCAGGGCCGTCATCGAGATATAGGCCACAACGCCGACTGCGATACGTTCGGGAACGGTGTGCTTGGCCTTCGCCTTCGTGGCACACAATCCCAAGTATGTGGCCACAGGCAGATACTGCACATAGTCGTCAAAGTGGATGTATCGGCCATTGCGCATCGAGGCCATACCGTCACGCACCGTAAGGTTGATGCCTCGCATCGGGGCATTCTCGCCTATGCCGAGCGTGCCGACCAAAAAGAGTGCTCCCGGGACAACCAATTGCTCGGCACGAAAGCGTGTCGTGTAGTCGCTATGCTCCTGCCACCAGCCTTTTTTTCGCAGTACGACACTCTGGGTTGAATGTTGTTGCTCAGTTGTTGTTGGCTCGGGGGTGACGTTCTGCCCGAAGCTAACCATCGGCGATGCTATAGCGAGCAGTACCGTGCCTAAAATTATTATGTGTTGTAAAAGTCGCATATTTGGTTGCAAAAGTAGTAAAAAAAGCCAAAAATCAAAGTTTTGTGGTACGAAATGACAGGAATTTGGGTGGCGACTGGTCGGAAAGTGACAGAAAAATAGTAAAAATCCTAACTTAGCCCCATGTTGTTAATGAATTAACAAATAATTTTACTAACTTTGCGGCGTTCAAACGAAATGGCATTACGAATTTAACCACATAAACAAAAAAATTATGTTCAAGATTGATTCTTACGATTTCACCGGTAAGCGCGCGATTATCCGCGTAGACTTCAATGTGCCCCTCAATGGTGAGGGTCAGGTAACTGACGACACTCGTATTCGTGCCGCAATCCCCACCATCAAGAAGGTGCTCGAGAAGGGCGGTGCTGTAATTCTTATGTCGCACCTTGGTCGTCCCAAGAAGAATCCCGATCCCAAGTTCTCGTTGGAGCAGATTATCCCTGCAATCGAGGCTCGTTTGGGTGTGAAGGTTCAGTTTGCAGGCGACTGCATGGGCGAGAAGGCTGCCGAGATGGCTGCTAACCTGAAGGCAGGTGAGGTTATGTTGCTCGAGAACCTCCGTTTCTATGCTGAGGAGGAGGGTAAGCCTCGTGGTCTGGCAGAGGATGCTACCGATGAGGAGAAGAAGGCTGCAAAGAAGGCTCTCAAGGAGGGTCCCCAGAAGGAGTTCGTTAAGAAGCTCGCTTCGTATGCAGACTGCTATATCAACGATGCATTCGGTACTGCTCACCGTGCACACTCGTCAACAGCTCTGATTGCAGATTACTTCCCCGAGGATAAGATGTTTGGCTACGTTATGGAGGGTGAGTTGAAGGCTATCGATGGCGTTATGGAGAATCCCCAGCGTCCCTTCTGCGCAATCGTGGGAGGTTCGAAGGTTTCGACCAAGATTTCGATTATCGAGAAGTTGATGGAGAAGGTTGACTCGATTATCATCGGTGGCGGTATGACCTACACCTTCGCTGCTGCACTCGGTGGCAAGGTTGGTAAGTCAATCTGCGAGCCCGATATGTTCCCCGTAGCTCTCGACATCCTCAAGAAGGCAGAGGAGAAGGGTATCAAGTTTGTGATGTCGCCCGATGCTCTCATCTGCGACGACTTCTCGGAGGAGGCTAACACCCAGTACGCATCGGTTAAGGATATCGATGATGCTTGGGAGGGTGTTGACATCGGTCCCGAGGGTAAGGCTCTCTTCCGTGAGCACATCCTGGGTTGCAAGACTATCCTCTGGAATGGTCCCGTAGGTGTATTCGAGATTAACAAGTTCTCGACCGGCTCGCGTGCAGTTGCTGAGGCTATCGCTGAGGCTACTCAGAATGGTGCTTACTCGCTCATCGGTGGTGGTGACTCGGTAGCTTGTATCAACAAGTTCGGCTTGGCTGACAAGGTATCGTATGTTTCGACCGGTGGTGGTGCACTGCTCGAGTATATGGAGGGTAAGGAGTTGCCCGGTGTGGCTGCTATCCGCAAGTAAGAATCTCTCTAAAAAGGTGATTTCTGCGTTACGCTCGCTTTCAAAATGCTCACATACGCAATGTATGCTCCGCTTTTTCGAGCATCGCAAGCCTTGAAATCACTCTCTTTATAGAGATCCTTTAACGGCATTATAGCCAATAACAGTTTTGGGGTTGGAACATTGTGTTCCAACCCCAAAACATTTTTATTTTGATAGTTAATCTTTTAGAAGTTGTACTGCGCCATCACATTTACTCGATTGGCGTGGTTCTTCACTCCATTCATATCTTTGCGTGTGCCGTAGAGATACTCGGCTGCGACCTTCATGCGGGGTGTGATGTGGTAGAATACGTTTCCGAACACATATTGTCCCTGCTTATATTGGTCCTCGGTGTAGTAACGATTCTTGCGCTGTACGTTTACTGCCGAGTAGCCACCCGATAGCGACAGGCGAGGTGTGATGTTGACTTGAGCCGCAGCCTGCCAGCCATACATCGGCATAGTCTGGATAGAGGTGGGCTTAAGCGGGTTGGGCGTGAAGTCGAGTCCCGAGCCTGTCAAATCCTGGATGTAGGGGGTGATGCCTTCGCCATAGACACCATTGAAGAAGATGTTGAGGAAGTTGGCTACATTGATGCGACCGCTGGCCTGCACACCCCAACCGAAGAGCGAAGTGTTCTTATCGCGAGCAAGGTCGTATGCATACATATTACGGAAGACGGCAGATGCACGGATGTGGCTTTGGCGATTTTCGCCCCACGCAAATTGAGCATAGACGGGGAAGTCGGGCATACGTTGCGGAATGGCAGCGAAGAGGTTGTTGGCTCCATTGCCATAGGTGGCACTCACGTTGGGGAGCTCGGCTGCCACACCCATCTTGAGGTGATTTTGCCACAACGAGAACTCATAGCGAATCATCGTAGCGAAGTTGAAGTTGTAGGCATTAGGGCCTTGGAAGTCGATGGTTGTGGGCGCTGCCGAGAGGTCGCAGAAGGTGGTTACATCACGACCGAGGGTCAAACCCTTGAACCAAACGTATGCCGAGCGTACTCGGGGCGTGTAACTATAGGCATTGCCACCTCTAAAGTCGGCATCCATGAAGACGATGACTCGGCCCAGCGTGTTGCTGTTGGCAATGGCTTTGAGGAATAGGCGCGAGGTGCTGGCATCCATTCCGATACGCTGTTTTGTGGCGTAGTTGCCCGGGATGGGGATATCGTAGGGCACAAAGTCGATGTTATTGACTACATCGTTAAACCCGTAACTTGCACGCAGATTGATAAAACCTCCAATGGCAAACGAGAATTTATTATCCTTGGTGCTGAAGATGAACATCGGCTTCTCGGTTTGTTGGAAACCCTGGCGATGGGTCTCGTTGTAGTCGAGAATGGTCTGGTCGATGGCGGCATTGGATGCGGTGATGGTCTGTTGCATCGTTGCCTCATTGTTGGGGTATATCGTATCGGTCTCCTTTACCGATATCAGATACACCGTGGGAGAGTACTTGTCGTGGTGGTGATGACCTTGAGCCGAGAGGGTCGCAATAGTCGAAGTGCCGACGACAGCCAAAAGTGAAACAAAAACGAGTCGAAGTGTTTTCATAAGCTAAATGTTTTGGTTTTTAATAACTTGCCTTTGTTGGAATGATGTTTTTTACGTTCCTGCCATCATTTAAGCAAGATATATGCCAAAGCATTATTAAACACTAACACCAGATAGCGCAGACTTCCGGGTCTGCGCTATCTGGTGAAGCCATTTATGGCTCTATGCCATTACACTTCGTACTCTAATGATTGTCAATTCTCAACTGCCTCTGCCGGCTCGGCTACGAATTTGGGTTGAGCCAACTCCGAGAGTTTAATCTCCTCGCGAGTGATGTAGGCCTTCGGGAAGTTGGGTGTGATGCGACCCAGCAGTACAATCGCCTCCTCGGATGTTACGCAGCCGCCCACCAAGACCTTGAAGTAGGGATTTTCGTAATCCATATAACTGCGCACATCGGGGTAGAGCGCATTGAACGAGAGAATTGCAGCCTCGGCATTGGCTCGTGCCGAACTGCCGTTGTCGAAAAATATAACGATACGGAAACCCTTGACCGTTGTGGGGCTCTGGGCTGCATCAATCTTGCGCACAGCATCGGCCGCTGTGCCCACCTCTCGCACCTCGACTCTGCCGGTCATCCCGAGCGAATCGTTAAGTGTCGGCTCGGCAAGGCGAGCCTTGAAATCCTCTATCTTCTGAGCCGATGCTCCACCGCATACGAGCAGAGCGATAGCCAACATTAAGACCTTTTTCATCATCTCTTTTCTGTCTGTTTATAAAACCAACTCCTTGAGCCCGTCTGTCGGAATGCCCACCGACTGCATAGCCTCCTGTATAGATATATTCTCTTTATAAATATGTCTGTGCACAGGGCCCACCTTTGCCTCGGCATCAATCGTGACGGAGATTTTGTCGAACTCGCCACGCAAGACTTTCGACAACAATCCATACGCAATCAGTGGGCTGGAGATGGTGAGCGAAACGGGCACTTTTACGCTTGAGATAACCCTCTTGGGGAGTGTGACCTCACCCATAAGCGTAAGCGAGCCAATCTTCTTATCTCCGAAATTTATCTCGACTTCGGCCTCTGTGAGCGTAATGTTGGAGCGCAGTCCATTGCTCACCGAGAGCACTAACTCGCCCGAAAGGCCTTTGCCTCGCTCGATGCCCTCGAACTGCTCGATACGGACCACTCCCTTCTGGGTTGCGGTCGGCAACTGCTCGCCTCCGTGCCTCTTGCACGAAGTCGCCCCCATTGCCACAACCACGCAAAGCATTATCGCTACCAAAAAACGCTTCATCTCTCTAAACATTTATCGTTCTGCCGTATAAATCTGCGCAATGCCGAAACTCTGGCTTCGAGCCTTGCAGTTCCGAAATCCCGCCTCGCGCAGCATCTCCATAAATCGCTCGGGCGCAGGGAACTCATCAACCGATGAGGGCAGATAGTCGTATGCCGCACCATCGCGCGAAATGAGTCTGCCGATGAACGGCAACACCTTGTGCGAATACCAGCGATAGAGCGCACCAAAGATGCAACTGCTGGGGGTCGAGAACTCCAATATAACGATATGTCCACCCTCTTTTATTGTGCGGTGCATCTCGCGCAGACCCAGCTCCAAATTCTCGAAGTTGCGCACTCCGAAGGCTACGGTCGCTACATCCACGCTGCCATCCGCCACGTCAAGATGTTCGGCATCACCAACATCAAGAGAGATCTTTTCGGATAGGCCTCGCTCGGCCACCTTCTGGCGGGCAATCGAGAGCATCTGAGCCGAAAGGTCTACTCCGTGGATATGGCAATCTGCAATTTTACGAGCCATAGCAATCGCCAAATCGCCTGTGCCCGTGGCTACATCCAAAACCTGCTTGGGCTGCATACGGCGCACAAGACGTACCACTCGGCGGCGCCACAGACGGTCGATATTGACGGATAGAATATGGTTCAGTCGGTCGTATGTCGGTGCTATGTTGTCGAACATATCACGCACCTGTTCTTTCTTGGATTCTTCCTCGTTATATGGTTTCATAGCGACAAAGGTAACAATTTTTGGTCACTTTATATCAATTTCGACCTCTACTCGTAGCGCATCGCCTCTTCGGGGCGTACCGATGCGACAATGCGGGCCGGCACAATCAGCAACAACACGATGGTTGCCAGCACTCCGGCATTGAGTGCCACCAGCCACCACCAATCCAACGCAATGGGGACCTCGGAGAGCATATATCCCGAAGCATCGAGTTTGAGCAGATGTGTCCACTTTTGGAGTAGGCAGAGTCCAATGCCCGCCACATTGCCCCACACCATACCACGCACCACCAAGAAGGCGGCACGATAGAGAAATACGCGTTGTAGAGAGCCATTGTTCATACCCAACGCCTTCAGCACACCGACCATTCGGGTTCGCTCCAGGACCATAATCAGCAGTGCCGACATCATGTTGAACAGAGCCACGGCAATCATTATGATAATTATAACCAAGGCGTTGACGTTGTGGGTCTTGAGCCAATTGAACAGGTTGCCGTAGAGTTGTTCGACACTCATCGCTACCAGATTGACAGCTGCATCCCCGCCCTTGAACAACAGTTCGTGATTGAGTTCGTTGGTAAACTCCCACAAGTGGGAGAAATCCTCAATCGAGATTTCGTATCCCGATATTGTGCGGTCGTTCCAATCTGCCAAACGCTGAACATTGCGGATGTCGGTCAGTGCGAAAGTCTTGTCCATCTCGTCCATTCCGGTCGAGAAGAGTCCGCACACCTTAAATCTGTCGCGGCGAGGCAGTGCATCACTCTCGATAAAGAGCATCTCGACCCGAGAACCAACCTCGAGATTTAGGCGGTCGGCTACAACTTTTGGTAGCAGAATATCTTTGTATCGCACCGAGTCTGCCACGCGCGGAAGTTCGCCTTCGACCAACGCCTCGGCAAAGAATTTCGTATCGTAATCCTCACCAATGCCTTTGAGTACCAAGCCCGCAACCCCTTCGGAGGTCTTGATTACTCCACCTTTGAGGGCATAAACGCTCATCGAACGAAATCCCTCGACCGATTGTATCAATTGCTCTATGTCCTCGTTGCGCTCGATGGGGCTCGCCTCCAGCGAGTTTGAACTGCGGATATAGGTCACCTGAACGTGCGATGTGAAGCCCGACACCTTGCGGGCAATCTCCTCCTTAAATCCCATGACCACAGCCATCGTCACAATCATTACAGCCAATCCGATAGCAACCGAGGCGGTGGCGATGCGTACCATCACATTGGGCTTGGCGGCGACAGGGTCATGTGCCGTGCGGTTGGCTATAAAGTACTCGAGATTCATCGTTTGGGTCGGGTGGTTGTGAGGACTTTAATAGAGAGTCTTGTCGATCTTTGCTTCCCAAGCCCGGAAGGCTGCGAGAGCCTCCTCGCGCATAATGTTGTTGCAGGGAATCGAGCGCTCGGCATAGGGGAGCGCTATCTGGTCGTAGATGAACGAGTCATCGAAGTCGATAGCCTTGGCATCGTCCTTGGTGTTACCGTAGAAGATGCGTGAAATTCCCGCCCAATAGATTGCGCTCAGGCACATCGGGCAAGGCTCGCACGAGGTATATATCGTGCACCCCTCCAATTTGAAGTTGCCGAGTTTGGTGCAAGCCGCACGAATGGCACTCACCTCGGCGTGGGCTGTGGGGTCATTGTTTGCCGTCACACGATTGGTGCCGGAGGCCACTACCTCGCCATCGCGCACAATCACAGCACCGAAGGGACCTCCTCCGTTGGCTACATTCTCGACCGAAAGGTCGATTGCCATCTGCATAAAACGCTCATCTTCGGGCGTTATGACAACATCTGAAATCTTGTGAACGATATTCATAATATCCAAACTAAATAATCAATAATTCACATCCATAATCCATACCCAGATTATCCGATTAGGTCTAAACTCTGTTTACGGAGCACAATTTTGACAAAATTAAACAATTTTTCTTATTTTTGTGCGTCTGTAATAACAGATAAACCAAATTTTACGAAAAATGATATTTATGAATTTGCTTACCGTGCAGAGTTACGGTGGAGAATATGGGGATGGTTTGGCAACATTTACCACCTCCGAGGCCTTTATTCTTACGATTATTATCGCCCTTGTGGGTCTCTTTGTGCAGGCTCGTCTGCAATCGGTTTTTAAGAAGTATTCGCAGGTGATGTTCCCGGGCGGAATGACGGGTGCGGAGGTTGCCGAGAAGATGTTGCGAGAGCACAATATCCACAATGTGAAGATTACACACGTTGGCGGACATCTGACCGACCACTTTGACCCTCGCACGATGACGGTCAATCTGAGCGACAGTGTCTATTCGAGTCGCAGTATTGCAGCCGCAGCCGTTGCTTGCCACGAGTGCGGTCACGCTATTCAGCATGCGCAGGGTTATGCTCCACTCGAACTGCGCTCGAAGTTGGTGCCGTTGGTGAGTTTCTCATCGAGCATTGCAACGTGGGTTATTATCGGTGGTCTGATGCTGATGGCATCGACCAATAACGAGACTCTCTGCTGGATAGGTATCGGACTTATTGCGATGTCGGCACTCTTCTCGATAGTTACTCTGCCTGTGGAGTATAACGCTTCGGAGCGTGCGTTGGCTTGGTTGGAGTCGAGCCGCACGTTGCGCGGTGAGGAGTTGGAGGGGGCTCGTATCTCGCTGCGTTGGGCAGCACGCACCTACCTTGTGGCAGCCCTCTCGGCTATCGCTACCGTGCTCTACTACATAACCCTCATTACGGGTCGCCGCAACGATTAGTGTTCGGAGGATTGAGATTAAACTACAAAATTTAGATAAAATGATGAAGAAAATTTTAGTGGCAGTTACCGGATTGTTGGCGTTGGTTGCGGTAAACTTTGCCATCACACGTTGTGAAAGTCAGCCCGAGGCGAAGTATATTTTCTACTTTATCGGTGACGGTATGGGCTTTAATCATATTCTCGGCACCGAGCAGTATAACGCTGCGGTGAAGGGTAGTGTCGAGGTGGAGCGATTGAACTTCTCGACCTTCGCAACTCGTAACTTTGTGACCAACTACTCGGTTTCTCACCCCGTGACCGATTCGGCAGCGGCAGGTACAGCCCTCGCAACGGGTTGCAAGACCGCCAATGAGTCGATTGGTGTGGATGCCCAGGGCCGCAAGCTGCGCAACCTTACGGATGTAGCTACGGAGCAGGGTTATATGGTTGGTTTGGTGACAAATGTCGGTATTAACCACGCAACACCGAGCGCATTCTATGGACATACATCCGACCGCTTTGGATTTCCGAAGTTGGTGGATGATTATATCGCTGCCGATGTTGCATTTATTGCCGGCTCGACAATTATGGATATGAAGAGTGGTCCGATAGGCTCGGGAGTGGAGCCTGTTACTACTGAGCAATTGGCGGAGCGTGTCCGTAATGCTGGTATCTTGCTGACACTCGATGTGGAGCAGGCGGCAAAGGCCGAGGGACAGCGCGTGGCGCTGGTTGCCAACGATAAGGAGAACAAGCACGTTCCCTATGTTATCGACCGCGAGGAGGGCGACGAGCACACTTTGCTAAATCACACTAAGGCTGCTATCGAATATCTTTCGCGTGAGGCGAAGGATGGATTCTTCCTTATGGTCGAGGGCGGAAAACTCGACTATGCGGCTCATGAGCAGGATGCCGTAGCAACATTCTACGAAGTGAATGAGTTTGCGAGTGCTGTGGATTTGGCTCTTGCATTTGCCGAGAAGCACCCTGACGAGACTCTTATCGTAGTTACTGCCGACCACGAAACCGGAGGTTTGTCGCTCGGTTGGGACCACTACGAGATTCGTATGAATAAGCTCACGGCTCAAAAGTGCTCGGCTCTGGGCGTTACCAAACGTATGCAACAGATGCGTGCTGAGGGTAAGCGCGACTGGAAGGAGTATAAGCAACTGCTGAGCGATTGGCTGGGATTGTGGAGCCATGTTGAGATTACCAAAGAGGAGGAGCAACTCCTCAAGGATGATTTCTATAACATCTTCCTCAAATATGGCCCGATGGTCGATGGACTTTACAATAAGAATGAGTATCTCGTCTATCACGCAGTCCAAATCCTAAATCGTCACGCTTCACTCGATTGGACAAGCATGTATCACACCGCACTTTACACTCCGATTTTTGTGAATGGCGTGGGCGAGAGTAAGTTCTTGGAGTGCCGCGACCAGACCGATATCCCCAAGACGATTGCAACCATCATGGGCGGAGAGTTGTAGAATTGAAAAACCGGTTGAGATATGTATACTTTTGATCACGGCCTCTTTTTGTGGCTCAATTTCGATGGCGGAGCATTTATGGATTGGTTGATGACAACCATATCCGGTACGGCTATGTGGATACCGCTCTATCTTCTGATTTTCTGGCTTGTGTGGCGCAAGGAGGGTTGGAAAGGCGTTTTGGCCTTTCTTGTCTGCCTGGCGTTGGCTATGGGTCTGGCTGATATGATTTGCGGCATCTTCAAACATTCGGGTCTGCTCAAGCATGTTTGGGAGAGTTTTCCGGTGCGTCATCGCCCGATGTTTGATGCGGCTGTGAGGGATTTGGCACACGTTGTGTCGTATCGTCATGGTGCATACGGTACGGTTTCGGCCCACGCTGCGACCACTTGTGCCCTGGCCGTAATCTCATCGCTTGTCATCCGCCGCAAGTGGTTTGCGTGGATGATCTCCGTTGCCGTTCTGCTTATTTGCTACTCGCGTATATATCTGGCTTGCCACTTCCCGATGGATATCCTGTTGGGTCTTGTGGTGGGTGCTGTTACGGGTGTTGCGATGTGGCTTCTGTGGCGAAAAGTGACAGAAATCCTCCGAAAATATGGAAAAAGTGCGGCATAGTGTCCTTTTTTGACACTAAATCACTATCTTTGCGAGCGAATTATTATAGAATAATAAAAATAAAATTGAGATATGAGCATCGAACAACTCAGCGAACAGGAGCAACTGCGACGTCAATCGCTCGCCGCTCTTCGTGAACTCGGCATCAATCCCTACCCGGCAGCACGTTATGACGTGACTGCTACGGCCGGTGAGATTGCCGCAAATTTCGACCCTGAGAAGGGTAACTTCCAACAGGTACGCATCGCAGGACGTATGATGAGCCGCCGAATTATGGGTAGCGCATCGTTCTTCGAGTTGCAGGACCACACCGGCCGTATTCAGGTCTATATCCGCCGTGATGATGTCTGCCCCGAGGGAGATCCTACGCTCTATAACACCGTCTTCAAGAAGTTGCTCGATATCGGCGACTTTATCGGTGTGGAGGGTTTTGCCTTCCGTACCAATACGGGCGAGTTGTCGGTACATTGCCAACAATTCACGCTTCTGTCGAAGTCGTTGCGCCCGCTGCCGGTGGTTAAGGAGAAGGATGGTCAAACTTTCGATGCCTTTACCGACCCCGAGGTGCGCTATCGTCAGCGTTATGTCGACTTGGCCGTTAATCCTCATGTTCGCGACGTCTTCGTTAAGCGTTCGAAGATTATCTCGACTATGCGCGAGTTCTTCAACTCGAAGGGTTACCTCGAGGTTGAGACCCCGATTTTGCAGCCCATTCCGGGTGGTGCTTCGGCTCGTCCCTTCATCACTCACCACAACGCGCTGGATATCGACTTCTATATGCGAATAGCTACGGAGTTGTATCTCAAGAAGCTTATCGTGGGTGGTTTCGATGGTGTTTACGAGTTCGGTAAGAACTTCCGTAACGAGGGTATGGACCGCACTCACAACCCTGAGTTTACCTGTATGGAGATTTATGTTGCATACAAGGACTATAAGTGGATGATGGAGTTCACCGAGCAGATGCTCGAGAAGGTGGCAGTGGCAACTAACGGAACTACCGAGCTTACAATCGATGGCAAGCCGATTTCGTTCAAGGCTCCCTTCCGCCGCCTGACGATGACCGATGCTATCAAGGAGAAGACCGGTTACGATATTACGGGTCAGTCGGAGGAGCAGTTGCGTGAGGCTTGCCAGCGCCTGAATGTCGAGATTGACGAGACGATGGGCAAGGGCAAACTTATCGATGCTATCTTCGGTGAGTACTGCGAGGGTGACTTGATTCAGCCGACCTTTATCTGTGACTATCCTATTGAGATGTCGCCTTTGTGCAAACGCCACCGCGATAACGAGAATCTTACCGAGCGTTTCGAGCTCTTCGTTAATGGTAAGGAGTTGTGTAACGCCTACTCGGAGCTCAACGACCCGATTGACCAGTTGGAGCGCTTCCAGGAGCAGCTTAAACTCTCGGAGAAGGGTGATGATGAGGCGATGTTTATTGATATGGACTTCGTTCGTGCATTGGAGTATGGTATGCCGACCTGCTCGGGTATGGGTATCGGTATCGACCGTCTGACGATGTTTATGACCAACCAGAGCTCCATTCAGGATGTGTTGTTCTTCCCCACGATGCGCCCCGAGAAGAAGGTTGTGAATGACCCCGTTGAGAAGTATACCGAGATTGGTGTCCCCGAGGAGTGGGTGCCCGTAATCCAAAAGATGGGTTACATTACGGTCGAGTCGCTCAAGAAACTCTCGGCAGGTAAGTTCTTCAACGACCTTTGTGGCTTCAATAAGAAGAACAAGCTCGGATTGAAGGCCCCCTCAATGGAGGATGTGAAGCGCTGGTGTGAGGAGTAGTAAGTGAGTTTTCGATTGTAGAGAAGAATCGTATGGGACGTAAAAGAAAATTGTATTCATGGCGTAATCTGGCAATCACGACTATCTTGATTGCTGCCATTGTGCTTATGACGTTGAGTGTCGAGCACTTGGCGCCGGAGTGGATATTCTTCGCACTCTGCATAGTGCTTCTCTATCTGCTGATATATATCTTTGCGCGTCAATTCCACTCGAAGATTAAGGCTCCGCAGTGGGGTCTGGTGGTGGCTACGGTGTGTGTGGTGCCACAAATGGTGGTACATCCGCTGATTCAGGCATTGAGCGCAGATGCTCTCTACAGCGAAGGACAGGGTATGGGCATATCGTTTATGGTCAGCTCTGTGACAGTATTGTTGATATTTATAATTTCAAGTTTAATATTCAAAAACAAAAAACAGAAACCGAAAATGAGAAAAAAGATTGTTGCCGGCAACTGGAAGATGAATACTCTTCCCGCCGAAGGTGTAGAATTGGCAAAGAGCGTAGCTGCTGACCGTGCAAGCGTTTGCGAGTGTGTAAACTTTATCGTATGCCCTCCTTTCACTCACCTCTCGCAGGTAGTTGAGACTTTGAAGGGTACCGATATCAAGGTTGGTGCTCAGAACTGTGCAGCAGAGGCTAAGGGTGCTTACACCGGTGAGGTCGCAGCATCGATGATTGCAGCTCTCGGTTGCGAGTACGTTATCCTCGGCCACTCGGAGCGTCGTCAGTACTATGGCGAGACATCGGAGACTCTCAATAAGAAGATGGAGCAGGCTTATGCCAACAACCTCGTGCCTATCTATTGCGTAGGTGAGAACCTCGAGGAGCGTGAGGCTGGCAACCACTTCGCAGTTTGCAAGGCTCAGATTGAGGAGGTAGTATTCAACCTCACCGAGGAGCAGTTCGGCAAGCTCGTTATCGCATACGAGCCGGTATGGGCTATCGGTACAGGTAAGACTGCTACTGCAGACCAGGCTCAGGAGATTCACGCATACATCCGCGAGGTTCTTCGCAGCAAGTTCGGTGCAGCAGCTGAGGAGTGCCCCATCCTCTATGGTGGTTCGTGCAAGCCTTCGAATGCAGCCGAGATTTTTGCTAAGGCAGACGTTGATGGAGGTCTGATTGGTGGTGCAGCCCTCAAAGCAGAGGACTTCCTTGGTATTGGCAAGGGCTTCTAATTAAAAAGCGTTTTGAGGGGCTTTTACTGCGTTACGCTTGATTTGTAGATACTCACATACGCCCAAGTATGCTCCGTTCTACAAATCTTCGCAAGCCTTGTAAAATCCACCTCAAAAGCACTTTTTCGAAATAGTTTCGTTATAAATCAATTTCTTGATTTAAGAATTTTTAGATAATGTTTGGGCTGCTCAAATTGGGGGCAGCCCAAATTTGTAAATAATATATATGCAAGAGAAGTCTATAAATATCTCCGATTACGACTATCCGCTGCCCGATGAGCGTATCGCGAAGTTTCCGTTAGAGGAGCGCTCGTCATCGAAACTCCTTATCTACAAGGGGGGCGATATTTCGCATCGCCAATTTACCGACTTGGGCGAGGTGCTGCCCGAGGGGACTCTGCTCGTATTCAACAACACGAAGGTTGTGCGTGCAAGGCTTGTGATGCATAAGGAGTCGGGTGCCCGTATCGAGGTCTTCTGCCTCGAGCCACACTCTCCGGCCGACTACGAACACGCCTTTGCTGTGAAGGGCTCAGCAGAGTGGAGTTGCATCGTGGGTAACCTTAAGAAGTGGAAGTCGGGCGAGGTCGCTATTCACTTCGACCACGAGGGGCTGGCTTGCTCCTTGCGGGCGACGATTACCGAGCGTGGTACTCGCGAGCATATTGTTCGCTTCGAGTGGGATGCCGATATGACCTTCGGAGAGTTGCTTGAGTACCTTGGACGTATTCCGATTCCGCCATATCTCAACCGTGAGAGCGAGGAGATTGATAATACTCGTTATCAGACGGTCTACTCCAAGTTCGAGGGCTCGGTGGCAGCTCCTACAGCCGGTCTGCACTTCACACCCGAACTTATCGAACAGATGCGTGGTAAGGGTTTCGGCTTCGAGGAGGTGACGCTGCACGTTGGTGCAGGCACGTTCCTACCCGTCAAGGAGGAGAATGCAACACGCCACCCGATGCATACCGAGCATTTCGAGATTTGCCGTGCGACCATCGAGCGTCTGTTGGCGAACTACGGCCGAATTACCGCTGTCGGTACTACTTCGGTGCGCACCTTGGAGTCGCTTGCGGCTCTCGCTTGGCGCATACATTGTGGCGAGGAGCCGACCGCAAAGGTTGTAGGGCAGTGGGAGTTGTACGATATTCCCTCGGAGTTTACGGGCGAGCAGGCTCTGCGCGAACTGCTTGCATATATGGAACGCGAGGGGCTTGATCGCTTGAAGGCGGCCACTCAGATTATGATTACACCGCTCGGTTACGACTATCGTATCGTGCGCAATATCATCACCAACTTCCACCAGCCCAAGTCGACCCTGCTGCTGCTCGTGTCGGCATACGTCGGCGAGGATTGGCACCGCATCTATGACTACGCCTTGGCAAACGATTTTCGTTTCTTGTCCTATGGTGACTCGTCATTGCTGATGCGATAGAAGCCGTATAGCAAGGTGCTTTTGGTGTTAAACTCATTCTCAAACTCCTCACATACGATTAGTATGCTGCGGATTTTCGAATTTCGTTTGCCTAAAAATCCTTCTTGCTATACGACTTCCGAGGTTTTGGTAGCAAGGTGCTTTTGGTATTAAACTTATCCTCGAAACCCTCTATTTGCACACTTTTTGAATGAAGAGTCGGAATGTTTTTTTGCTCTTCACCAAAATATAATAAGAATATGGAAATTGTAAAAGTTCATGCCCGCGAAATTCTCGACTCGCGAGGTAATCCCACCATTGAGGTCGATGTCGAAACTGTATCGGGCGCCTTCGGGCGCGCTTCGGTGCCGAGTGGAGCTTCGACAGGCGAAAACGAAGCCCTCGAATTGAGGGATGGCGACCCTGTGCGCTATGGTGGCAAGGGTGTGCTCAAGGCGGTCGAAAATGTCAACCGCGAGATTGCTCCCGAGCTGCTCGGAATGAGTGTCTGCGACCAGCGAGCTATCGACCTCAAGTTGATAGCGTTGGATGGTACGCCTACAAAATCACGCCTCGGGGCTAATGCCCTGCTCGGAGTCTCGCTGGCGGTGGCTCACGCTGCGGCCGACTATCTCGGGATGCCACTCTACCGCTATCTCGGTGGTGTGGATGCTCACCGACTGCCGATGCCGATGATGAATATCGTCAACGGAGGCTCGCATTCGGACTCGCCCATAGCCTTTCAGGAGTTTATGATTAGACCTGTGGGTGCCACCTCGTTTGCCGAGGCTCTGCGTATGGGTGCCGAGGTCTTTCATTCGCTCAAGAGTGTGCTCAAAGGGCGTGGCCTGTCTACGGCAGTAGGGGATGAGGGCGGTTTTGCTCCTCGTTTCGATAGCACCGAAGATGCTCTCGGTACAATCCTCGAAGCTGTGCGCAAGGCGGGGTATACCCCTGGCGAGGATGTGATGTTGGCACTGGACTGCGCCTCATCGGAGTTCTACCGCAACGGGGTCTACGATTACTCTATTTTCGAGGGCGAGCGAGGTGCGAAGCGTACCTCCGAGGAGCAGGCAGAGTATCTCGATTGGCTTATCGAGCACTACCCGATAGACTCCATTGAGGATGGTATGGCCGAGTGCGATTGGGAGGGTTGGAAACTCCTGACCGAGCGAGTGGGCAATCGTTGCCAACTTGTGGGCGACGACCTCTTCGTTACGAATGTGAAGTTCCTGCAACAGGGTATTTCGCTCGGTTGCGGAAACTCTATCCTTATTAAGGTTAATCAGATAGGTACGCTCTCCGAGACTCTTGACACTATCCGGATGGCTCAACGTGCCGGCTACACGACCATCACCTCGCACCGCTCGGGCGAGACCGAGGATACGACCATTGCCGACATTGCTGTTGCGACCAACTCGGGTCAGATTAAGACCGGCTCGCTCTCTCGCTCGGAGCGTATGGCTAAATATAACCGCCTGCTTCGCATCGAGGAGGAGTTGGGCTCGCGAGCAGAGTTTAATTAGTAATACCTATAAATAAATAGAGGGTGGCTGAATTTTAGCCGCCCTCTATGCTGTTTAGGCATCTATCACTCTCTCGTTAGAACTCCGAAGTAAAGTAGAAACGGATATCCTTGAAGTTCTCCTGAGCCAGAGCAAGTGCGTAACTTGTATCTGCAAGGAATACATCGCGACCATGCTTGTCGACTGCCATATTGGTATGCTTGCGACGCTTGAAGTCAGCGAGTTGCTCTGCGTTGTCGCTCTCAATCCAGCACGCCTTGTAAATCGAGATGGGCTCCCAACGACACTTGGCTCCGTACTCGTGCTCAAGACGGTACTGGATAACCTCAAACTGAAGTTGTCCCACGGTGCCGATAATTTTGCGGCCATTGAGATTTGATGTGAAGAGCTGCGCCACACCCTCATCCATCAACTGATCGACCCCCTTTGCCAACTGCTTGAACTTCATCGGGTCGGCATTCTCGATATAGCGGAACAACTCCGGCGAGAACGAGGGTATGCCCGTAAACTTGAGCTTCTCGCCCTCCGAGAACGAGTCGCCAATCTTGAATGTTCCCGTATCGTGCAGACCAACAATATCGCCCGGGTAGGCGAAGTCGATAACCGACTTCTTCTCGGCCATAAAGGCTGTGGGTGACGAGAATTTGAGTTGCTTGCCACTGCGAACGTGCAGATAGTTCTTGTTGCGCTCGAAGACTCCCGAGCATATCTTCATAAAGGCGATACGGTCGCGGTGGTTGGGGTCCATATTGGCGTGAATCTTGAAGATAAAGCCACTCATCTTCGCCTCGTCGGGGTTGATGGGTCGGCTCTCGGTTGTCGAAGGTCGGGGTGAGGGGGCGATGCGGATAAAGCACTCCAGAAGCTCACGCACACCGAAGTTGTTGACTGCCGAACCGAAGAATACGGGTGCAACCTCACCACGCAGATATGCTTCGCGGTCGAATGCATCGTAGACACCCTCGACCAACTCCACATCCTCGCGCAACTGGTTGGCGAACTTCTCGCCAATATAGTCATTGAGCACCGGTTGCGAAATATCCTCAATCTCTACGGTTGAAGCATCAGCCGTCAGGCGCTCATCGCTCGTGAAGAGCGAGATATTATGCTCGTAGAGGTTGTATACACCCTTGAATGTCGTACCGCTCGAGATGGGGAATGCCAATGGGCGCACACCAATCTTCAGCTCGCGCTCCACCTCGTCTAACAGGTCGAAAGGCTCCTTGCAGGGGCGGTCAAGCTTATTGATAAAGACAATTACAGGGGTCTTGCGCATACGACACACCTCCATAAGTTTACGGGTCTGCGCCTCGACTCCCTTCGCTCCGTCAATAACGATGATTACCGAATCCACGGCAGTCAGTGTGCGGTAGGTATCCTCTGCGAAGTCCTCGTGACCGGGGGTGTCGAGGATGTTGATTTTCACATCCTTATACTCGAAGCCCATAACCGATGTTGCTACCGAGATACCGCGCTGGCGCTCAATCTCCATAAAGTCCGAAGTGGCGCTCTTGCGAATCTTGTTGCTCTTGACGGCTCCCGCAACGTGGATAGCGCCTCCGAAGAGGAGCAACTTCTCGGTCAGCGTGGTCTTACCCGCATCGGGGTGGGCGATAATTGCAAATGTTCTACGGCGTAAAATCTCTTCCTGTAATGTCATAATTTTTTGCTATTGGCCATTAGCCATTGGCTATTGGCGTTTCTTGTTTGCGAATAACAGATATTAGATGGTTTATGCCTCTCTGAATAGAGTGTAATTTGTCTAATAGCTGTGTTGTTTTAATCTCTTCGATATATTCTATGTGATTGGCAATAATCAATTGTGTTTCTAATTCAAACGCAGAGCCCAATGCTATCTCCAGAAAATGAATAAATTCACATTCCGATTTCCGAGAAGAACCTTCTGCTATGTTTGAGGGTATCGATATTGCAGCACGCTGCATCTGGCTGGCTAACCCAAATCTCTCCTTATTTGGGAATTGCGTAGTCAACCCATATATATCGGTAGCGAAATCTGTCGCTATACTCCAAATCGAATATTTTCTAAAATCCCTCATACACAAAGGCTAATAGCTAATGGCTAATGGCTAATGGCTAATGGGTGGGTAGTCAATCGTGTAGTGAAGACCTACCGACTCGTGGCATTCGCGAGCCTGCTTGATTGTGAGGTATGCCACAGCAATCATATTGCGCAACTCGCAGAGTTCGCGACAGGGTTTGGTGCGATTGTAGAGCCCCTCGGTCTCCTGCCAGATAATCGTGAGGCGCTTCATTGCACGCTCCAATCGCAAGTTCGAACGAACGATGCCTACATAGTTAGACATGATGCTCTGCAACTCCTTGCGGTTCTGCAACACGAGTACCATCTCCTCAGCCTCGGCCGTGCCTTCGAAGTCCCAATCGGGAATACCCTCCTGCCACTCGACCTTCGCAAGCGACTTGAGGGCGTGCTTTACGGCTCGCTCGGGGTAGACCACAGCCTCGGTCAGTGAGTTCGATGCCAGACGATTGGCTCCGTGAAGCCCCGTGCAAGAACTCTCGCCCAAGACATAGAGTCGCTTGATGCTGCTCTCGGCATTACCATCAACCGTAACACCTCCGCAACAGTAGTGAGCCGCAGGGCAGACCGGAATCATATCCTTGGTGATGTCGATACCTATCGAAAGACACTTCTCGTAGATGTTGGGGAAGTGGTGGCGTGTCTGCTCGGCCGGCATGTGAGTAACGTCGAGGTAGACAAACTCCTCGCCTCTGATTTTGAGCTCGTGATCAATCGAACGAGCCACAACATCGCGCGGAGCGAGCGAACGCATCGGGTGATATTTATCCATAAACTCCTGACCATTCTGCAATCGCAGAATGCCACCATAACCACGCATCGCCTCGGTAATGAGGAATGAGGGACGCTCGCCCGGATTGTAGAGCGAGGTGGGGTGGAATTGGATAAACTGCATATTCTTCGTGAGAGCCTTTGCGCGGTGGCACATCGCAATACCATCGCCCGTGGCTACCAGCGGGTTGGTCGTGGTGTTGTAGAGATTACCGCAACCGCCCGCAGCGACAATCGTGAACTTCGCCAGCAGGGTCAAAATCTCGTCAGTGTCGGTGTTGAGAACGTAGGCTCCAAAGCAGGCCAAACCTCGAGTGTGGCGCGTCACAATCTCGCCCAAGTGGTGCTGGGTCAGAAGGTCGATGGCGAAGTGGTGCTCCAGCACGGTGATATTCTCATGCTCGCGAACTCGCTCGATGAGAGCTCGCTCAATCTCGGCACCGGTCAAGTCTTGATAGTGCAGAATGCGATGCTCGGAGTGACCTCCCTCGCGGTGGAGGTCGAAACGGTTATCCTCGGTTTTATCGAAACGCACACCCCAATCTATCAGGGTCTTTGCTGCCTCGGGAGCGTTGCGCACAACAATCTCCACAGCCTCCTTGTCGCACCTTCCGGCACCACAGACCAACGTATCCTCGATATGCTTCTCGAAGGTGTCGGGCTCGTAGGTTACTGAACAGATGCCACCCTGTGCGTAGTTGGTGTTGCACTCTACGAGTTCTCCTTTTGTCACAACGGTAACGTGACCATATTCAGCGGCCTTCAGAGCAAAGCTCAAGCCGGCAGAGCCGGAGCCGATAACCAAAAAATCGGTTTTCATAATATCTCAATTATCAGATGGCGCAAAGATATGAATTTTTACGCAATTTTGAACCCTTATTGTCCACAATAAAACGACAAAATAGGGCGTTTCCCCTACAAACGGAATGCAATTTGTAAAAATATCAATTTTTTAGTGTTATTTTTTTCACAAAACAAAAAAAAGATATATCTTTGTGCCGTGAATTAAATTGCCGTAAAAGGGGCTGATGGCAAGGTGTTGGGGTGATAGGTGCAGTAGGTTAGGTGCGCACTCCTGACGAAAGCAAGCCTGCGACCCGAGGCAAACAAAAATAGCCAATGGCCCATGGCGGCAGAAGGCTAATGGAGAATGGCAGCCGAAGGTCAATGGCTAACGGCCAACAAAAAAAACAGCTAACGGCCAATAGCTAATAGCTAATGGCTAATAGCAGCCGAAGGCTAACGGCCAACAAAACAGAGAGGTTTAATTAAAACATATTAAAAACTATGGCAAAAATTGATTTGACAAAGTACGGTATTACCGGTACTACCGAGGTGGTTTACAACCCTTCGTATGATGAGCTCTTCCGCGAGGAGACTAAGGCTGGCTTGACTGGTTTCGACAAGGGTGTCGTAACCGAGATGGGTGCAGTGAACGTGATGACTGGTGTTTACACCGGCCGTTCGCCTAAGGATAAGTTCTTCGTAATGGACGAGACTTCGAAGGATACTATCTGGTGGACTTCTGACGAGTACAAGAACGACAACAAGCCCGTAACCGAGGCTGCTTGGGCTGAGCTCAAGGCTCTCGCTTCGAAGGAGCTCTCGAACAAGAAGCTCTACGTTGTTGATACTTTCTGCGGTGCTAACGAGAACTCGCGCCTCAAGATTCGTTTCATCATGGAGGTTGCTTGGCAGGCTCACTTCGTTAAGAATATGTTCATCCGTCCGACCGATGCTGAGTTGGAGGTTTACGGCGAGCCCGATTTCGTTGTATTGAACGCTTCGAAGGCAAAGGTTGAGAACTACAAGGAGCTCGGCCTCAACTCGGAGACTGCAGTTGTCTTCAACCTTACCGAGAAGATGCAGGTTATCATCAACACTTGGTATGGTGGTGAGATGAAGAAGGGTATGTTCTCGTATATGAACTACCTCCTCCCGCTGAAGGGTATGGCTTCGATGCACTGCTCGGCTAACACCAACGAGAAGGGCGAGACTGCTATCTTCTTCGGTCTTTCGGGTACTGGTAAGACTACCCTTTCGACAGATCCTAAGCGCCAGCTTATCGGTGACGACGAGCACGGTTGGGACGACGAGGGTGTATTCAACTTCGAGGGTGGTTGCTACGCAAAGGTTATCAACCTCTCGAAGGAGAACGAGCCCGATATCTGGAACGCAATCCGCCGCAACGCTCTCCTCGAGAACGTAACTGTTGACGAGGCTACCGGCAAGATTGACTTCGCAGATAAGTCGGTTACCGAGAATACTCGTGTATCGTATCCTATCTACCACATCGACAACATCGTGAAGGGTGTATCGAAGGCTCCCGCTGCAAAGAAGGTTATCTTCCTCTCGGCTGATGCATTCGGTGTACTTCCTCCCGTTTCGATTCTGACTCCCGAGCAGACTAAGTACTACTTCCTTTCGGGCTTTACCGCTAAGTTGGCAGGTACTGAGCGTGGTATCACCGAGCCTACTCCGACCTTCTCGGCTTGCTTCGGTGCTGCATTCCTCTCGCTCCACCCCACTAAGTACGGTGAGGAGCTCGTTAAGAAGATGCAGGCTTCGGGTGCAACTGCATACCTCGTAAACACCGGTTGGAACGGTACCGGCAAGCGTATCTCGATTAAGGATACTCGCGGTATCATCGATGCTATCCTCGATGGCTCTATCGACAAGGCTCCGACCAAGAAGTTGCCT
The DNA here is from genome assembly GCA_017631055.1 of Alistipes sp. Taxonomy (GTDB): domain Bacteria; phylum Bacteroidota; class Bacteroidia; order Bacteroidales; family Rikenellaceae; genus Alistipes. The sequence goes on from JAGBTZ010000053.1 coordinate 52,438, forward strand.
ATCTTCGACTTCACTATCCCGACTGAGTTGCCGGGCGTAGATACAGGCATCCTCGATCCTCGTGACACTTACGCTGATGCAGCAGAGTGGAACACTAAGGCTGAGGATTTGGCTGGCCGCTTCATCAAGAACTTTACTAAGTTCACCGGTAACGATGAGGGTAAGGCATTGGTTGCAGCTGGTCCCCAGTTGTAATCCGATTGCTTGAGATATAGCAAGAAGAGGGTTGTCCTTCCGTGGAGGTTGGACAACCTTTTTTTTGTGGGCAAGAGTCAACAAAATTTTGATTTGGTGTAGGTTTTTGTTACCTTTGCGTATGGAGGCGATGTAAAGTCGCCAGTGTGGGTTATGAAAAAGTATGATTACCTGATAGTCGGAGCCGGTCTGTTCGGCGCAGTGGCTGCATGGCGTGCCAAGCAAGCCGGACGAAGTGTGCTTGTCATCGAGAAGCGCCCCCATCGAGGCGGAAATATCTATTGCGAGGAGATTGACGGCATCAATGTCCATAAGTACGGAGCGCATATATTCCACACATCTAATCGCGAGGTGTGGGAGTTTGTCAATCGCTTTGCCGAGTTCAATAACTATGTGAATTCGCCCGTGGCGAACTATAAGGGAGAACTCTACAACCTCCCATTCAATATGAACACCTTCTACGCAATGTGGGGTGTTAAGACTCCTGCCGAGGCTCAGGCCAAAATTGATGAGCAACGCCGTGAGGCGGGTATCTCGGAGCCTCAAAACCTCGAGGAGCAGGCTATTTCGTTAGTGGGTCGTGATATCTACGAGAAGTTAATCAAAGGTTACACCGAGAAGCAGTGGGGATGTGATGCCCGTGAATTGCCGGCATTCATCATCCGCCGACTGCCGGTGCGCCTGACCTTCGACAATAACTACTTCAACGACCGCTGGCAGGGAATACCCGTCGGTGGCTATAATAAGATTATAGATGCTCTGCTCGAGGGGGTTGAGGTGCTCTGTGATACCGACTTCTTTGCCGATCGTGAGGGTTGGCTTGCGCAGTGCGAAAGGGTTATCTTCACGGGGCGCATTGATGAGTATTACGACTTTAGGTTTGGAGCCTTGGACTACCGTTCGTTGCGTTTTGAGCACGAGAGACTGCCAATGGAGAACTACCAGGGGTGTGCCGTGGTGAACTACACCGAGCGAGAGGTGCCCTACACCCGCATAATCGAGCATAAGCACTTCGAGTTTGGTACCCAGCCCTCGACAGTCATCACTCGCGAATATCCAGACCACTTTGGCGAGGGTAAGGAGCCATACTACCCGATAAATGATGAGCGTAATAACGCCCTTGCCGAGCAATATCGAGCCTTGGCTGCCTCGGATCGGAAGGTACTCTTCGGTGGTCGCTTGGGCGAGTATCGCTACTACGATATGGATAAGGTAATCGAGAGCGCACTTAAATTGGAGATATAATGAGTAAAACCGTAATTTTGGTCTGTGCCCACAAGAAGGACCGCTGCCTGTCGCACGAGCCCTACCTGCCCATTCAGGTCGGCAAGGCGATTTCGGCAGTTGATTTGGGATTGGTGGGCGATGATACGGGCGATAATATCAGCGACAAGAATCGCAGTTTCTGCGAACTGACGGCACACTATTGGGCCTGGAAGAATTTGGGCGAGGCCGATTATGTCGGCTTGAGCCACTATCGCCGCTATTTCGACTTCGGCACAGAGCCCGGGAATGTGCGCATTGTGCGCTCGGAGGCGTTCTTTGGCGAGGAGCATCCGCTGCCCGATATGGATAATGTTTTCGAGGAGTGCGATATCGTGCTCTCGAAGCCGAGAGTGCAAACCCGCAACATCTACACCGAGTATGCGCGTAGCCACCGTGGCGAGGATATTCTCTCTGTGCGTGAGATTGTTGCGGAGCGTTCACCCGAGTATCTCGAGGCTTTCGATAAGGTCTTTTTCGAGAATAATCTGCTGGCGCGATTTAATATGTTCGTTATGCGCCGCAAGGATTTCGAGGAGTATTCGGAGTGGCTGTTCGACACCCTCTTCGAGGCAGAGCGCCGTATAGAGGTGCCCGCCGACCCCGTTCAGGGTCGTATTTTCGGCTATATCAGCGAACGACTGCTGATGGTCTACGCTCTGCATAAGGGTATGCGTGTGAAGTATAAGGCTGTCTATATGGTCGATGACCGTCTGAAACCCAAGAGCAGGTGGAGTTACGATATGCATCGAGTGATAAATAACACCATATTTGCTCTGCGTAGGCTCTTTGGCTGCAAGAGCGCAACGCGAGGATAAGTCGACTCCGTATTTGGGGTGTCATTGTCGATTGCGTTACAAATAGACGAGGTTGCTCGACCGAAAGGAAGAGCAACCTCGTTTTGGGTTGAATGGATTGGCAGAGTGCCGCTACTTGCAGATGCGGTTTAGGACCGATGCCAAACGATAGCCCGCCTTGCGAATTTGACCTTCGACATAGGCGCGATGGTCGCGAGCATAGGCGCGGGTGATAGTGTCGCCCTCCTTGACCTCGATGGTGAAACGGCTGCCTCGAGCATTCTCCTCGGCCCAGGTGTAGACATCACCCTGGCAGATTGAGGCAATCTCCCTCTTGTCGCAACGGTCGAGCAGCGATGCAATATCCGAGTATCCCCATGGATGAAATGCCACAAGGCATTGAGTATCCCAGAAGGCGTGGTTCTTAATGGTGGAGCCTCCGTATTTAACCATATAGCCCCCCGAGGTGGGCTCATCCTCGTAGCGAACGTGGCGGGGGCAGTGAATATCGCCCACAAGATGAACGATAAATGCGAGCGAAACCACGCGAGCCGAGTCGGTCATGCTCTTGTGCTCCTTCTCGAAGCGGTTGATAATCTCCTCTAAGCGCCAAACGCAATTCTTGACATACATGTCGCCCTTGCGCTCACCGTGGAAGAGCGAGCCATCGGCATTAGCTTGAAACGAGTGACCCCAAACGGTTATGCGGCTCGAGTTTGAAGGCTCGAAGCCCACATCTATAAGGTGCTCTTGGCGATAGTCGTCGGGGTAGGATGCGTATGCCACAATCGACTCGCCGTTAAGGTATTTCGAGATGGTCTGTGATGCCTTTTTTGAGAGGTGATTTTCTGCGATTTTGGCAATCGAGGCGTGACCCATACGTCCCCAACCGAAGGCATTGCCGGCAGTCAGCGTGGCGATTGCGCAGAGTAGAAGCAATCGTTTCATGGTGTTAGGTTTGGATTATATTTGCTTGGTTAGCTTACAATCTGCTTTTCGAACTTGTAGCCGAGTTGCTTGAGGCGGAGTGCAGCACCTATGCGGAACATTACGCGCGTGGTGCGGGCAAAGAGGTAGAATGCCTTGGTAGTCTGAGCCTCGGTATCCTCGCGGCGAATGAAGGTCATCGCCGTATGGGCGCAACTGCGCATCATCTCCTCAATCTTCTCGGCCTCGGGCGTGTCGAGAGCGATGCCGAGGATGTCGCGCACGATGTGCTCGTCCATATCGTCAAATCCACGCTCTCCGTGCAGGGTTTCGTAGGGCTCCGAGGCGTAACGCTCCCAGTCGATGTCCCACCACTGAGCCACAGCCATTCCGATATATCCTGCCCAGGCGATAGCCGCTGCGGGGAAGGTGTTTATCTGGCTCACAGAGTCGGCCATATAGGAGGGGGCATACTCCTTCCAACGCTCCTCGATATCCTCCGATGCGAGCAGTACTCCATCCAACATCTTGTGCGAGGTGCAGAGTTTGAGCATCTCGATTTGCAGATTCTGCTCGAAAGTGTCAAAGTATTCTATCTGTTCTTTTTCCATAGTTCTACTATTTTGTTTTGCAAAGATAGGAATTTTCTATGGAGAAAGCTCTTTATTACTCTTTTTTGGTGCGATTTTGTCGATATGCCCGGGATTTTTTATCTCGTTTACAGGGGTGAATACATCCCTTTTTGAGATGTGCTTTGTCGCTATCGGGCGGAGGGGTGGTGCGGATGTAGGTGGTGTCAACCTCCTGAATCGGGGGTTGGGCTACGGGGATAATCGTGGTGACGGGAACGCTCGCCCCGCCCTCGACCGAGAGACTCATCACGGTCGAGTCGGGGGTCTGCGCTGTGGAGGTGCCGAGGGCGAGTATCGACACGGCCAAGAGAGGTAGATATCTCATAGCAAAATATCGCTAATGGCTAACCCTAATAGAGCGAGGTGATTGTTCCGTAATACTGCACCGAGTTGTACCACGGTGAGGAGATGGTGAGTGTGCCACCGCCATTTGCCGAGATGATTTCGAGCGAGAAGGTGTAACTCGAGGCCGAGAAGAGCGACGAGTTGAACGACACGTTCCAACCGTGGGTGGTCTGCTCTATCAGCAGGTCCGACACGTTGGGGATGGTGTAGTTCAGCACCGTATAGTAGTAGGGTGGGGTGAAGCCTTTGATGTAGGGCAGGCAGATGTCGACCGTGGTGTCCCACAGCGCAAGGTCAAAGTTGGGATTATTGATAACCTGCATCATCCCGGCGGGTTGCTGCTGCATCGTCTGCGGATTGAATTGGAAGTTGCGGGCAAGCACCAACGAGTCGATGTAGTGGGTATACTCGGCAATACGTTGGGCACGGCGTTGCTGGCGAGCCTCGCGCCGTTCGTTGCGTAGCTCGGCACGATAGTCGCTCTTCGAGAGTTCATCGGCAGTGAATTTCTGCCCCGATTGCGGATTTGTGGGGGTGTCGGGTTGCGACTTTGAGGCACGCTGCGACTGACCGATAAGCATGCCGCCACTGATAGCAACGGCTGCCAGAAGGAAGATAATTCGTTTCATAACTCGAATGTTTTGATTTGTATTCGAGCCACGAAGAGCAAATTCCCTGCCTAAAGACTATCTCTTCTCGTTGAAAATTTTGCGCAGAAATTCGCCTGTATAACTCTGCTCGCAGGCTGCAATCTCGGCCGGAGTGCCCGTAGCGACAATCTCGCCACCTCCCTCGCCACCCTCGGGGCCGATGTCGATAATGTGGTCGGCAACCTTGATTACATCGAGATTGTGCTCGATGACGATGGCGGTATTGCCTCGCTCGACGAGTTTCGATATGACCTCCAACAGTTGGCGTATATCCTCGAAGTGGAGTCCTGTGGTCGGCTCATCGAGGATGTAGAGCGTGCTGCCTGTGTCGCGCTTCGAAAGTTCGCTCGAGAGTTTGATGCGCTGGCTCTCGCCTCCCGAGAGCGTGGTGCAGGGTTGCCCGAGTGTGAGGTAACCCAATCCAACCTCCTGAATTGCTCGCAACTTGGTGTGGATTGTCGGGATGCTCTCGAAGAACTCGACTGCCATATTGACCGTCATATTGAGCACATCGTTGATACTCTTGCCCTTGTACTTAACCTCGAGCGTTTCGCGGTTGTAGCGATTGCCGCCGCAAGCCTTGCACTTGACGTAGACATCCGGCAGGAAGTTCATCTCGATAGTCTGAACACCCGCACCTCGGCACTCCTCGCATCGACCACCCTTCACGTTGAACGAAAATCTGCCCGCCTTGAAACCCCTGATTTTGGCATCGGGCGTAGCTTCGAATAACTTGCGTATGTCGCCAAAAACATTGGAGTAGGTGGCGGGGTTACTGCGCGGAGTACGACCTATGGGCGACTGGTCGACAACGACCAACTTGTCGATATGCTCCAGCCCCTCGACCGAGTCGTAGGGCAGGGGTCTGTCGAGCGAGCGGTAAAGGCGTTGGCTCAATATCGGGCGCAGAGTCTCGTTCACCAGAGTCGATTTACCCGAGCCGCTGACACCCGTAACGCATATTAGTTTGCCGAGAGGGAACTCGGCTGTGATATTTTTCAGATTGTTGCCCCTCGCTCCGTGGATTGTGATGCTCTTGCCGTTGCCTGGGCGCAGGGATTCGGGTATCTCGATAGAGCGTCTGCCCGAGAGGTAGTCGGCCGTAATCGAGCCCGAGGCGATGACATCCTCAATCGAGCCGGCAGCCATAATGTGGCCACCCTTGCGACCTGCCGCAGGGCCTACATCGACAATAAAGTCGGCAGCACGCATCATATCCTCATCGTGTTCGACCACGATTACCGAGTTGCCCGCATCGCGCAAGCTCTGAAGGCTGCCAATCAATCGCAGATTATCCCTCTGGTGCAATCCGATGCTCGGCTCATCGAGGATGTAGAGCACATTCACCAGTTTCGAGCCAATCTGCGTAGCAAGGCGTATGCGCTGAGCCTCACCGCCCGAGAGCGAGCGTGATGCTCGGCTCAACGAGAGGTAACCCAAGCCCACATCTATCAGAAAACGCAGACGTTCGCGAATCTCCTTTACTATCTCCTGAGCGATTTTACGCTCCTTGGCGGTCATCTGCTCCTCGATGGTGGCAATCCACTCCGAGAAGCGGGTGATCGACATGGCCGAGACCTCGGCTATATTTTTGCCGGCTATGCGGAAGTGCAGGGCCTCCTTCTTGAGGCGTGAGCCGCCACACTCCGAGCAGGGCTTGTAGACCAGGAACTGCTCGCGCCACTTCTCGCCCCTCTTCGAGTTCTCGTCATCTGTGCGGTAGAGGTACTCGGCTATGCCCTCCCAGGTCACCATTCGGCGACCTCCGCCCGAGTAGGAGAAGAGCGAAGTGTCGATGGTCATCGGCTCCGAGTCGCCATAAAGAATAGCGTTCACTCCCTCCTCCGAGATACTCTCGATGGGGTCGTCAATCGTGAAGTCGTGACGGCGACCGAGCATCTCGAGTATGGCGAAGAGTTGGTTGTTGCGGAATGGGCCCAGAGGCTCGACAGCACCCTCACGCAGCGTGAGTTTCGGCTCGGGGATAATCTTCTTGATGTCGAATACCGCCTCTTCGCCCAATCCGCTGCATCGCGGACAGGCTCCCTTCGGGGAGTTGAACGAGAAGGTGTGGGGTGCAGGCTCCTCGAAGGCTATGCCTGTGGTGGGGCACATCAAATTGCGCGAGTAGTAGCGCAATCCCTCGGCATCATAGTCGTAGAGAGCCATCGTGCCCTTGCCTTGGCGCATCGCCTCCTTGAGCGAGGTCATCAATCTCTCGCGCATATCCTCGCCTATGCGTAGGCGGTCGATCACAAGGTCGATGGTGTGAATCTTGTAGCGGTCGAGCTTCTCGCCGGCAGCAAACTCGCGAATTTCGCCATCAATGCGGGCATAGATGTAGCCCTTCTTTGCCAACGACTCGAACAGGTCGCGGTAGTGACCCTTTCGACCCTGAACTATCGGGGCGAGAAGAGCCGCCTTGCGCCCATCGAAGCCCTCGATTATAAGGTCGCAAATCTGCTCATCGGTGTAGTGAACCATCTCTTCGCCCGTAGCGGGAGAGTAGGCCCTCGATGCACGAGCATAGAGCAAGCGGAGGAAGTCGTTAATCTCGGTCACAGTGCCCACGGTCGAGCGGGGATTTTTGTTGGTGGTCTTCTGCTCGATAGCCACCACCGGGCTCAATCCCGTGATTTTGTCGACCTCGGGTCGCTCCATAGTGCCGACAAATTGGCGGGCATAGGTCGAGAGGGTCTCCATATAACGCCTCTGACCCTCGGCATAGATTGTGTCGAAAGCCAATGACGACTTACCCGAGCCCGAAAGTCCGGTCACCACGACCAACTTGTCGCGCGGAATTTCGAGGTCGATATTCTTGAGGTTGTGTACCCTCGCACCGAGTATTTTGATTTTATCCTCCATAAGGTGGGCAAAGATACAAAAATCCTACCTGCAAACAGTCAGCATTGACGAAAATATCGTCTGCAACGATATTATGCCGACCAAATCGGCGAAGCAGATGAGGACCATCAGTATTGTGAAGATTTTGACAAAGCGACCGCCCCAATGTATGCAGTAGTGCGATGCCAACCATGCACCAATCATATTGCCTGCACCGTGAATCAATCCAAACCAGTAGTCAACGTGGCCGTTAATCATAAAGACAACCATCGAGAATGGCATCGCCACGCAGAGAACGATTCCCTTGAGGATGTTGGCCGTAACGAGGTCGAGTTTCATCGACCAGAGCGAGATAGCCAAAATCAGGTAACCCAAACCGATGTAGATATAACCTCCGTAGAAGCCGATGAGCAGAAACCAAAAGTAGTGCATCGGCTTGATTTTCATCGACTCCACAGGGTGGAAACGCTTGTGGTTGTCGAAAATCATATAGATTAAAATCAGGAACAGCACCACACCAAAGCAGATGCGGAATACGGTGTCGGTGATGTGCGTTGCCAACAACGAGCCGCAGATGTTGCCGATGATTACCGGCACGGCGAGCAGCAAACTGCTCTTGACATCGAACATTCGCTTGCGGATAAATGTGACTGTTGCCGCCAAATTCTGCATAACGACCGCTATGCGATTGGTTCCGTTGGCGATGGTGATGGGGAGTCCGAGGACCATAAAGACGGTCATCGTGATAACCGTGCCTCCACCCGCTAAGGTGTTGATTACACCAACCACAATGCCCGATAAGAGCAACATTAAAATTATATCGTAGGTCATACCTTTTCGAATTGATAATTGATAATTGATAACTGACAATTGATAATTAAGGGATTTCGATGCGAAAATCATCGGAATCTTTGAGTGTTGGGAACTTTTCTCGGAAGTGCTCCAACTCGTTTGTGTCGAATTCTGCCGTAATCACACCCTCCTCGATTCCGATTTGGGCAAGCGTTTCGCCCCGAAATCCGATAATTGCCGAGTCGCCCGAATAGCGGGTTGTCGGGTCACTGCCCGTGCGGTTGGCTCCGATGACGTATGCCTCATTCTCGATAGCTCTTGCTCTCAGAAGTGTCATCCATGCATCCCTGCGTGATGCCGGCCACGATGCAGGGTAGAGCGCCACGTCATAATCCCCTCGGCAACGGCTCCAGACCGGAAAGCGTAGGTCGTAGCAGGTCAGCAACAGCCAACGCAGACCGCCCCACTCGACCACAACACGCTCCGTGCCGGCTGTCAAGTGCTCGGCCTCGCCACCAATCGAGAAGAGGTGGCGTTTGTCGGCGCAGACGACCTCGCCCGAGGGCTTTGCAAAGAGGGCGCGGTTGTAAAACTTGCCCTCCGCCTCGATTATGGCAGTGCCGACAATGGCGCAGTTGTACCTTGCCGCCATCGAACGCATCCAACCGACAATCTCACCATCCATAGCTTGCGCCACCGAGGTAGGATTGGTCACAAAACCGGTGGCAAACATCTCGGGCAACACCACGCAGTCGGCTTGCGCCCGAGAGATAAACTCCTCTGCTCGGGCGAGGTTGGCGGTGACGTTGCACCACTCCATACTGAACTGACAAACCGCTACACGATGTTTCATAATAACAAATATAGCAAAATTATTCTTAAATCTGTGAATTGTTTTGTACTTTTGCCCAGATAAAACACATTTTTATATGAAGGTAGGTCAGATTCAGAAACTTAAAGTGGCGCGTATTTCGGACTACGGCCTCTATTTGGTGGATGAGGAGCAGAACGAGGTGTTGCTGCCCAATAGATATGTGTCGCTCACAGATAAGGAAGGGGATGAGAAGGAGGTCTTTGTCTATCACGATTCGGAGGATCGCTTGGTAGCAACGACCGAGACCCCGACTATCAAGGCGGGCGAGGTGGCATATCTGAAGGTCGTCGATAAGTCGGTACACGGAGCTTTCCTCGATTGGGGCTTGACCGGCAAGGATTTGTTTCTGCCCAACCGCAATCAGCAGGGTGGAATTATCGTGGGTCGCAGCTATCTGGTCTGGCTCTATGTAGATAATATCACGGGTCGTTGCGTGGCGACCAACAAATTCAAGGCATTTGTAGATAATGACATCATCAGCGTAAAGCCCCGCCAGCAGGTCGATATAATCGTTGCTTCGGAGAGCCCTATTGGCTACCGAGTGATTATCAACAATCGCCACTGGGGTATGATTTACAAGAATCAAATCTTCCGCAAGGTGGCCGTGGGCGACAAGATGACGGCATACATTCGCCGCATCACAGACGACAACCGCATAGATGTCAGCCTCCAAC